>JBKPRJ010000041.1:0-6614 GCA_046734455.1 Actinomycetota bacterium | reverse complement strand
AGGTACTCGAGCGCGACGTGCCCGGCCTTGTTGCAGATCGTGTCCGGGTCGACCTCGGTCGCTCCCAGGCGGTTGAAGAAGCGCAGTGGGAAGAAGTAGCCGAGGAGCGAGAAGGTGCCCGTGTAGTGGGCGTTCAGGACGGTGTGGGCGCCCGGGCCCGCTTCGATCGCCCGCAGCCGCTCGGCTATCTCGCCCAGAGCCTCGTCCCACGAGACCTGCTCGAAGCGACCCTCGGCCTTCGCGCCGGCTCGGCGGAGCGGGCGAGTCAGCCGCGCCTTCGGGTCGAGGAAGGCGCCGTTGTAGCCGATCGAGCATTTGCGGCAGAGCTTTCCGCGGCTGACCGGGTGATCGGAATCGCCGCGAACGTGCCTGATCGTCCCGTTCCGCTTGACGACCGCGATTCCGCAGGCGTCGTAGCAATCCCGCGGGCAGGTCGTGAGCACTACCTCGTCAGCGTGAACGGCCAAGGCGCTGCCTAGCTTACGAGCCTGGGCTGCGCAGGGCGAGAGCCGCCTAAGATGGTTTCGTGGCAGAGGGCGAAGACCTCATTGGCCGTGTAGCGCTCGTCACCGGCGGCGGACGCGGGATCGGCCGCAACGTCGCGATCGAGCTTGCCGACGCAGGCATGAAGGTCGCCGTGTCGGCCCGCTCGAAGGACGAGATCGACGGCGTCGCAGCAGAGGTCGGCGGCATCGCGATTCAGTGCGACGTCTCCGACCGCGCGCAGGTCGAGGCGATGGTCGGCGAGGCCGAGGAGAAGCTCGGCCCGATCGACCTCCTCGTCGCAAACGCGGGCATCGCGCCCGACGAGGACACCGCCTGGGAGATGGAGCCGGGCGACTGGTGGCGGACGTTCGAGGTGAACGTCCTCGGCGTCTACCTCTGCAACCGCGCCGTCATCCCGGGGATGCTCGAGCGTGGTCGGGGCCGGATCGTCAACGTCGCGAGCGGCGCGGCATACCTCCCTGGCAGTTCAGGAACCTCGTACGGCGCGAGCAAGGCGGCCGTACACCGCTTCTCCGAGACTCTGGCCAACCAGCTCGAAGGCCGCATCCCGGTCTTCTCCATCAGCCCGGGGCTTGTCCGCACGAGATTGACGGACGAAGCCGGGGACGACGCGCCGTGGACGCCGCCCGAGCTCGCACCGCGTCTCATCCGGGCGCTCGCCTCAGGTCGACTGGACGCGTTGGCCGGCCGCTACCTCCACGCCGAGCACGACGACATCGACGACGTGGCTGCCCGTGCCGCCGAGATTGTCGAGAACGACCTGAACGCGATTCGCCTGCGGCGCTAGCCCGCGGCTGCCCGCAAGGGTGCTTTTGTCCGTCGATCCGTAGGCCGTTGTGTAACGCATGGCCTACGACGTCGAGCGGCAGGAACACGGACATCTTCGGCTGGTCGGGACTCGATCCGACTCCGTAGCCGAGACGCTCTGCATCGACCGGAGGGGGCGGCCGCGAGCCGCCCCCTCCTCGTTCTCACGCGCTTCGACTCGTCGTCAGGAGGCGATCGACTCGGCGCTCCGCAGAGCCGCGAGCTCGGCGAGAACCGGCTCGCCGTAGCGCTCGAGCTTCGCCGGGCCGACGCCGGACACGGCGGCAAGCTCGCCGAGCGTTCCGGGGTCCACGCGGGCGATCTCCTCGAGCGTCCGGTTGCTGAAGACGACGAAGGCGGGCACTTCCTCTGACCGCGATTGCTCGAGCCGCCAGCGCTTGAGGGCGGCGAAGCGTGCAGCGGGCACGCCGTCGAGCGCGGTCTCGGCCTTCGGCGCTGCGGGCCTCCGCACGCCCAACTCGGCAAGGAAGCGGCTCGGCTTGCCGTTCGCGGACCAGCTGAGGAAGAGCCACGACTTCGCGCGCGTGACGCCGACGTAAAGGAGTCGCCGCTCCTCGGCGAGCGCCTCCGCGCTGCGGGAGCGCTTGTACGGCAGCAGCCCCTCTTCGAGCCGCGGCAGGAAGACCGCCTCGAACTCGAGACCCTTGGCGCGGTGGTAGGTGAGCAGGTTGACGCCGCGCCCCTGCGATTCGCCTTGAAAGCGCTCCTGGAGGTCGTCGAGGAAGTCGGCGGCCGTCCTGGTGCCGTCGTCGAACTCCTCGGCGAGCCGGACGAGGCGGGCGAGGTCGGCCTGCCTGGTCGCCTCCTCCTCGCCGAGCCCGCCGGGAATCTCGGCGAGGAGACCCTGAGCCTGCGCGGTCGCCCGCACCGTCTCGGCGGCCGGCGCCTCGCCCGAGCGTCGCAGGGCGCGCAGCATGTGCCGCGCCGCCGGCCTGGCGAGGAAGGCGCCGCCGCGCACCTGGTAGGGGATGCCGGCGTGCGAGAGAGCCTCCTCGAAGTCCTCGGACTGCGAGTTGATCCGGTACAGAATCGCGATCTCTTCGAGTGGAACGCCTTCGCCGCGCAACGCCTCGATGCGCGTGACGACGGCGGCGACCTCGCTCTCGACGAGCGGCTCGGGCCGGGCGAGAGGTTCCTCTCCGGAGGGCCGCGTCGCGGTCAGCACCTTCTCCGACCCGCCGAGCCTCGGCACGAGCCGGTTTGCGAACGCGAGGATCTCGGGCGTCGAGCGGTAGTTGCGCTCGAGTCGGATGACCATCGCGTCCGGAAACCGCCTCGGCATGGCGAGGAGATGCTCCGGCGTCGCGCCCGTGAACGAATAGATCGACTGGTAGTCGTCGCCGACGACGCAGACGTCGTCGCGCTCGCCGAGCCAACGGTCGAGGAGGCTCTGCTGCAGGAGGTTGACGTCCTGGTACTCGTCGACTGTGAACGCGTGGTAGCGCGCGCGGAACGTCTCGCGCGCCGGCTCGTCCTCGTCGTAGAGGCGGACGGCGAGCTCGAGCAGGTCCTCGAAGTCGAGGAGACTCTGCGCTTCCTTGCGGCGCTCGTAGCCCGAGAAGACGCCCGCCATGAGGTCGGGCGGCACCGGCGGTTCGTGCTCGCCGAGCCCCTCGAGGTACTTCGCGGGCGTCAGGCGGCGGTTCTTCGCCCACTCGATCTCATTCGCGAGGTCGGCGAGCGGGCGGAAGCG
Organism: Actinomycetota bacterium; assembly: GCA_046734455.1. Taxonomy (GTDB): domain Bacteria; phylum Actinomycetota; class Thermoleophilia; order Gaiellales; family Gaiellaceae; genus DATEOR01. The sequence continues at coordinate 3,586 of JBKPRJ010000041.1, read as the reverse complement.
GAACGGCCGCGGGAGCGAGCCGGCGCTCTGTCTGACGAGGAGCGCCTTCGATGGGAGGACGGACCCGGTCCTCTCCGGAGCAAAATGATGGAGCTGGGCGAGGGCGGCCGCGTGAAAGGTTCTCGCCGGAACTCCCGTGACGCCGAGGCGCGCGAGCCGGGCGCGCAGCTCGCCGGCCGCCTTGTCGGTGAACGTGACGGCGAGGATCTGCGACGGGGCGAACGCGCCCGTCACGACCTGATTTGCGATGCGGCGCGTGATCGTCGTTGTCTTGCCGGAGCCGGCGCCGGCGAGGATGCAGACCGGTCCGCGCACCGCTTCGACGGCGCGGCGCTGCTCAGGGTTCAGCCCCTCGAAGACCCCGGTCGAGTCCACGGTTGCACCCTAGGAGGTCGATCGGGCGCCCTGCAATGGCCGTCGCGAGAATCGTGCGCACGTTGCGCGCCATGAAGCGCGACCGACTACTGCTCGCGCGTCGCTAGGCGCCGACGGCGGTTCTGATCTTCTCGAGCGTCCCCGCCTCCGCGGTTTCGCCGCCTTCGGCCGCGGCGCCCACCGACTGTGCCACGTCCAGGACGAACGCGCGATAGGCCGCAAGCTCGTCCGGGGCCTTCGTCTCCAGGATGTGCTGCGCCGCGACAAGAGCACCGATCGTCTCGCCCTCGATTTCCTCCGGCGAAGAGCGCCAGCCGAAGCCCGTCCCCTTCGTGTCGCCGAGGTCGCGCACGAGCGTGCTCTCCGAGTTCTGGCGTGCGGCGCCGAGGTGCTTCGCCATCGCGGCGGACTCCTTGAACGTGTCGAAGAAGCCGCGGTCGGCGATCGTCATCCAGAAGCCGGCGCCAGTGACGCCCTTCTGCAGGGTCTCCCACTCTTCCTCGGTGAAATCAGCTTTCGTGGCCATCGGCCCTCCCGTCTCGACGTGTCCTTTGCAAGCGTATGCGCGTAGTTTCCCGCGACGGCGGGCGGCGACACGTGCTCTGCTAACCGGCGGGCCGGCCGTGCACGCGGTCGTAGAGCGACTGCGCGATGTCCTTCGCCTGATCCTCCGTGACCGAGCCGGGCGAACCGTGCAACCGGACGCGATAAGCGAACACGCCGTCCGAGAAGACGATCTGGTAGTCCTCGTACGGCTGGACGTCATTCGCGCCTGTCGCGTCGATCGACTCCTGGGTCGCGTAGCGCCTGGAGCCGAGAGCGCCCGGGATGTCGTCGACGTCGAACTCCTCGGCCGACGTGGCGCAGTTCTCGGGGCAGGGCCTCAGATTGTCCGCGTGCTCGATGGCCACGGCGGTCTTCGCACCCTCGGCCGACTGGAACTGCATCACGGTGGTGCGGATGTGCGGGTTGGCGCGGGAATGCGTGGTGACGTCGCCCAGCGGCAGGAAGAGCGTGTCGTCGATCGCCTGGACGAATCCGGCCGACTCGAAGGCGGCGACGTCCTCGTCGCTCGGATCGATGAACGACTCGCCCAACTGGTCGATGAACTCTTCCGGCGTCGAGACGGTCACGCCCGTCTCGACGGGGTCCGGCTTCGCGTCGGGCGCATCCTCCGCGGTTACGACTCGCTGCTCGAGCGCGAGCGGCCCCGTGCTCGTAGCCTCGCTGCCGCTGTCACACGCGGCGAGTCCGAGGGCCGCAATCGCGGCAAGCGTGAGGAGGAGGGCCTTCAAGAGGCCCGATCCTAACCGCTCTCTACGTCAATCACTATCGGGGGCAGAAGGGTTTGCGTCAGGGTTGAGCTGCTCCTCGAGGGGATCGATCCCTTCGGCCCGCAGGCGCTTTCGCTCTTCCCGCTTCGCCGCCTTCGCCGCGCGCTTCTCCTTGAGCTCGCGGTCGCGGCTCATCTTGGAAAACGTCTGTCGTTTCTTCGCCATCAGCGCCCCCTCCCGCAGATACCTACCATTTCGACCGCCGGCCGCGGCGGCTCGTGTAGACGAGCTTCGCGGGCGCCGCGCGCATGCCTGCGTCCGCGAACTCCTCGTGGTGCCCGAGGCGGCGGGCCGCCCGGCCCGTCTCGCCCTGCTCCTCGGGGAGGACGAAGGTGATCGCGGTGCCGCTTCGCCCTGCCCGCCCTGTGCGGCCCGTGCGGTGGACGTAGCCCTTGTCCTCCCCGGGCGGGTCGAAGTTGATCACGTGCGTGACGCCCTCGAGGTCGAGTCCGCGCGCGGCCACGTCGGTGGCGACGAGCGCGCTTACCTTGCCGGAGCCGAAGCGGGCGAGCGCGCGCTCGCGGGCGTTCTGGCTCAGGTTCCCGTGCATGGCGACCGCCTCGACGTGGTGGCTGCGGAGCTTGTGCACGAGCCGGTCGGCGCCGCGCTTCGTCCGCACGAAGACGAGCGTGAGGCCGTCGGACGCGAGGATGTGCTCAGCCAGCGTCTTCACCTTGGTGTCAGTCGTGACGGGGACGAAGCGGTGCTCGATCTCGGCCGGCTGCTGGCCGGTCGCGAGGTCCGCCTCGCAGTAGACGGGGCTCCGCGTGTACACGCGGGCGAGCCTGCCGACCTCGCCGTCGAGCGTGGCCGAGAAGAACATCGTCTGGCGGTTCTGGGGGAGGCGGCGCACGATGCGGTCGACCTGCGGCTTGAAGCCGAAGTCGAGCATGCGGTCGGCCTCGTCGAGGACGAGGATCTTGATGCCTCTGAGGTCGACGAGGCGCCGCTCGGCGAGATCCTCGAGGCGGCCCGGGGTGGCGACGAGGATGTGCGCGCCCTTGATGCGCTTGGCCTGGCCCTTGAGCGGCACGCCGCCGTAGGCGGCCTCCACCCGGAGGTGCTTCGGCCTGGCGAGCGAGCGGAGCTCGTCGGTCACCTGGCCCGCGAGTTCGCGGGTGGGGACGAGGACGAGCGCCGAAGGCCGGCCGTCGGGCGGCTCCGTCCGTTCCACGATCGGAACGGCGAAGGCGAGGGTCTTGCCGGAGCCTGTCGGGGCCCTGGCGAGAATGTCGAGCCCGCCGAGGGCGTCGGGGAGGACGAGCGCCTGGATGCGAAACGGCGCTTCGATGGAGCGAGCGGAGAGCGCGTCGACGACAGACGAGGACACGCCGAGCTCGCGGAACGATTGCTGCATAAGTTGTTCGATTTCCTTTCGGGGTCGAGACTTGCCTACCTCGAAAAACCCGAAAGGGAAACGAGAAAGCTCATCTCACCGGGAGGCTTGATCGCCTACCCGTGCCCACACCGTAGCAGGAGCCGCACTCCGGCCCGGTCGAAGTGTGGTCTCCGGCAGCGTACGCTTGGCGCATGGATTGCCCGGCATGTGGCCACGTGAACCCTGCAACGGCGCGCTTCTGCATGAGCTGCGGCGCGCCGCTCCAGGCCGATCAGCCCGCCGTGCGGGAGGAGCGCAAGGTGGTCACGGTCTTCTTCGCCGACCTCGTCGGCTTCACCGGCCGCGCCGAGCAACTCGACCCGGAGGACGTGCGCGCGATGCTCTCGCCGTACTACGCGCGCCTGCGCTCGGAGATCGAGCGCTTCGGCGGCACCGTGGAGAAGTTCATCGGCGACGCGGTCATGGCGGTCTTCGGGGCTCCGGTCGCGCACGAGGACGACCCCGAGCGCGCCGTGCGCGCCGCGCTCGCCGCCCGCGA
>JBKPRJ010000040.1:0-52740 GCA_046734455.1 Actinomycetota bacterium | reverse complement strand
CGCATGTCGACCCTGACCGTCGCGTACCCGAAGCCGGCAACGTAGGGCTGGCGCCGGGCGTCCCGGATCGCCGTGCCGTCCACCTTGCGGTACGGCAGGAACTCGAGGATCGCCGGCACGGGATCCGACTCGGCGTCCTCCGGGAGCCAGATGCGGGCAGCGAGCCGGCAGCCGTCGGAGAGCGTCAGCCACGTGTGCTCGATCTCCCGGATCGGGCGCGGAAACTCGGTCCGGGTCGTCACCGGCCGGATCCTCTCATGCGGCGGGATAGGATCGCGCGGTGAGCGAAGCGGTCCGCACCCGCATCGGCGGCCACGTCGTCGTGGACGCTCTCGAGGCGCTCGGCGCAGAGACGGCGTTCGGGCTCCCCGGGGTGCACGCGCTCGGGATCTGGGAGGCGCTGCGCGCCAGCTCCGTCCGCTACGTCGGCTTTCGCACCGAGCTGAACGCGGCCTTCGCGGCGGATGGGTACGCGCGTGCCGGCGGAAAGCCGGCAGCGCTTCTTCTCTCCACCGGCCCGGGAGCCCTCAACTCCCTCACCGGCCTGATGGAAGCCTCGAGCGCGCACGTCCCGCTCGTCGCGATCGCGAGCCAGATCCCGCGCGACCTGATCGGCCGCGGCCGCGGCTACCTCCACGAGCTGCGCGATCAGCGAGCGTCATTCGAGCCCATCGTCAAGTGGGTCGCCCGGGCGCGCAGTGCCGAGGATGTTCCGGACCTGCTCGCCGAGGCGTGGCAGCGCGCGCAGACGCCGCCGAGCGGCCCCGTCTTCGTCGAGATCCCCGTCGACGTCCTCACCGGCGAGACGGACACGCAGGTCAGCGGACTGGACGGCAGCCCGCCCGCGCCGGCAGTGCCGCCCACGGATCGCCTCGACGAGGCAGCACGCATCCTCGCGGGTGCCGAGAGACCACTCGTCTGGGCGGGAAGCGGCGTCCTTCGCTCGGGCGCCTGGGACGAGCTCCGTGCCGTCGCAGAGGCGTTGCGCGCCCCCGTCGTCACGTCCTACATGGGCAAGGGCGCGTTCCCGGAGGACCACGAGCTTTCCGCCGGCTCGGCCTGCGACGAGGCAGCCTTCCGAGGGCTTGTCGAGAGCGCGGACGCGGTGCTCGTGGCCGGCTCCGAGCTCGGCGCCGAGACGACCCAGCAGTACACGCTGCAGGTCGGCGGGCAGCTGGTCCAGATCGACGCGGACGAGGAGCGGATCGGCGCGAGCTTCCCCGCGCTCGGGCTCGTCGGCGATGCACGGGCGACGCTTGCAGCCCTCGAGGAGCGGCTCCCGCGGCGCGAGCCCGACGGGCGCGCCGAGGAGCGGGCCCGAGCCGTCCGAGAGCGGATCTCCTCCGGCCTCGACGGGCAGGGCCGGGAGCTGGAGCGCGGCCTCCTCGCCTCCATCCGGGATTCGCTCCCGCGGGAGGCCGCGGCCGGTTGGGACATGACCATCCTCGCCTACTGGGCCGGAGCGCATTTCCCGGCTCTCGAGCCGCGCAGGTTCCTCTATCCGCTGGGCTCGGGGACGCTCGGCTACGCCTGGCCCGCGGCGCTGGGAGCCGGAGTCGCGCTCGGCCAGCCGACGCTCGCGGTCGCGGGCGACGGCGGCTTCCTCTACGGCGTCCAGGAGCTCGCCACGGCGCGCCAGTACGACCTGCCGACCACGCTGCTTCTCGTGGACGACGGCGGCTACGGGATCCTGCGGGAGTACCAGCGCGACGCGTACGGCGAGACTTTCGCCGTCGACCTCGAGCAGCCCGACTTCCCGGAGCTCGCCCGCTCGTTCGGGATTCCGGTGGAGTCGACGATCCCGGACGCTCTCGGCGACGCGCTCGCCCGCGCGCTCGCCACGGACGGCCCCGCGGTCGTCCACCTGCCCGCCCGCCTCGAGATGTGGACCCCCACGGGCTGACGATGGACTGGGCCAATCTCGTCCGCCCGTCGCTCGTCGGGCTGGAGCCCTACCGCCCGGGCCCGAGCCTCTCGGAGCTCCGGCGCACCCACGGCCTCGAAGAGATCGCGAAGCTGAACTGGAACGAGGATCTCTTCGGCCCGCTCCCCGGCGCGCTCGATGCGGTCAAGGACGAGCTCTCGAACGCCTGGATGTACCCCGAGCAGGCCTACAGCGACCTGCGCGAGGCCGTCGCCGTGTGGCTCGAGCTCCCGGCCGAGACGATCGTCCCCGCACACGGGATCCAGGCGCTCATCGGCGCCGTCGCGCACACGTTCATCCGCGACGGAGAGGCCGTCGTCGTCCCGACGCCGACCTACGGCCTGTACGCGCAGGTGTCCTCCGCCGCCGGGGCGAGAGTCGTCCGGGTCCCGAACCGGGACTTCCGCCTCGACCTGACCGCCCTTGCCGACACGGCGCGGAGCGAGCAGGCCAGGCTCGTCTGGATCTGCGACCCGAACAATCCCACCGGCTCGCTCGTCGAGGCCGCCGAGTGGATGGAGTTCCTCGGCGCGCTGCCGGACGGCACCATCGCCGTCGTCGACGAGGCCTACGGGGAGTACGCCGACCCCGAGCGCCGCGTCGATCGCGAGCCGGACGTCCTCGCCGGCCGTCCCCTCGTCCTCCTCCGCACCTTCTCGAAGATCTTCGGGCTCGCCGGCCTGCGGCTCGGCTATGCGGTCGCGCACCCCGAGCTCGCGCCGTTCCTCGACGTCGTCCAGGAGCCGTTCAACGTCAACCGGGCCGCGCTCGCCGCTGGACGCGCCTGCCTCGCGCACCCGGAACGGATCGAGGAGCGACGCCTCCAAACGGCCGAAGCACGTGTCCTCCTCGCCGGCCTCCTCGCCGAGGCCGGGATGGAGTCGCTCCCATCCGAGGCGAACTTCCTGCTCGTCGACGTCGGCGGCGACGACGCGGCGCTCGCCGCCGAGCTCGTGGTTCACGGCTTTCTCGTCAGACCGGGGAGCGAGTTCGGGCTCGACGGCTGGATCCGCGTAACGGTCGGCCCACCGTCTCTCATGGAGCGCTTCGCCCCAGAGCTCATCTCGGTGCGCGAGGGAGTCCGGCGGTGAGCTTCCTCGACATCCGCCGCGAAGGGCCGGTGTGCGTGCTCACCCTCTCGCGCCAAGAGAAGCTGAACGCGCTTTCGGGCGCGATGGAGCGAGAACTGCTCGACGCGCTCGGAGGAGACGACCTGCGCACGAGCCGTTGCGTCGTTCTCACCGGCGCGGGCAAGGCGTTCTCCGCCGGCGCCGACATCAACGAGTTCACCGACGCGGACGCCGCCTCGATCGCCGCCTACTACGCGGATACCGGCAACGTCTACGAGCGCTTCGCGGCACTCTCGATGCCGACCATCGCGGCGGTCCACGGCTGGTGTCTCGGCGGCGGGCTCGAGCTCGCACTGGCGGCCGACTTCCGGATCGCCGACGAGACCGCGGACTTCGGCCTTCCGGAGGTCGAGCTCGGCATCCTTCCGAGCTCCGGCGGCGCGTACCGCCTCGTGCGGCTGGTCGGTCCAGGCCGGGCGAAAGAGCTGATGCTCCTGCGCCGGCGCTTCGACGCGTCAGAGGCTCTCGCCTTCGGTGTCGTCAGCGAGGTCGTCCCCGCCGGAAAGGCAGCCGAGCGCGCGCTCGAGTTGGCGGAGGACCTGGCCGCGCTACCGCCGCTCGCAGTCGAGACGATCAAGCGCGCGGCCGACCTCATCCCGGAGGCCTCGCGGGAGGCCGCGATGCTCATCGAGCGCCTCGGCTACGCGGCGCTTGCGCAGACGGACGAGGCGACGAAGGCCGTCGACGACTTCACACGTCGAGACCGCCGTCCATGACGACGGTCGTGCCGGTCACGTAGCCGCCGCCCGGAGAGCTGAGGAACGCGATGAGCGCGGCCGCCTCTTCCGGGGTGCCCAGTCGGCCGAGCGGCACCTCCCGCTCCCATTCCGCCACCCGCTCGGGCCCGTAGCCGTCGAGGCCGTCGGTGGCGATGTTCCCGAGCGCGACGCACACGGTGCGGATGCCGTGTCGGCTCCATTCGAGCGCGAGGCTCCCCGCGAGGTTCTCGATCGCGGCGCGCGCGGCGGCGGCGTGCGCCATCTCGGCCATGCCGCGCCTGGGGCTGAAGCCGATGAAGACGACCACTCCGTCCTTGTTCGGGATCATCGACCGCTCGGCCACCGTCCGCGTGAGATCCCAGACCGCGTCGACGGCGAGGCGGTGGACGGCGCGCCAGCCCTTCAAAGAGATCTCCTCGGCAGGCGCGAGGAACTGCCCGCCCGCGTTGTTCACGAGGATGTCGACCCGCCCGAACCGCTCGACCGCCTGGTCCACGAGCGCTGCCACCTGCTCCGGCTCGCGGACGTCGGTCGGGACCGCGAGGCAGTCGTCGCCGAGCTCAGCCTGAACCGCGTCGAGCGGCTCGGGCCGGCGGCCGCAGACGACAACCTTCGCCCCGGTCCTGGCGAGCTCCAGAGCAGTCGCCCGACCGACCCCGGTGCCGCCGCCCGTGACGAGCGCCACCTTGCCGGCGTTCGCGTCGCGGGCGAGCGGAGAGCGGAAGGCGTTCACGGTGCGAGCGCGTCCATGGGCCGCTTGCCTTCCAGGGCCTCCCGGACCGAGACCGCCGGCCGCCGGTAGGCCTCGTGCTCGGTGGCGGGGCTGTACCAGCCCGCGTGCGGGTTGACGATCAGCGTCGGCCGCTCGGGAGCCGGAGCCTCGGCGGTCGGCGGCTCCACCGGCAAGACGTCGAAGGCGGCCCCGCCGAGGTGGCCAGAGTCGAGCGCCTCGAGCACCGCGTCGAAATCGACCAGCGCGGCGCGCGCCGTATCGACGATCAGGGCACCGCGCGGCATGCGGGCGATCTGCTCGGCACCGATCATCCCGCGCGTCTCGTCCGTGAGGAGCGAGTGCAGAGAGAAAACCTCGCAGCTCGTGAGCGCCTCGTCGAGGGTGAGCGGATGGACGCCGTAGCCGCTGACCGCCTCGTCCGGGAGGTGGGGATCGACCGCGCAGACCTCGAATCCGAGCGCCAGTGCACGCGCAGCGAGCGCGCGGCCGATGCGCCCGAACCCGATGACCCCGAGCCGCGTTCCCCGGTTCGTGCGGAGCGGTCCTGCGACCGCGTGATCCCACTTCCCCTCGCGGACGCTCCGGTCGAGGGCGACGACACCGCGCATGAGCGCGAGGAGCAGGGCGAGGGAGCTGTCGGCCATCTCCTCGACGCAGTAGTCGGGGACGTTGCACACCCAGACGCCGCGATCAGCCGCCGCGGTCGTGTCCACGTTGTCGTAGCCGACGCTGCACGTCGCGACGATGCGAAGTGAAGGTAGCCGGTCGAGCTCGGCGGCGCCGACGGGCTGATCCGGGCTGACCAGCAACCCGACGACGTCGTCGGCCTCCCACGGAGCGTCGGCCCGCTCGACCTCGGCCAAGTCGCCGATGATCTCCGCGACCTCCTCGAGAACGTAATACGGGTCGGCGACGAGGACTCTCACGCGAGCCCCTCTCCGTAGCGGGAGTCGCGCCAGGCGAGCGCGGCCTTCAGCCCCTGCTCGGCTGCAATCCGGTCGAAGTCCTGCTGCTCGGGAGTGTCGGCCGCGTTCAGCATCGCCGAGATGTCGAGGTTGGCAGACACCGCGCCGCGAAGCCCCATCGCCTCCTGCGCGCGGACGAGCGCGAGCTTCGTCAGGCGCAGCACCGGCAGCGGCGTGGGCGCGATCTTCTGCACGAGCGCGTTGACCGCATCGTCGAGCGCGTCCGCGGCGACCACGGCGTTCACGAGCCCGAGCCGCTCGGCCTCGGTCGCCGAGATCGTGTCTCCCGTGAACAGGAGCTCGTTGGTCTTCTTCTGGCCGAGGACGAAGGGCATGAGGAGCGTGACGGGCCCGGACCCGTAGCGGATCTCCGGCTCGCCGAACTGCGCATCGTCGGCCGCCACGATGAGGTCGCAGGCCATGGCGAGCTCGCACGCACCCGCGAGGCACCAGCCTCGGACTGCCGCGATCGTCGGCTTCGGAAGCGCCCAGAGCTCCATCGTCAGGTCGACGTCCTCGGCGAGCACCTCGTGCCAGCGCTCGGCGCTCTCGATCTGCTGCTCGACCTCCTCGGCGATGTCGTAGCCGGCGGAGAACGCACGCCCAGTCCCCGTGAGGACGACGACTTTCACGTCGTCGTCCTCGGCGGCCTCGCGCCAGGACTCGCGCAGCCGCCTGACCACCTCGCCGCTGATCGCGTTCAGCTTGTTCGGGCGGTTGAGCGTCACCCAGGCGGCGGGGCCGCGGCGCTCGTACAGGACAACGTCACTCACTCGGCTCCTCCTTCGACGACGACGAGGGCGTCGACGGCGACGGCGCCGTCCACGCTCAGAATCAGGGGGTTCACGTCCACCGCGGCGATCCGTGGATGGTCGACCGCCAGCCGGCCCAGGGCAACCAGGGTCGCTGCGAGCGCGTCCCGGGCCGCGGGTGTCGCGTCCAGGCCGGGCGCCTCTGCGACGAGCCGCCGCGCCTCGTCCTCGGCGACCGGCGCGAGGGAGACCGCCGCCAGGGAGAGAGCCTCGACCGCGCTTCCGCCGAGGCCGACCGCGAGCACCGGTCCGTAGTCGGGATCCCGCGTCATGCCGCAGAACGCCTCGGCGTCTCCGTCCGCCTGGCTGGCCACGAGCACGCGCCCGCCCAGCCGCTCGGCAGCCGCACGCACGCCGTCAGCGTCCCGAAGACCGAGCACGACGCCGTTCTGCGCGGCCTTGTGCGCCGGACCGTCGACCTTCACGACGACCGGAAAGCCGAGCTCCGAAGCGGCGTCGGCCGCCTCGTCGGGGGAGGTCGCCCTCCGCATCGGCGCGATGGGCACGCCGTAGCGCTCGAGCACGAGGGCCGACTCGAACTCCGGGAGTGGGCCCGCGGCGAGGAGGTCGGCGAGCTCAACGGGCTCAGGGGTTGCGGCGGCAGAGGCGACGGGTCGGAGGCTCGCCGCCGCCGCGAGTGCGCGTATCGCATCGCGCGGCCCGCGCAGGAGGGCGACGTCGTGCTCGAGGGCGTACTCGGCCACTTCCGGCCGCGGATCGACCGCCGAGACGGTCGTGACCGCGGGAAAGATCTTCGTTCCGGCGGTCGCCTCGGCCAGCGCCTTCACGATCATGAAGCACCATTCGTGCTCCTCCGCGCCACGGAACTGCGACTGATCGGCCTGCGCGACGACGATGTCGAAGGCGCCCGACTCGACGAGGACCTCGATCGACCCCGGAAAGACGACCTCCGCCTCCTCGATCGCCCAGGCGTCGAGCGGATTCCCGGGTGCGAGGTAGTTCGGAAAACGGGCAGTGAGCTCAGCGGCGACCTCGTCGGGGAGCGGTTCGAACGGGATCCCGGCCGCCTCGCCCTGATCCGCGAGGAGGGCGCCTTCGCCGCCGGACTCGGAGATCGCGGCGATTCGCTTGCCGCGCGGTCGGCGGACGCGACCCAGAACCTCGAGGGTCTCGACGAGCGCGGTGAAGTCGTCCACCTCGACCGCGCCGTGGCGGCGCAGAAGCGCTGAGAAGGCCCGGTCGGAGCCGACCACCGCGCCCGTATGGGCGAGCGCCGCGCGCGCGGCGGCCCGCGAGCGGCCGACCTTCAGGCAGACCACGGGCTTCCCGGCCTCGGCGCAGCTCGCGAGCGCGGCGGCGAACTCAGTCGGCCTGCGGACCGTCTCGAGGAAGAGGCCGATCGCCCCGGTTCCCTCGTCCTCCGCGAAGAACTGCAGGAAGTCCGCGGCGTCGCTCACGGCTTCGCCCCCTGACGAGACGACGCAGCGGAAGCCCACCCGCGGCCCGATCCCGAGCAGGGCCTCCGCGATCGAGCCGGACTGCGAGGCGACCGAGACTCGGCCGGGCCGAAAGGTGCCCGGCACGGTCCCGATCCAGAGTGAGCCCTCCTCTGGAGCCGCGACGCCCATGCAGTTCGGGCCCAGCAGGACCGCGCTCACCGCCTTCGCACGCTCTGCGATCCGCGTGGCGACCTCGGGCCCTGCCGCGCCCGCCTCGTTGCCGAGGCCCGGGAGGAAGAACGCGCGCACCCCGGCGTCGAACGCCTCCTCGAAGGCCTCCTCGACACGCTCGTGGCCGACGAGCAGCGCCACCAGCTCGGGCTGTTCGGGCAGGTCGGCCACACACGGGAAGCAGCGCAGACCCAGCACCTCCGTCCGCGTCGGGTGCACTCCCCAAGCCGGAATCCCGGAGCGGACGACCTCCTCGACGATCCGCCCGTGTCGCGGCGAGGCGCCCACGACGGCTACGGAGCGCGGGAAGAGGAGAGGACGGACGCGGTTGTGATCGGCCACCGGCGGCTTCCGAGACCGAGTCAAGATGAGGACCTGAGCCGCCGGAGCGCGCTGGACGGCGCGAGGCGTCGTCCTCGGTCGTGCACGTATCTGACTCGATACACGCACTTCCTGCGCCCTAGCCTCACACCGCATATCACGCTCCGGCAACGAGGTCTCATCTCGACACGATCTCTACCATCCTCTCCACTCGGGAGGCAACGTGCACGAGAAGCAGATCGAGATCCGCTGGCGCGACCAGGACGCCTACGGCCACGTGAACAACGCGGTCTACCTCACGTACCTCGAAGAGGTGCGCGACGAGTGGCTCGAACGCGCGCTCGGCGACTCGGGCGACGCCTGGGGATACGTGACCGCCCGCGTTGCGATCGACTTTCGCCGCGAGCTGACGCAGGACGACGACGCAATCGTCGCGCGCCTGTGGCTGACAAGTATCGGCACGTCGAGCGTGACGACTCGCGAGGAGATCCACACGGTCGCCGGTGAGCTCGCGGCCGAGGCGGAGGCAGTCCTCGTCGCGCGCGACACGAAGACCGGCCGCTCCCGTCCCCTCAGCGATCCGGAGCGGGCCGCACTCGAGCGCGAGCTCGGCGGTGCCTGAGCTTTCCCATCTGCTGAGCCCGCTCGCGCTCGGGCCCGTCGAGCTGCCGAATCGGATCGTCTCGACCGCTCACCAGACGACGCTCGTCCACGATCACCTGCCGACCGACGAGTTCGTCGCCTACCACGAGGCGCGCGCCGTCGGCGGGACCGGGATGATCGTCCTCGAGGCGACCGCGGTCCACGAGTCCGGGCGCCTGACCGCCCACACGCTGGCCGGATACCAGCCGGAGATCGTCGCCGGCTATCGCCGCGTCGCGGAGGCCGTCCGGGCACACGGCACGCGTCTTTTCGTCCAGCTCTTCCACGGTGGCCGCGAGCTCATCGCCAATCCGCCGAGGCCACCAGCCGTCGCGCCTTCGGCGATCCCGAGCCAGCGCTTCCACGTCGAGCCGCGGGCGTTGAGCGCCGAGGAGATCGACGAGATCGTCGCGGGCTACGCGCTCTCCGCCGGGCTCGCCGTCGAGGGAGGGCTCGACGGCGTCGAGCTCTCCGCGGCGCACAACTATCTCTTCGCGCAGTTCTTCACGCCCGGCCTGAATCTCCGCGAGGACGAGTGGGCGGCCGGGCCCCAGCTCCTCGTGGCCGTCGTCGAGGCGGTGCGGCAGGCGGCTCCCGGCCTTGCCCTCGGCGTCAGGTTCTCGGCCGACTCGGAGGCCGCAGTCGCCGTCGCTGCCCACCTCACGGGCCTCGTGGACTACGTCTCGATCGCGCTCGGCGACTCATCCACGTACCGCGGCTCCACGGGAATCGTGCCTCCTCCGCCCGTCGAGGAGGGCGCGATCGCCGGCTATGCAGCCCCGTTCCGCGTCGGGCCGCCGCTGATTGCGACCTCGCGGATCGTCGATCCCGCCGCCGCTGATCGGCTCGTCGCGGATGGCGTCGCGGACGCGGTCGGGATGACGCGCGCGCTCATCACCGACCCCGACCTACCGCGGAAGGCGGCCGAAGGCACCCCGGAGCTCAGGTGCATCGGCTGCAACACGTGCATTGCCCACTACCACGTCGGCATCCCCATCGCCTGCGCCCAGAACCCGCGCACGGGCCGGGAGCTGACGTGGACGCCGGTGCGCGCGTCGCGGCGTCTACGTGTCGCCGTCGTCGGCGGCGGACCAGCGGGAATGGCCGCCGCGGCCGAGGCTCACGTTGCCGGCCACGACGTCGTCCTCTACGAGTCGACGATCCAGCTCGGGGGCCAGATCGCGCTCGCCGAGGCCGCTCCGGGCCATGCCGAGCTCGCCACGTCTCTCCTCCGGAACTACGAGCGCCTGCTCGAAGGGGTCGATGTGCGGCTCGAGGAGCACGTGGAGGAGCCGCCGGATGCGGACGCAGTGATCCTTGCGACCGGAGCCCGGCCGTACGTTCCCGACCTGCCTGACTTCAACGGCGTGCTGACGGCGTGGAGCGTCCTGCGCGGCGGCCGCCCCGACGGAAAACGGGTCGTGATCGCCGATTGGGGCGGAGACGCGTCGGGCCTCGACGCGGCCGAAGTGCTCGCGGCCGACGGCTACCAGGTTGCTCTCACCGTGGGCTCAGCCGCCCTGGGCGAGACGCTGCACGCCTACCAGCGCAATCTCTATGCGGCGCGCCTCTACCGGGCCGGAATCGAGGTCTGGCATCACCTCGAGCTGGCTGCCTGGGACGGCGGCCGCGCCACCTTCACGAACATCTTCGCGCCTGAGCTCGAGGCGGCGATGGAGGCCGACGCGCTCGTGCTCGCACTCGGCCGCGAGCCCGTGCGCGAGCTCGAGGTTCAGGGAGCGCTTGAAGCGGGCGACCGGCTCTCGCCGCGCTCGCTCGAGGAGGCGATCCTCGAAGGATCGCTCGCGGGCCGCGGGCTCGGGTAGAGCTCCGGCCGCAGGTCGTCGCGCACGTCGTTCCGCTCGCCCCACGCCTTGTCCCGCGCCCGATCGAAGTCGCAGTCGGCGGAGAGAATTCCCCCACCGTAGCCCTCCACCGGCCCGGCTGCGAGCCAGCCGTCCGGGTCGACGATGCAACTCGCTCCGGTCCATTCGACTCCGCGCTCAGGCCCGGTGCGGTCACAGACGGCGACCCAGACCTTGCTCACATGCGCGGTCGCCTGCGCGAGCGCGATCTCGACCGGCCGCTCGCCCTCAGGCCGCGGGAAGAGCGGCAGGTTCGCCGGCGCCGCGATCAGATCCGCGCCTGCGAGCGCGAGCCCGCGCGTCAGCTCCGGGAAGTAGAGGTCGTAACAGACGGCGACACCGATGCGTCCGAACGGCGTCTCGACCACGGGAGGCGACTGGCCGCCCGGCTCGAAGCACAGCTTCTCGCGGTCCCAGAGATGCGTCTTTCGGTACACGGCGAGCAGCCCGTCCGGCGCGAAGACCGCCGCCGAGTTGTACACGCCGCCGTCCTCGCCGAGCTCTGCGAAGCCGCCGATGACGACCGCGTCGCCCCACGCCGCCTCCTCGGCCCAATCGGCGAGCTCCTCCGCGGGAAGAGCCAGCGCGCGGGCCTCAGCCGCCGACTCGAAGACGTAGCCGGACGTGACCAGCTCCGGGAGCACGACGATGCGCGCGCCAGACGCGATCCCCTCGCGCAAGGCCTCACGCGCGAGCCGGCGGTTGCCCTCGGCGTCGCCCACCCGAGGGGCGACCTGCGCGCAGGCGATCCGGACGGTAGTCACCGTTCCCGGTTTACCCCGACCCCCTCGACACGTCAAGATCCCGCTCCATGGTCGTCCCCGAGCTTCCCCCCGACATCGCCGAGCTGAAGGAGCGCGTCGGCCGCTTCGTGGCGGACGAGGTCTTCCCGCTGGAGGCGAAGATCGCCGAAGCAGGCGCGATCGACTTCGCCGCAGTCGACGAGGTGCGCAAGAAGGCACGCGCCGCCGGCTTCTCGATGCTGAACATGCCAGAGGAGGCAGGCGGCGCAGCCCTGAGCATGCTCGGCCAGGTCGCCCTCGAGGAAGAGTCCGGCAAGGCGACGAACGGTCTCGGCTTCGCGGTGGTCGACCGTGGCCCGGCGGAGCTCTGGGAGATCCTCACGCCCGAGCAGCGCGACCGCTGGGTCGTCCCGATCCTGAACGGCGAGTTCCGGGAAGCCTGGGCGGTCACAGAGCCCGGCGCTGGGTCGGACGTGAGCGCCGTCGCCGCGACCGCCGTCCGCGATGGCGACGAATGGGCGCTGAACGGCGAGAAGTGGTTCGTCACGAGCGAGGGAGACCCGGGGTTCTACATCGTCCTCGCGGTCGCCGACGGCGAGCAGACGCTCTTCCTCGTCGAGCCGGGCACGCCCGGCCTCGAGCTCACGCGCGTCCCGGGATTCCTCCACGACCCTTATCTCGACCACCATCCCGAGCTCGTGCTCCGCGACTGCCGCGTACCGGATGCCAACCGCGTGCCGGCGGGCGGCAACGAGGGCGCGAAGGAGTGGTTTCTCGTCGAGCGGCTCTTCATCGCAGCGCGCTGCTGCGGCGCGTCGGAGCGCGCTCTCGGGATCGCGCGCGACTGGGCGCTCGAGCGCGAGGCCTTCGGGAAGCCGATCGCCGAGCACGAGGGCGTCTCCTTCCAGCTCGCCGATTCTCTCGCCGAGCTGCTCGCCGCCCGGCTCCTCACTTATCACGCGGCGCACGCCTTCGACGCCTACGAGGACCGGAAGGTCGTTCACGGGAAGGTGGCCGCGGCCAAGCTCTTCGCCTCGGAAGCCGCGGGCCGCATCGTCGACCGCTCGCTGCAGATCCTCGGCGGACGCGGGTACATGACGGAGAACCCGGTGGCGCGCTTCTGGCGCGAGGTGCGCGTCGACCGGATCTGGGAGGGAACGAGCGAGATCCAGCGCCTCATCCTCGCCCGGGGCCTCCTCAAGCGCGGGGTCGAGCCGTATGTCGACTGAGCCTCGCTGGCGGACGGCGCGGATCGGCGACATCCCGGCCGCGGGGCTCTCCGCCGGACCGGGCTACTGGAGGGAATGGACCGACGACGAGGGCTATCCAACCCGCTGGCATTCGGTCCGCGAGCACTTCGGCATCGAGGCCTTCGGCGTCAACGCCTGCCACGGTGAAGCGGGTCAGGAAGTCGTCGTCCCGCACGAAGAGGAGTCCTTCGGCGGCCAGCAGGAGCTCTACGCCGTCATCCGGGGTCGCGTGCGCTTCACCTGCAACGGCGAGGAGGTCGAGCTCGGCCCAGGTGAGCTCCTCTTCCTCGAGCCCGACGTGCACCGGGCGGGAACGGCTCTTGAGCCGAACACCCTCGTCCTCATGATCGGCGGCGTCGCGGGCAAGCCCTTCGAGCCCGACTGGGACCAGGACAGCTGAGCCAGGTCCAATCGGGACACCGGGGTCAGACCCCGGTGTCCCACGCGGGCGCGTCCCGGGAGGACAATGTTTGGCTTGATCGCTGAGGTTCCAGCCGCCGCTAGTGCTGAGGGGACAGGTCAGCGAAGGACATGACCGGGGTCAGACCCCTATGTCCTCTTTGGACGGGTGGGCGGGCCCACTCCCAGCCGGCCCGGGAAGGCGCCGGGGTATGCTGAGCAGGATGTTTCCGGAGATCAGCGAGCGGCTCGAGGCCGGCTACACGCTTCCTGCGGGCTGGTATTCCGACAGCGCGATCCTCGCGCTCGAGCGGGAGCGGATCTTCAAGCACACGTGGCAGTACGCCTGCGTGACGGCCGAGGTCGCCGAGCCCGGGGACTACTACGCGACCCAGGCCGGGCACATCCCGGTGGTCCTCGTCCGCGACCAGGACGGCAACCTGAACGGCTTCGTCAACGTCTGCCGGCACCGCGGGCACGTCGTCATGCAGGGCTCGGGACACCGCGAGACGCTGCAGTGCCCGTACCACGCGTGGACATATGGGCTGGACGGCTGCCTCCTCAAGGCGCCGCGATCGGAGCGCGAGCCCGGGTTCGACGGCGACAACTACTCCCTCTTCCCGGTCCAGGTCGGCACCTGGGGGCCGTTCATCTTCGTGAACGCCGATCTCGAGGCCGATTCACTCGAGGAGACGCTCGGCGTCATGCCGGAGACAATTGAGGAGACCGGCATCGACCTTTCGAGCCTCAAGTTCCACCACCGCGGCGAGTACGTCATCGAGGCGAACTGGAAGATCGCGGTCGAGAATTACCTCGAGTGCTACCACTGCCCCGTCGCGCATCCGGGGTTCTCCTCGGTGATCAACGTCGACCCCGACGAGTACGCGCTCGCCTCGTCCGGCCACGTCTCGACGCAGAGGGGGCCGGTGCGCTCCTCGGTGCTCGAAGGCCGCAAGCAGGCGCCCTACGACGCGACCGGCGAGATCGACCGCAGCACGTCGGTCTTCGTGTTCCCCAACTTCACCGTGGACATCATCCCGGGGCCCCCGAACATGAACGCGGGCTCCTGGATCCCGATCGACGAGCGGAGGACGCTCGGCACCTACGACTACTTCTTCTCGGAGGACGTCCCACAGAAGACGATCGAGGAAATGATCGCCTTCAACGAGCAGGTCGGGGCCGAGGACAACAGCCTCGTCGAGTCGGTGCACGCGGGCCTCGAGTCGGGAATGGTGGAGCACGGGCGGCTTCTCCCGACGAGCGAGCATCTCATCCAGCACTTCCAGCGACTGGTCTACAGCTATCTCAGCTGACCCGTGCGCGTCTCACTTGAAAGAACCACGCTGTCCATGAGACAGTGCCCCACCCCAGCGGCCACAATTCAGGAGGGGACAGGATGACTCACCACCCGAAGGAACGGGGCAACCTGAGCAGGCGCGACTTCCTGCTTCGAAGCGCAGGCGCCGCCGCGGCCTTCTCCGGAGCTGGGGGCCTCCTCGCCGCCTGCGGCAACACGACCAGCGTCCCCCAAGCCACCGGCACGGGCGGCGAGCTCCTCGGCCCGGGGGGCCTTCCGCTCGCACGGCCTGACAAGCGCGTGGTCCTTCCGCGCTGGGAGGATCCGATCGAGTCCGGGCTCGAGCCGGAGACCGGCGGCACGTTCACCGTCTACAACTATCCCGCCTACTTCTACAAGAAGCTCCTCAAGGAGTTCGGAGCCAAGTACGACGTCGAAGTCCAGTACACGCCGTTCGACAACATCAACTCCGGACTCCAGCGACTCGCCTCCGGCGCGGTCACGCCAGACGTGATGGAGATCACACCCGACACGCTCGACATCGGCGTCGCCGGCAAGCTGATCAAGCCGCTCAATCTCGACTACATCCCGAACCTCCAGAAGAACATCTGGCCGCAGCTCGTCGACCCCTTCTACGACGGCGAGTCGCGCTACACCGTGCCGTACACCTGCTACGCAACCGGTATCGCATGGCGGACGGACAAGATCAAAGAGGACATCGCCGCCATGCAACAGCCATGGGACATCTTCTGGGAGTCCCAGGCCTACAAGGGCAAGGTCGCGCTTCTCTCCGAAAACCGCGAGACGATCGGCATGGCGCTCCTGCGCAAGGGCCACACCGACATCAACACCGAAGACCCCACGCTCGTCAACCAGGCCGTCGACGATCTGAAGGAGCTCTACGGCGTCTGCAACATCAAGGTGGACGACATCCAGTACCAGTCCATCCCGGAGGGATCGAGCTGGCTCCACCAGGCCTGGTCAGGGGACATGATCGCGGGCTACATCTACTACCTCCCGAAGGGGACGCCGGCAACCGCCCTCGGCTACTGGAAGGCCCCGCACGGTCAGGTGCCGGTCCAAAACGACTGCTTCGCGATCTGCTCGACCACGAAGAAGCCGGTGCTCTCGCATCTCTTCTTGAACTACCTGCTTGACAACGGCGTCGCCTATGAGAACTTCGTCGACTTCAACGGCTACCAGCCGCCGCTGAACGAGATCGATCCGGGCAGTCTGGTGAAGGACGGCGTGGTGCCCGAGCATCTCGAGAACAGCGTCCTCACGAACGACGACCTCGGGACGGACTCGCTCCAGTACGGCACGCTCACGTCACAGGGACAGCAGCTGTGGGAGGATGGCTACTCGAACTTCCTCGCCGGAGGCGGCAGTTGACGGGCTTAGGCGAGCGCTAGGACGTCGTGTACCGGCGCTGGTTGTGGCCGAGCTTCGCGCTTCCGGGCGTTGTCTGGCTCGTTCTGCTCTTCGTCGTTCCGTTCTATGCGGTTCTCGCGGTCGCGCTTGGAACCGTCGATCCGATCCTCTTCCAGCCGGTTCCGATCTGGAACCCGCTCGAGTGGAACGTGGGCTGGCTCAACGAGGTCTTCGGCCGGCTCGCTCCGGGAGGCATCTGGTTCGACGTCGGGATCAGGACGATCGTCTACGTCCTCCTTTCGCTCGCTCTGTGCCTCCTGATTGGTTATCCGGTCGCGTACTACACCGCCCGGCATGCGGGGCGGTGGAAGGGCGTCGTCCTCATCCTGATCATTCTGCCGCTCTGGATCAGCTACATGATGCGGATGCTCGCCTGGGTGAACCTGTTGCAGGCCGACGGCTACGTCAACCGCTTCCTCACGTTCACCCACGTTCTGAGTCAGCCACGGGACTGGCTCGGAGGTAGCGCTTCGACCGTCATTTTCGCGCTCGTCTATGGGTACATCCCGTACCTGATCCTGCCCCTCTTCGCCTCCCTCGACCGCATCGAACGTAGCCACGTCGAGGCGGCACGCGATCTTGGCGCCAGCCCCTGGGGGGCTTTCAGGACCGTGACGCTGCCGCTCTCCAAGACCGGGATCCTCGGGGGCGCGGTGCTGATAACCCTGCCGATGTTCGGCGACTACTACACCCCGAACATCGTCTCCGGCGCGCCGAGCACGTCGCTGATCGGGAACCAGATCGACCTGTATTTCCACGGCGGCCCACAGCCGACGATCGGCGCCGCCCTCACGATCGTCCTCGCGGCCTTCCTGACGCTGCTGATGCTCTACTACATGTGGAGCATCCACCGCGCCCAGCGCGACGTCGGAGCGGTAGGGGCGCTTTGACCGCGGTCGCCGAGACCCGGGCGAGGCCGCGGCCCTCCATGTTCACGCGGATACACGGCTGGCTTCGCAACCCATGGGGGAAGCCGCGCTTCTTGGTCGTCTTCACGTGGGCGTACATCCTCTGGTCGATCGTCCCCGTCCTGATCGCCGTCCAGTTCTCCTTCAACGCCACTCGCTCGCGCACCGTGTGGGACTCGTTCTCGACGCGCTGGTACTGGGGGGATCCGGTGGATTCGGTCTGGCACGACCCGACGCTCCGCCACGCCCTGGTGCAGAGCTTCAAGCTGGCCGGAGCGGACGTCCTGATCGCCGTTCCGATCGGAGTTCTCCTCGCCCTCGGTCTCGCTCGCTGGCGCGGCCGCGGCTCCGGCACCTCCAACTTCATCATGCTCTTCCCGCTGGTCACGCCCGAGATCGTCATGGGTGTCTCGCTGCTTCTCGTCTTCACCCACGTCTTCACGTTCGTCCACACCGGAACCTTCGCGCAGATTCTCGGCCATGTCACCTTCTCGATCTCGTTCGTCGTCGTGATCGTGCGCGGACGGCTCTTCTCGATCGGCAGGCAGTACGAGGAAGCCGCCGCGGACCTGGGGGCATCGCCGTTCGTGGCCCTCACGCGCGTGCTCCTGCCACTTCTCACCCCCGCGATCGTCGCCTCCGCCGCGGTCGTCTTCGCCATTTCCGCCGACGACTTCGTCATCAGCCAGTGGCTCTCGAGCGGCGGGGGCACCGATACCGTCCCGATCCAGATCTACGCGGCGACGCGAGCCGCGCCGCTACCGTCCGTGAACGCGATCGCGACGCTCATGATGTTGTCGACCCTTCTCATCGTTACGGCCGGCTTCCTCACGTGGCGTCTCTTCACCCGCGGAGAACGACGCGCCGGGAGGGCCGCGGAGGACATCGGCGGCGCTTTCAACCTGACCTAGTCTCCGGAGGACGATGGCACGCGGTGAGATCGAACTAGACAAGCTGACGAAAGAATTCGCCGAGGTGACCGCCGTCGCCGGCATAGACCTGCGCGTCCCGGGCGGCGAGTTCTTCTCGCTCCTCGGCCCCTCCGGCTGCGGGAAGACGACGACCCTGCGGATGATCGCGGGCTTCGAACAGCCGACGTCGGGACAGATCCTCCTCGACGGCACGGACGTGGCGTACACGCCGCCACATCAGCGGAACGTCAACACGGTGTTCCAGAATTACGCCCTCTTTCCGCATCTGAACGTCTACGACAACATCGCGTTCGGGCTGAAGCGCGCCAAGCGGCCCAAGGCGGAGATCCGCGAGCGCGTCGGCAAGTCCCTCGAGCTCGTGCAGCTCACGGGATACGAGCGACGCAAGTCCTCGCAGCTCTCCGGCGGTCAGCAGCAGCGCGTTGCGCTGGCGCGCGCGCTCGTCCTCAACCCGGCGGTGCTGCTCTTGGACGAGCCCCTCGGAGCCCTCGACGCCAAGCTGCGCAAGGCGCTGCAGATCGAGCTCAAGTCGCTCCAGCAGGAAGTCGGCATCACCTTTCTCTACGTCACGCACGACCAGGAGGAAGCGTTGACGATGTCCGACCGGCTCGCGGTCATGAACGGCGGCAGAGTCGAGCAGGTCGGCGCGCCGCAGGATGTCTACGAAGACCCGGAGACGCTCTTCGTGGCCGACTTCCTCGGTGTCTCCAACCTGATGGAGGCGCGGATCGTCAGCACCGGCCCTTCGGCCTGCCGCGTGGCGGTCGACGGGTACGAGCTCGAGACGCGCGGGACGGAGCTCGACGTCACCGGCGAAGCAAAGATCGTCATCCGCCCCGAGCGCATCGAGCTCGAGCCGCACGGCTCGCCCTCCGGCGCGAATCGGGTCCCGGGGATGGTGGAGCGCGTCGTCTACGTCGGGTCGACGATCCAGGTCATCGTGCGGGCGGCGACAGGCGAGGCGCTGCAGGCCCTGATCCAGAACACCGGCGCGGGCAATCCCTACGAGCAGGGAACCCCGGTGCAGCTCCACCTGCCCGCCGACGCGCTCCGCGTCCTACCTTCCGGGATCGGCGATGCGCCGTCCCTCAAGGGCGACGAGCAGATCGAGGAAGGCGCAGCGGCGAGCTGAGCCTCAGCGCGGCGTCTTGCCGAGCGCGGGCATGTACGACTCCTGCTCGAGCCAGTGGCCGCCGTCGATCGTAAGCGTCTCGCCGGTGATGTAGCCGGCGAAGGGCGAGCAGAGGGCCGCCGCCCACCAGGCGACTTCCTCGGTCGTCGCAAGCCGGCCCGCCGGCACGGTGGCGGCGACGCGTTTGCGGTCCTCCTCCGTGGGCCAGAGCGCCTGGCCGGCGCCTTCGGTATCGGTCGGGCCGGGACAGATGCAGTTGGCACGGATGCCGTGCGGCGCCCACTCGACCGCGAGCGTGCGCGTCATCGCGACGATGCCCCCCTTCGCTGCGGCGGAATGGATCGTGCCCGGCCCGCCGGTCCAGGCGTAGCTTGCGATCACGCTCAGGATCGCGCCGCCGTCGCCCTGCTCGATCATCTGCTTCCCGGCCGCACGAGAGCAGAGGAAGCTGCCGTCGAGCACGATCGCCACGACGGCGCGCCACCCGTTGGGCGAGAGATCCTCCGCTTTGACGACGAAGTTCCCGGCGGCGTTGTTCACGAGGACGTCGACGCGCCCGAAGCGCTCGACGGCCGCAGCGACGAGGGCATCGACCTGGTCGGGATCGCGGACGTCCGTCGGCTGCGCGAGCGCCTGGCCGCCCTGGCCCTCGATCAGGCCGACGGTGTCGTCCAGCGGCTCCGGACGCCGGCCGGCGACGACGACGCTTGCCCCGAGGCGCCCGAACTCGAGCGCGAACGAGCGGCCGAGACCGCTCCCCCCGCCGGTGACGAGCGCGACCTTCCCTTCGAAGGTTCCCTCAGCGAGCATCGGCGCCATTCTCCCCGCTCACGACGCGCGCATCGAGGGCAAGCGCTCCCGAGGGCGTCACGAGGAGCGGGTTGATCTCGATCTCGGCCAGGTCCGGACGCGACGCGGCCAGACGCGACAGTGCCGCGACGGCCTCCGCCGCGGCCGGCACGTTGACGGCAGGCCGCCCGCGCGCGCCCTCGAGAATGGCGGCGCCGCGAAGCGAGCGGACGAGCTCCTCGGCCCGAGCGGCGTCCACCGGAGCAAGCGCCACCGCGGTGTCCTCCAGAAGCTCGGCGTAGATCCCGCCGATGCCGACGAGGACGATGGGGCCGAAGCGCAAATCGCGAATGCAGCCCGCGATGAGTTCGACGCCGTCGCCGACGGGCGCCATCCGCTCGACGGAGTACCCTTCGGCAGATGATGTTGCCATTTTTGCCAACACATCTTCAAAAGCCTGCTCGTCCGCGATGCCGAGTGCGACGCCGCCGGCGTCCGACTTGTGCAAGAGCCCGAGCGCCTTGACCGCGACGGGATAGCCGAGCTCAGCCGCAGCCGAACGAGCCTCGTCGGGAGTCGCAGCGCGACGAGCGGGCGGAAACTCGATTCCGGCGGACGCCGCGAGCTCCCGAGCCTCCCAGTAGCCGCCGGGGACGGGCCCGTCGGTAGGAGCCGGCAGTTCCGGCACGCCGCGCGGGGAGCGCTCGGCCTGATCTGCGAGGCGCGCGAGCGCCCAGGCCGCAGCCTCGATCTCGCGGTAGACGGGCACGCCGGCCTCGCGCAGGGCGACGAGAGAGGGCGAGCGCGGGTACATCGACTGGACGACCAGGGCGCGTCCGGTGTCCGCGGCCGCTCGGGCCATCCCGAGCGCGACCTCCGTCTCCTCGGCCCGGAACTCGTCCGAGAACTCGCTGTAGCCTCCGAAATAGCCCGTCACGAGGGCCGCATCCACCTCGCCTGACTCGAGGATGATCCTCGTCACGTCCTCGAAGATCGTGAGGAACTGCTCGCCGGCCCCGGCGAAGTCGACGGGATTCCGTGTCGGCGCCGCATCGGGAAGATGCGGGGCGATCCGGCCCTGCAGCTCATCCGAGAGCGGCGGCAGCTGGAGACCTTCGGCCGAGGCGACGTCGGACGCGACGATGCCGTGCCCGCCTCCGTCGCCGACGACGACGACCCTGCGTCCACGCGGGCGCACCCGCGCCAGCTCCGCCTGCGCGAGATCGATCAGCTCGCGGGGCGAGCGCACGCGCTCCATGCCGGCAGCGCGGCACGCGGCTTCCACGGCCGTCTCGCTGCTGACCAGAGCGCCGGTGTGGGATCTCGCCGCCTGGGCGCTGACCTCCCCTGCGCCGACGGTGAGGAGGATCACGGGCTTGCCGGCCTCGACGGCTTCCTGTGCGGCGCGGGCGAACGCCCTCCCGTCGCGGAAGTCCTCACAGTAGAGCGCGATCACGTGCGTCGGCTCGTGGTCGATGAGGCTCGTGACGAGCTCGCCTGCCTCGAGGTCCGCCTGGTTGCCGAGCGAGGCGAAGCGGGAGAAGCCGAGGCCGTAGTCCTCCGCGAGGAGCGCGAGCTCGAGGGCGAGATTGCCGCTCTGGGAGATGAGCCCGAGAGCGCCGCCCTGTAGCTCGCTCCAGCCGAGATCGAGGCCCGCGGCCGCGTCGAAGATCCCGAGGCAGTTCGGCCCGAGGAGGACGGCGCCCGCCTCGCGCACCCGCTCGACGATCGCGGCCTCGCGCGCGCGCCCGTCGGCGCCGGTCTCGCCGAGGCCGGTCGTGATCCCCACGAGCGCCTTGGCTCCCGCGGCCAGCGAGGCCTCGACGGCTTCCTCGAAGCCCTGAGCCGGAACGGAGAGGACGACGAGCTCCGGCGGCTCCGGCAGGTCGGCGAGGGATGCGTATGCGGGCCGGTCGAGGACTTCGCCGCCGTTTCGGTTCACGAGGTAGACCGAGCGCGCCTTCTCGCCGCGCAATGCGCCGAGCGCAAGACGGTTGCCCCACTTGGCCGGGTCGTTCGACGCCCCGAGGATCGCGACGGAGCGGGGGTTGAAGAGCGCCCGGAGGTCCCGGCTCAAGATTCGAGGAGGCGTCGCGAGATGATGAGTCGCTGGATGTCGGACGTGCCTTCCTCGATCTCCTCGAGCTTGGCGTCCCGCATCCACTTCTCCGCCGGGTATTCACGCGAGTAGCCCCAGCCGCCGAGGGTCTGCACCGCCGCCCACGTGCACCACATCGCCGTTTCGGACGCGAAGAGCTTCGCCATCGAAGCCTCGAGCGAGGCGGGCTCGCCGGCGTCCAGCTTGCGCGCCGCGCGCCAGACGAGCAGGCGCGAGGCGTCCACACGCGTCGCCATGTCGGCGAGCCGGAAGGCGACGGCCTGGTGGTCGGCGATCGGCTTGCCGAATTGCTCGCGCGACTTGGAGTAGTCGACCGCGTACTCGAGCGCCGCCCGGGCGAGGCCGGTGGCGGCGGCCCCGAGAGTGACGCGCGAACGGTCGAACGTGTGCATGAGCCCGTAGAAGCCCTGGCCCTCGTCGCCGAGGCGCCGGTCGGGCGGCAGCTCAGCGTCCTCGAGGAACATCTCCGCGTTCAGAATCGCCCGCTGGCCCATCTTCTTCATCGGCGCCCCGAAGCTGACGCCCCGGTCGTTCTTCTCGACCACGAATGCGGTCACGCCCTTCGAGCGCGTACCCGGCGCCACAGTCGCGAAGACCACGTAGAAGTCGGCGACGCCGCCGTTGGAGATCCAGCTTTTTTGCCCGCGCAGGACGTAGCCGTCGCCGGACTTCGTCGCGCTCGTCTGGATCGAGGCCGCGTCCGACCCCGCTCCCGGCTCCGTGGTGGCCAGGGCGGTCAGCACAGGCTTCTCGCCGGTAAGAGGCCCGATCCAACGGCGCTTCTGCTCGTCGTTCCCGAGCGCCAGCACGGGCTCCGCGAAGAACCCGCCGGACGTTATGAGGTTGCCGATCCCGGAGCAGCCCCAGCAGAGCTCCTCCTGGACGACGCAGCCCGTCAGGCAGTCGGTCATCCCAGCTCCGCCGTACTCCTCGGGGAGCATGAAGGACGTGATGCCGACCTCCGCCGCCTTGTACCAGACCTCCCATGGCATCTCGGTGTCCGCCTCGTCGACGGCCTGTGAGATCGGCCGGATCTCGCGCTGCGCGAACTCGCGGCAGAGCGCCTGGATCTCGCGCTGCTCGTCGGAGAGCCCGAACGGCTCGGACGCCACCTTGCTCACGCGCCCATCCTAAGCCGTCGAATCACCACACCCCGCCGAGCGCGACCGTTATGCCCTCGGCGTTGATCCCGCTTGCCTCGTCGCTCGCGAGGAACGCGATCGTCTCGGCGATCTCCTCGGCCGTCACGACGCGGCCGACCGGGTACTCGGCGTCGCGCTCGGCCCAAACCTCTTCGGCCGTGAGCCCGCGCCGCTCCGCCTCGAGCCGCGCGGAGCGCTCGGCCATCTCCGTCCGCACCCAGCCGGGCAGGACGGCGTTGCACGTCACGCCGAACGGGCCCAGGTCCTGCGCCACGGCACGCATGAGCCCCATCAGACCGTGCTTCGAAGCTGTGTAGGCCGAGCACCTCGGCGCGCCAAGCTCCCCGGAGGTCGAGCTGACCATGACGATGCGGCCCCACCCGCCCTCCTTCATCTCCGCCGCAACGGCGCGGCAGAGGAAGAACGGGCCGTCGAGGTTGACCGCCATCGTCTCGCGCCAGACCTCGGTCTCCTGCGCCCAGATCTCCCGCTCGTGGCCGGAGCCGATGCCCGCGTTCAGGACGAGGATCTCGACCGGGCCCAGACGACTGCGCGCCTCCGCGACGATGCGCTCGCAGCCCTCCTCGGTCGCGACGGACTCCGCGAGCACCTCGACGGGCGCTTCCTCCGCGAGCGCGGCGAGCTCGTCCTCCGTGCGGGACACGCCGAGCACACGCGCGCCGCGGGCGGCGAGCGCAAGCGCCGTGGCGCGGCCGATTCCGCGCCCGGCGCCGGTGACGATCGCAACGCGTCCTTGCATCCGGCGAGCTTCGCCCGCCGAGCCCGCTCCCGTCAACGTCCGGTCGCCCGCTTTCCACCCAGGTGGCGTGCGAACCAGTCCAGGATGACCTCGAAGCGCATGACCCTGTGCGCTGGCGACCCGGAGCGCGAGAGCTCGTGTCCCTCGGCCGGGAAGCGGACGAACTCGACCTCCCGCCCTAGGAGGCGCAGCATCGTGAACAGGTGCTCGCCCTGCTCGACGTGGCAGCGAAGGTCGTTCTCGGAATGGAGGATCAGGATCGGCGTCTCGATGTTCGTCGCATACGTCGTCGGCGACAGGCGGAGATGGGCGTCGACGTCTTCGAACGGAAATGCGCCGACGAAGGCTTTGAGCCCCCAGTCGAGATCGCCTGAGCCGAACGCCGAGACGAAGTTGTTGAGCGCCCGTTCGGAGCAGGCGGCGCGGAAACGATCGGTGTGGCTCACGATCCAGGAAGTCATGAACCCTCCGTAGGAGCCGCCGAGGACCCCGACGTGCTCGGGATCGCAGAACTCGAAGCGCGCGAGTGCCTCGTCCACGACGGCCATGAGGTCGTCGTAGTCGACCGAGCCCCAGCCCGGACCACCGTTCGCAGGCCCGCGGATCGCCCGGCCCCACTCTTCCGAGTAGCCGGACGAGCCACGCGGGTTCGCATAGAGGACGACGTAGCCGGCGCCGGAGTAGACCTGAAACTCGTCGAGAAAGCGATTGCCGTATTGGGTGAACGGGCCGCCGTGGATGCTGAGGAGGACGGGATAGCGCCGGCCCGCCTCGAAGTCGGCCGGGCGCACGATCCACGCATCGACCTCGGAGCCGTCTGCAGAGGTCGCGGTGAACCGCTCCGCCTCGGCGAGGCTCGCTTGCTCCTCGAGCGAGCGGCCCAGCTCCGTCAGCCGGCCCCGGGAGCCGTAGAGCTCCGGAGGCACCGTCGGGGTCGTCGCCGTGTAGACGAGCTCTCCGCCGCGGGCGTCGTAGCCCGTCACAGCCAGTTCCCCGTCCACGAGCGCCTCGGGCTCTGCCGAGCCGTCGGCCGGCACCCGGTAGACGTTGACATTGCCACGATCCTCGACCGAGAACACGATCCGACCGTCGTCCCAGATCGGCTCCCGAATCTTGGGGTAGGGAACGCAGTTCCGGTCGAGCGATTGCGTCAGGACCCGGGGCTCCCCGCCGTCTGCGGTCACGACCGCGACTCGGCCGTGGCGCGGCTCGTCGAAGTGCCCCGGGAAGTAGTGGAAAGCGATCAGGGCGTCGTCGGGCGACCACGAGGGCGCCGTGCACGAGCCACTGCCGTCGGTGACGCGGACCGGCTCGCCGCCCCCCGCCCCGACGACGTACACGTCATGCGTGTCACCGACGTCCCACGCCTCGTCGCGCGCCGAGCTGAACGCGATCCGGGTCCCGTCGGGCGACCAGGTCGGTGCGCCGTCCTCGTAGTCGCCTGCCGTTACCTGGGTCGGCGCCGCGGACCCGTCGGCCGGAACCGTGAAGATGTGCTGGCGACGATCGGTCGTCCAGCCGACGTCGTCCAGCTTGTACTGCAGGCGGGTGATGCGCCTGGGCGCGCGACGCCTTTCGTCCTCCTCCTCGTAGGCCGCTTCCCGCACCCGAGCCGAGAAGGCGAGCCGGTCGCCGAGCGGTGACCACACGACGTCGGTTACGTCCTCGGCCACGTCTGTGAGCCGTTTCGGGTCGCCTCCTCCGGCGGGGACGACGTAGAGCTGCTTCTTCTCGCCTTCCCGGTTCGAGACGAACGCGAGCAACGCTCCATCCGGAGACCAGCGCGGCAGGCCGTCCTCCTTCGCGCCCTCGACGATGCCAGCCGGCGTCGAAGAGCCGTCCATCGGAGCGACGTGGATGGCGCTCCGGTAGGAGTTCTCCTGGCGGTCGATGCGCTGGACGACGTACGCGACTGCGCGCCCGTCAGGTGAGAGCCGCGGGTCGCTGGCATACGAGAGCGCGTAAAGATCCTCCGGAAGCATCCCTCTCAATGGTCATCCCCCTCGGCGAGCGGTCGGCGGAAGGATGTCAGGATCGAGTTCGCCTTGGCGGCCTGATCGGCCGACAAGGGGTATAGCCTCGACCTCCGAGGACAATGCCAGGAGATTCGGCCCAGGTCGTGATCATCGGCGGCGGCGCCATGGGCACGAGCACCGCGTACCACCTCGCCCAGCTCGGGGTCACGGACGTCGTCCTCTGCGAGCGGGAGACACTCGGAAGCGGGTCGACGAGCAAGTCGGCGGGCGGCATCCGCGCCCAGTTCGCAGACGAGATCAACATCCGCATCGCGCTCAGCTCGCTGCTCGAGTTCCGCAACTTCGAGGAGAAGGTCGGGACCGACATCGACTTCCGGGAGACCGGCTACCTCTTCCTGCTCGACTCGGACGACGACGTGCGTCGCTTCCGGGAGGCCGTCGGCCTACAGGGCTCGCTCGGCGTTCTCTCCACCGAGTTGACCCTCGACGAGGTGCTGGAGCTCGTCCCGCAGGTGTCGACCGAGGGGCTCCGCGGCGCGACCTACTGCCCGCGCGACGGGTTCGCGACGCCGGAAGCCGTCGTGCGCGGGTACGCGGCGGCGGCGGCGGAGAAGGGAGTCCGCATCAAGCAGGGCGTCGACGTGACGCGCATTCCCGTGCTCGGAAACAAGATCCTCGGCGTCGACACGACAGAAGGGCGCATCAAGACGGACACGGTCGTCTGCGCCGCAGGGGTCTGGTCGAAGGACGTCGCCGCGCTCATCGGGATGAACCTGCCGGTCGCGGGCGAGGTGCGGTGGATGCACTACACGCCCGAGTCTCCGGGGCTCCCCGTTGTCGTACCGCTGACCGTGGACTTCTCGACGGGCTTCTACTTCCACCGGGAGGGGCCGGGACTCGTCTTCGGCGGGCGCGAGCCGACAATCGAGGGCGTGGCGACACAGGGAACCCGCCGGCTGCCGATGCTGAGCGAGCTCCCCATCCAGTCGTCCTGGTGGGGCTACTACGAGATGAGCCCCGACCACAACGCGATCGTCGGGGAGGCGGCCGAGCCGTCGCGCTTCCTCTACGCCACAGGCTTTTCGGGCCACGGCTTCCAGCAGAGCCCTGCGATCGGCGAGCACCTGGCCGAGCGGGTGATCGGCGCCAGGCCGACCCTGGACCTCTCCGCCTTCTCGGCCTCCCGCTTCGAGCAGGACGAGGCTCGCGAGGAAGCCTTTGTGATCTAGCCTGCCGGGCGTGCGGCTCTTCGTCTTCGCCCGGCACGGCGAGTCCCGGCTCAACCTCGAGCGCCGTGTGAACGGCGATCCCTCGGTGGAGGTACCGCTCACGGACGAGGGCCGATCGCAGGCGCACAAGCTCGGCGTCGAGATCGCGAACATCGGCTTCGACCTCTGCGTCCACACGCGCTTCTCTCGCACGAGAGAGACGGCGGAGATCGCCCTCGCCGGTCGCAACGTCCCGTTCGCGGAGGAGCCGCTCCTCGACGACATCGACGTCGGCGACCTCGACGGTGAGACGCTCGAGGCCTACCGGGCCTGGAAGCACTCGCACGCGCGCGAGGTTCCGTTTCCCGGCGGCGAGAGCCTCGACGACGCGGCCCTGCGCTATGCCCGGGCCTTCCGCGGCCTCCTCGCACTCCCACACGACACCGTGCTCGTGATGACGCACGAGATCCCGATCCGCTACGCGCTGAACGGCGCGGGCGGCTCTGATTCCCTGGACGGCCCGGCGCACGAGGTCGAGAACGCCGTCGCGTACCTCTTCGACGACGAGGCGCTCGCGCACGCGGCCGAGGGCATCGAATCGATCGTGGCCGGGTAGACTGGCCGAGTACCACCGGGGAGCCGCGAACGCGGCTGAGAGTGGGCGGAACGCCCTGACCCGAGAACCTGATCTGGGTAATGCCAGCGAAGGGAGCGCATGGAGAACGAGCGATCATGGGGCGTCACACCGGTTCCCGAGCGGCTGCGCACGCTCTCCCTGAGCGACCTCACGCTCCTCTGGGGCAACCTCGGCATCAGCCTCCTCGTGCTCGTGGCGGGCACCTACCTCGCGGGACTGGGCCTTCAGCGCGCCCTCCTCGCGACCGTCGTCGGCGCCGCGATCGGCTGCGCGCTCCTCGGCTTCTCCGGCTACATCGGGGCTGAGCGCCGGCTCCCGGGCATGGTGCTCATGCGTGAGCCCCTCGGCCGGCGCGGCTCGTATGCGCCGACGATCCTGAACGTCGCCCAGAACCTCGGTTGGGCCACGTTCGAGCTGATCGTGATCGCGGCCGCCGCGAACGCCCTAGCCGACCGCGTCTTCGGTTTTCGCGAGCGCTGGGTCTGGGTGCTCGTCTTCGGCGCGATCACGCTCGCCCTCGCGCTCGCCGGCCCCATCTCCTTCGTGCGCCGCTACGTGCGCCGCTTCGCGGTCTGGGCGGTGGCGGCCTCGGTGGGCTATCTGACGTGGTGGGCTCTCGACGGCGCGGCCACCGGGGATCTCTGGAACGCCGACCCGGCAGGCGGCATCACGTTCTGGCAAGGCGTTGACCTCACCGTGGCGATGGCCGCCTCGTGGCTCCCGCTCGCGGCCGACTACACTCGCTTCGCCCGCCGACCCCGGCACGCGTTCTGGGGAACGGCGGCGGGCTACTTCGTGCCGCTCGTCTGGCTGTACGCGCTCGGCGCCCTCCTCTTCCTCTCGCGCGGCACGAGCGACACCACCGCGCTCCTCACCTCGGTCGCGGGCGGCGGGCTCGCGAGCGCGCTCGCGCTCGTCGCGCTCACCGTCTTCGAGACCGACGAGCCGTTCGCGAACGTCTACTCCGCCGCAGTGTCCGTCCAGAATCTCGTTCCGGAGGCGCCCCAACCGCTCCTCGTCCTCGGCATCGGCGGCCTTGCGACCGGCGGCGCGCTGGTCGTCGACCTTGGGCAGTACCAGAGCTTCCTGCTGCTGCTCGGCTCGTTCTTCGTGCCGCTCTTCGGCGTGCTCGCCGCCGGCTTCCTCTACGGAGCCAGGGAGCACGTGGCCGTGCGGTGGAGCGGGATCGCGGCCTGGCTCGCGGGCGTCGCGCTCTACCAGTGGATCCAGCCGACCGGCCCTGCCTGGTGGGTCGACGCCCTCGGGCGCATCCCCGGAGCCGCCGAGTTCACGGGCGGGGCCTCGCTTCCCTCGTTCGCCCTCGCGTTCGCCCTCTTCGCGGCCTTACGGTACGCGCATGCGCCAACTCGGCGTCGTCGGGCTCGTCTCGCTGGATCGCGTTGACGGCGGGCTTCCGCGCCTTGGCGGCGCGCCGTTCTACGCGGCCAAGGCGCTTCGGCTGCTCGGCCAGCCTGCGCTGATCGCGACGAAGATCGCGCCGGAGGACAGCGGACGGGGGCTGCACGCGCTCGGGATCCCGGTCTACTCCCGACCCGCGGAGCGCACGATCACCTTCCGGATCGAGAACGACGGCGACCACCGCACGATGGACATCGAGGAGCTCGGCGAGCCGTGGACGCCCGAGGACGTCAGGGGCTGGCTCGACGAGCCGCTGCGCCAGGCGGACTGGGTGCACGCCGGCGCGCTCACCCGCGCCGACTTCCCGGCCGAGACCCTCGCCCTCCTCCACCGCAACCGCGTGCTCTCGTTCGAGGGCCAGGGGCTCGTCCGGCCCGCAGAGCTGGGCGAGGTCCGGGTCGACGGCGACTTCGACCCCCAGGTGCTCAGGCACGTCGACATCCTCAAGCTCTCCGAGCAGGAGGCCGACGCGCTCGGGGTCGCGCTGGACGAACGATCGTTGGCCTCGCTGGGCGTGCCCGAGATCGTCGTGACGCTGGGAAGCCGCGGGTCGGTCGTCTTCGCCGGCGGGATCGCCGAGCGCGTGGTCGCGCGGCCGGTCGAGGCGCGCGACCCCACGGGCTCGGGCGACAAGTTCATGGCCGCCTACCTCACGTACAGACGGCAACGCCACAGCCCGCGCTCCGCGGCCCGGCTGGCGGGCGACGTCGTGCGAGCGCTCCTCGCCGCATGAGAGCGGAGATCGGGTGTGACGACGGGCTCTACACCGTCGAGATCGGAGCGGACGCGGAGGAGGACGAGCTGCTCGAGCGGGACGAGGACGCTGCGGTCGCGCGCACCCGGCCACTCGAGCTGACCCCGAACTGGGCCGCCGGACAGGCCCTCGACCTCGACGTGGCCGGAGCCACGGTCGTGCTCCTGCTCGACCGCCGGCCTCCGCTGATGATCTCCAGGGACAGCGGCACGACCTGGAGCGAGCGCGGCGCCGGCCTTCCGGCCGGACGCGCGGTCGCCCTCGGCGAGAGCCCGGACGACGTCCTTTTCGCGGCGCGGAACCGCGTCTACGTCTCGCGGGACGGCGGCGTCTTCTGGCGCGCGGTCGCGGTCGAGCTGCCCGAGATCCGCGACGTCGCGTGGGCCTGACCCGGCGCCGGAAAGCGGCCTTGTGTTTCACACGCACAAAGCTCTTCTTCTTGAGTTCATCGTGCGTGCGAGGTGAGCCAATTGTCCGGAGAGGACGGGTAGAGACTTGTGACCGAGAAACACAAGGCGCCCGTTGGGTTTGCGCAGTTGGGGTCGCGCCTGCTCTTCCTCTTCCGGTCTGAGACCTACGGCGTCGGCCCGCCGTTTAGTCCAGCTTGAACTCGCCGCGGGCGACGACGACCGCCGAGCCGCCGACCTCGACGTTCTCGATCTTCTCGGCGGAGCCGGTCACGCGCGCGTGCAGCGTGCTCGGGCGGCGAATCTCGGCGCCCTGCGAGATCTGGATCTCCCGGCCGAAGTCGATGAGACCGTGCCTGGCCAGGTGGCAGGCGAGCGGCCCCGCAGCGGACCCCGTGGCCGGATCCTCCGGGACGCCGTCAGCGGGTGCGAACATGCGCGTCTTCCAGCGGTCGCCCTCCCCCGCGAAGCAGTTCGTGCCGACGATGCCCTGTAGCCGCTTGAGCGCCTGGAGATCCGGCTCGAGCGCCTCGACCGCCTCGACGGTCGAAAGCGCGATGTACACATGCCGCACGCCGTTGTCGTAGAGCTCGACGGGCAGCTCCGAGCCCTCGACGCCCACCGCGGCGAGAAGCTCGTCCGCCGCGCCGAAGGGTTCCACCGTCGGGACCGGCTGGCTCATCCAGCCGAAGCTGATCCGGCTCTCCTCGCGCTCGAGCCGCACCGGAATCGGCCCCTTGCCCGTCTCGAGCACGATCTCCGGGAGCTGGAGCGGCGCCGCGAGAACGAATGCGGTGCCGAGGACCGGGTGCCCTGCGAACGGGAGCTCGTCCATCGGCGTGAAGATCCGGATGCGAGCGTGGCCGCCGCTTTCAGCGGGATAGACATAGACGGTCTCGGAGAGGTTCAGCTCGCGGGCGAGCGGCTGCAGGGTCTCCTCCGGGATCCCGCGCGCGTCGGTGAACACGGCGAGGCCGTTGCCCTCGAGCGGCGTGTCCGTGAAGACGTCTGCGATGACGTAGCGGAAGCTCGGCAGGACGGCAGTCTCGCACGAGGGCGAGCCGGGCGGCGCTGAGACGTGCTCTATTTCATGACGAAGGCCGACCAGCCGAGCAACGAGCCGTAGTCGGCCAACAGCTTGGGTCCGAAGCCGGGCCAGACGTAGACGAGGTAGCGATCCCCGCTCAAGCTGTAACGCTTGCCGTTGTACGTCCAGGACGCCTCGAGCCGCCGCTCCGACTTCGACGGCCAGACGCTCAGGATCTTCCTACCGTTCCTCCAGACCTGGAGGTTGTAGTACGACGCTCGCCGGACCGTGATCCAGTCGATGAGCGGAGGCCGGCTCAGGACGGCGTCGAATTGCGGGGACAGGATCCTGCTCGCGCGACCGCGCGCGCGTGAGGCAACCGAGCGGTTGCCCGCCTTGTCGACACTGCGGATCGAGTAGTCGTACAGCACGTCGTTGCGAGCCTTCCAGTCGACGATCGACGTGTCGTTTCTGCGGATCCCCAGCGTCTTCCACGTCGAGCCGCTCGCGCGCTTGCGCTGGATGAGGACGTGGTCGTAGCCGGCCTCGCCCGGCTTCGACCATCGCAGCTTCACCCAGCCGTTTCCCGCGTGTGTGCGAAAGTCGTTCACGCGCGGCGGGGGCGTTGTGTCGACCTGCCAGGACCGGTTGCGCTCGCTGACGTTCCCGATCGTGTCCGTGACGCGCAGGGTGAAGAGGTAGCTTCCGTCCTCGAGGCCCGAATAACTCTGCTCGGTGTCGCTCTGACACGCCTCGAACTCGCCGGTTTGACCAGGGCCCTGGAGGCGGCAGCCGAGCGTCAGGCCGGGCTCCGTGGTGAAGGTGAACGTGACGCTCGTGTCGTTGGTGATGGATTTCACGTCGTCGGTGAGAGTCGGCTTCGGGGGTGGCTCCCCCTCCTGCACCAGAACGTCGAACTCGTCGGAGTTGCTGACGTTTCCGGATGCATCGGTGGCCTCGCAAGCCACCGTTTTCGACCCGAGCGAGAAGAACGACCCGGATGTGGGCGCGCACGTGACGGCCGGTGCGGGATCTGCCGCGTCGAGCACCTGTCCGGGTTCGTAACCGAACTCGACGGTGGCACCAGTGTCCTCCTGCTTGATGAAGACGACGACGTCCGCATGGGGGCCGAGCACCGGGGCAGTCGTGTCGACCACCGTGATCGTGAACTGACCTTGCGACTGGTTTCCGGCCTCGTCAGAGGCGGTGCACGTGACGACTGTCGCTCCGATCGGAAACGTCTCTCCGGACTGGTGGTCGCACGAAATTTGCGGGAGAGGGTCGATGTTGTCCGTGATCGGGAACTCGACGACCGCACCGGCGGGCGAGGTCGCCTCGGCTTGCGTGTCGCCCGGAAGAGAGGG
Source organism: Actinomycetota bacterium (assembly GCA_046734455.1). Lineage (GTDB taxonomy): Bacteria > Actinomycetota > Thermoleophilia > Gaiellales > Gaiellaceae > DATEOR01. The sequence continues at coordinate 20,304 of JBKPRJ010000040.1, read as the reverse complement.
AGGCGTCGAATCGACCGTCCAGGCCCAGTCCGCGGCCCTGCTGCGCTCGGTCGGGTCATTGGGATCGCCGATGACCGCCCGCACCTCGAACGTGTGCGCCCCCTCCGCCACCGGAGCCGGGAGGTCGTAGGGGCTTGTGCATGCGACCCAGCCGCCGTCGTCGAGCCGGCATGCGAGTGTCGCCGCGAGGTTCGGCTCGTTGTTCGTGAAGGTGAACGTCGCGCTCGCCTGTTGCGTCCAAGCGGGCGGCCCCGAATCGATGAACGGCGTCGCCAGGTTCGGCGGTCCCGCTGCGCCGGCAACGCCGAGCACAGCGCCAGAGACAGCGAAAGCGGCCGCAACCGCGAGCGAGCGCATGTTAGGCCGGACCGAAGGTTGTGAGCAATCCGACCCCGTGGCCGAGGACCGGGGCGAGTGAGGCCCGAACGACCTCGAGCGCGACTACCAACAGGCTCGCCGAGGCCAGCACGAACGTCGGCGTCTGGGCACTCACGCCCGAGGCGCCGATGAGTGAAGCGAGAAGAACAACCCCTACGATCCTGACCGCAAAAACTCCTCTCCCGCCGCCAGCATACCCCTCCTGAAGAAACGCGGGGCCGGAGCCCGCGCGCACCTCTTCCGATCGCCCTCGGGGACCGCTACGACCGGTCGGAGTATCCCTCGCTCCGCCTCGCATCGGTAGGCGGAGAACACCGAGGAAGTAAGCAATTCCGGCCACGCGGCCGATGGGAGAATCATGACGAAACGTGCGTGGCCTTTCAGGAATCCTTACGGGCCGCTCACGAAGGCCAAACGGCCGTCGAGTAAAAGCTCTGGGCGCATGCGCTTGCGGCTCGCATTCGTCGTTCTGGTCCTCGTTCTCGCCCATGCAACGCCGGCGCTCGCCGGTCGTATGTACTGGGGCGCTAGAATCGCCGGGCCCGTGTACGGCGGCGGAGATGCGCCGTTCGACTGGACCTCGGTGGAGAAGTTCACGGCCTCGGCCCAGAAAAAGCCGTCGGTCATCCACTTCTTCTCTCCGTTCGCCCACAACTGCGGCACATCGGGGTGTGACTTCTTCCCCTTCAACAAGTCGGCGTTCCAGCGCGTCCGCCAGCACGGGATGATCCCGATGATCAGCTGGAACTCGGCGAGCATGCCCCTCACTGAGCAGCAGCCCAACTTTCAGAACAAGGACATCGTCCACGGTCGCTACGACTCCTACATCCGGAGCTGGGCGAAGACTGCAAAGTCGTGGGGTCACCCGTTCTTCCTGCGCTTCGATCGTGAGATGAACGGCAATTGGTTCCCGTGGTCTCCGGGGGTGAACGGGAACACGGCCGCCAGCTTCGTCGCGGCATGGAGGCACGTTCACCGGATCTTCGACAACGTGGGCGCAAACAATGCGAGCTGGGTCTGGTGCCCCAACGTCGACCCCTCTCGCCATTTCACCGGCTACCGGAAGCTTTATCCAGGGGGCCGGTACGTCGATTGGACCTGTCTCGACGGTTACAACTTCCCGAAGCACTGGCGCTCGTTCTCATCGGCGTACCGCCGGTCCTACCGCGTGATCACGAGTCGCATCGCGCCGCACAAGCCGATGATCATCGGAGAAGTCGCGTCGAGCGAATCGGGCGGCTCCAAAGCGAGCTGGATCAAGGACATGCTGCGAACCCAGCTTCGGGGCAACTTCCCGAAGATCAAGGGCTTCCTCTGGTTCAACGATCGCGCGGAGGGCTACGACTGGCCGATCGAATCATCGCTCAGCGCCAAGAACTCATTCGCCAACGGGATCGCAGCCCGCCGCTACGCCCCGGCGTCGTCGAGGTTCTCGACTCTCCGGTCGGGAAAGATCCGGCCGCTGCGGCGCTGAGCGCCGATCAGGAGCGAACGGCCTGCACGACGCGCGGCGGGAGCTCGCGTTACGAGCAGAACGCCGGCGTCCCCAGTCGCAAAGCTCGAACCACGTGCTCGAGCCCGCGATGACCGCCGCCATGAACGCAGGCGTCATCGAGGCAAGGTCCAGCCGCGGGTGCGAGTGGTCCGGAGCGTCCGTCTCTCGAACGCGCGGAGTATCCTCGATCCGCCATGAGCGAACCGGCCTCCACGGAGGAATGGCGCCGCATCCTCAACGGCGAGATCCGAGGCCTGCGCACGTTTCAGCGCATGTGGAAGAAGATCCCGTCGGAGCCGCGCTGCAAGCTCTGCTACGCGCCCTTCGGCAAGCCGGGGAACTTCCTCATCCGCGTGTTCGGGGGAAGGCCGTCGCCGCTCAACCGCAGGCTCTGCACGTGGTGCATGAAGTCGGCGCACAAACATCCCGGCGGTGCGGAGGTCGAGATCTCGGCGCTCTTCGCGGACGTCCGCGGCTCCACGGGGCTCGCCGAGCGCCTGCCGCCGGGTGAGTTCGGCACGCTGCTTACGCGCTTCTGGGGAACGGCAGCGCGGGTCGTGGACCGGTGGGACGGGATCGTCGACAAGTTCGTCGGCGACGAAGCGGTTGCCCTCTTCATCCCCGGCTTCGCGGGCCAGGATCACGCCGCCCGCGCCGTGGAGACCGCCCGCGAGCTCCTGCTGGAGACCGGCCACGGTACGGGAGAGCCCTGGATCCCCGTCGGCATCGGTGTTCACACCGGGCTCTCCTACGTGGGCTACATCGGCGAGGGCGACGCGCTCGACTTCACCGCGCTCGGGGACACGGTCAACACCGCCGCCCGCCTGACCTCGATGGCCAGGAGCGGCGAGATCGTCATGAGCGACGCGACCGCAACGGCCGCCGGCCTCGACACGTCGGGCCTCGAGCGCCGCACCCTCGAGCTGCGCGGGCGCGAGCAGTCCGTCGAGGCGTGGGTTCAGCCCGCGATGTCGTCGGTCGAGACGACCGCGGCGTAACCGTCGCCGAGCGCGGCGAGGAAGGCCGCGTGCACGGAGGCGGCGGGAATCGCCGTGCCGCCGAAGTCGAGCTCGCACGTGGCGCAGGCGTCGTGGACCACGGTCGCTTCGAACCCGAGGTCAACGGCGGCGCGGACGGTCGCGTCCACGCACATGCTCGTCATCATCCCGCAGACCACGAGCTCGTCGACCCCTGCGTTGCGAAGCTCGGACTCGAGCTCGGTCTCGCGGAAGCTGTTCGGGTGCTCCTTCGAGATGACGGTCTCGCCTTCGAGCGGCGCGACGCTCTCGTGAATCTCGACTCCTTCGGTGCCGGGACGCATGAAGGTCGCGTCGTCCTCGTCCCAGACGTGCCGGACGTGGAAGACGGGATCCCCCGAGGCCCGAAAGTCCGCCAGGACCCGCGCTGCCGCCTCGGCCGCAGCCTCGGGGCCTTCGAGCGGATGGGCCCCGCCGGGGAAGTAGTCCTTCTGGATGTCGACGATGACGAGGCCGCGCGCCACGGCGGAAGTAAACCAGGGCAAACCAACCGCGCGCGGGGTCGTCCTATCGGGCAGTGAGGCGGGCGCTTCCGATCCTGATGGCATTGACCATCCTCGTCGCCGCGTGCGGCGGTGAGGGAGACAGCGACGGCAGTGCGGAGCGCGGCACGGCCTCGACCTCGCCCGCCACCGTCGACGCCGAGCTCCTGAGCCAGTTCGACTACGACGCCTCGGCGCCGCTCGACGTCAAGGAGCTCAAGTCCGAGGTCAAGGACGGAGCCGTCGTCCACGACATCACCTACGCAGGCCCGGAAGGGCGGGTGGACGCGTTCCTCATCACGCCGCAGGGCGACGGGCCCTATCCCGCCGTCGAGTTCATGCCCGGCGCGCCCGGCGCGAAATACACCTTCTACACGGACGCGATCGAGCTGGCGAAGGCGGGCGTGGTCTCGCTCCTCCCTAATCCACCGTATGCGCGCCCGCCGATCGAGGACGTCGTCGTCTTCGAGCCGTCGGACAAGGACGGGATCGTCCAGGAGGTGAAGGAAATGCGACGCGGGATCGACATGCTCGTCTCGCGCCCCGAGGTCGACCCGAGCCGGCTCGGGTACGTGGGCTTCAGCTGGGGAGCCTCACTCGGCGGGATTTTCTCCGCGGTCGAGCGCCGCGTGCATTCGTTCGTCCTCATGTCGCTCGTCCCCCGCCTTTCGACCGACATGCGCAAACTGGCGAGGGAACGGGGTATCGAGGACGGCCTCGACGCGTACGAGGAGGCGATGCAGCCCATCGACGCGATCAACTACCTGCCGCACGCCGCGCCGAGCGCCGTCTTCCTGCAGGCCGGCGAGCTGGACACGCGGCCGAGCCCCGAGGACACGCAGGAGGCCTTCGCGGCCACGAGCGACCCGAAGAAGCTCCAGATGTACGACGCCGTGCACGAGCTGAACGCGCAGGCCAAGTCCGACGCGCGCGCCTGGCTCCTCGATCAGCTCGGCGTGAGCTAGCGCCTGACGACGAGCGTGTGCGCGGCGCGGTCGCCGATCCGCTGGCCCTTCGGCGACATGTAGGCGAAGAGGGCCCCGATCAAATAGAAGAAGAGGCTGTCGACGATTCGCAGGAGGTTCCTGACGACCGCCGCCCCGAGACCGACGTGATCGCCGTCCTCGTCCACCACCCGAATGCCGACGATCTTCTTGCCGACCGTCTGCCCGTACACCGCCTCCGCGAGGATGTAGTAGCCGATGCCGACGACGGCGAAGAGGAGCGTCTCCTTCCCGCTCAGCGAGGCACCGGAGGATGAGCTCGTCACGAGCCGCGGCTGGGTGACGGCGGTCAAGTAGCCGTAGATGAACCCGAGCGGGAAGAAGACGATGATCCCGTCGAGCAGCACCGCGACGAAACGCAGCGCGATGCCCGCGTTCTCGAGCGCCTGGGCCGGCCGCGACGCATAGCCCGCCTGGTAGGCGTGCGCCGCCTGTACGGGCTGCGGGAAGGCGCGGGTCAGGGCCGCGTGCTCGGCCTTCACCTCGTCGGCGATCTGCTTGGCCTCGCCGAAGGGAACCGTGATCTCGGTGAGGACCTGCGTCAGGTCGCTCGAGTCCCAATCGCACATCCTCGAAGCGACCGGCCGCCCATCCTCGCCGAGGCGCGAGAGGGAGACGATCCTGCTCGCTTCGTGGACGACGACCTCGATCGTGCCTACCGATGTCGAAAACGACTGTGCCATTGCGGCTGACCCCTGTGCGTTCGTACGTCTCGTACGAATCGGCACGAGCGCCGCTCGGCTCAAGCACTTTCTGCGGGCTAGCCGCCCGTCGTCGAGAAGTGCTGGTAGTCCTTGGTGCCGCCGCTCCAGTAGCCGCCCCAGCCCCAGCCGACCGAGGAAAACGCGCGGACGACCTTGTCGTCGGCGTGGATGATCGCCCGGTGGCAGCAGCGGTCGGCGTACTTCGCCCCGTTCTTCGGTGACACGTGGTCGCCGGAGACGTACGGGTTCTCGACGGGATTCAGGTCGATCGCCTTCCCGTAGGCATGCATCGACCAGTTCGAGGTGCCGGCGACGTAGCGGCAGTTGAAGGCCGAGGTGTTGTCCGCCTTCATCGAGCGGCGGTCGCTCGCCCCGTAGGCGTCGACGAGGCGCATGCGCCTGATCGGATAGTCCGCACGCCAGAGCTTGTGCATGACCTTGACGATCTTGTGGGCCTGGCTCCGGTGGATGATCAGGCGGCCTTGCCGCTTCGAGCCGTCGAACTTGTGGATCGAGACGCGGACGTAGCGGAGCCTCCGAAGCGGCACTGGGCAGCCCTTGTGCCAGGAGGAGCCAACGATCCGCTCGCGCACGTCGGCCGGGAGGCGACTGACCGACGACTGGAAGGCCGCTCCGGCGTTCCCCGCGACTGCGGCGAGGGCCAGAACCGAGGCTGCGAGCGCGAGAGCCTTCATGGTCCGCAGTGTAGGCGCGGCCGGCGAGGAAGCGGTCAGTATTCTGGCTCCGTGAGCGCCATCGAGGTCTCCGGGCTCAAGAAGTCATACGGGTCGCGCGAAGTTCTGCACGGCGTCAGCTTTCGCGTCGAGGGAGGCGAGGTCTTCGCCCTCCTCGGCCCCAACGGCGCCGGAAAGACGACCACCGTCGAGATCCTCGAGGGCTACCGGGAGCGCGACGAAGGCGGCGCCCTCGTGCTCGGGATCGACCCGGCCCGCGGAGGCACCGAGTTCCGGGCGCGCATCGGGATCGTCCTCCAGTCCTCGGCGGTGTACCCGCTCCTTTCCGTGCGGGAGATCCTCGAGCTCTTCGCCGGCTACTACGAGCGGGCCCGAAACGTCGCCGAGGTGATCGAGCTCGTCGGCCTGCGCGAGAAGAGCGAGGCGCGCGTGCGAACGCTCTCGGGCGGGCAGCTGCGGCGCCTCGACCTCGCGCTCGCACTGGTGGGGGACCCCGAGCTGATCTTCCTCGACGAGCCGACGACCGGCTTCGATCCCGCCGCCCGGCGCCAGGCCTGGGAGACGATCAGCGACCTCCGGGCGCTCGGCAAGAGCATCCTCCTGACCACGCACTACATGGAGGAGGCGCAGACGCTCGCGGATCGCCTCGCGATCCTCCGCGACGGGAGGATCGTCGCAACGGGCTCGCCGCGCGAGCTTCTCTCCGGCGCGGCCGGCGTCGAGATCCGCTACCGCCGCGACGGCGAGGAGTTCGTCATCGCCACCGACGAGCCGACGCGCGTCCTGCACGAGCTCACCGGCCAGGCGCTCGCCGAGGGCTTCGAGCTCGAGGGCATCGAGGTGCGGCGCCGCTCCCTGGAAGACCTCTACCTCGAGCTCACCCGAGAGGAGGCCGAGGTCGGATGAGGCTCTTCTTCCACGAGCTCGCCGCGCAGCAGAGGATCTTCTGGCGCAGCCGCGAGGCGGCCTTCTTCACGTTTCTCCTCCCGATCATCTTCCTCGTGCTGCTCGGGTCGATCTACGGCGACCGCGACACGATCGGCGGCGTCAACGCAGGCACCTACCTCCTCGCCGGGCTGCTCGGATACGGGATCGTCTCGAGCGCCTTCGCGGGGCTGGCCATCCAGCTCGTCGTGCGGCGGGAATCGGGCGTGCTGAAGCGGGTGCGCGGCACGCCGCTGCCCCCGCGCGTCTACATGGGCGCGGTCATCGCCTCTACCCTTCTGGTCGTCGGGCTCCAGGCGGTCGTCCAGCTCCTCATCGGCCGGTTCCTCATCGATGCCGACCTGCCGCAGTCTCCGGGGACGTTCGTGTTCACGGTGCTGCTCGGCACGGTTGCCTTCGCCGCGCTCGGCCTGGCGCTGACCGGGCTCGTGAAGAGCGCCGAAGGCTCTTCGGCGATCGTGAACGCGATCTACCTGCCGATGGTCTTCATCTCCGGCGTGTTCTGGTCGACGGAGGCCATGCCGGCGTTCCTGCGCGCGATCGCGGACGTGCTGCCGCTCACCTACCTCCTCGAGCTCATGCGCGCGGTCTTCCTCGAGGAAGACGCGCTCTCGTCGCATGCAGGAGCGGTCGTCGTGGTCGCCTGCTGGGGGCTCGCCGGCCTGTTCCTCGCGGTTCGGATGTTCAGATGGGAGCCCCGAGAGGGTATGAGCGGTGCGTGACCGATTCGACACTCGTATTCACTGGAGAGGGCCGCGCAGGCCCACGGCTCGTCGTCAACTTCGGGGTCTACTCCGGCCGCGAGGCGACCGAGGCTGAGATCTACCGCCTCGCGCAGTCGCTGCTCGAGGAGCTCGGCTCCGTGGAGATCGTCGCCGAGCAGCGCTTCGAGTTCGATTCCGACGTCGAGGCCACCGTGCATCAGGTCTACGTCGAGCTACCGCCCATCGCGGAGGGCCGCGAAGAGCGGCTGATGTCGCTGGTCGAGGAATGGGCCGAGGACGCCATCGGCGAGCGCCGGCGCATCGTCCCCTGACCGTTTAGCGGCGCGGTAAAGAGGTAAGCGGGAGGCGATGCCCGAGATCGGAGTCGCACTCGCGAGCGAGGACTGGGGCCCGCGCGAGCTCGTCGAGCTGGCACGGAATGCGGAGGGTGTAGGCTTCGAGTACACCTTCATCTCCGACCACTACCACCCGTGGGTCGACGCGCAGGGCTCGAGCCCCTTCGTCTGGAGCGTGATCGGCGGCATCGCAGAGGCGACCGAGAGCCTTCGCCTCGCCACCGGGGTGACCTGCCCCCTCATCCGCATTCACCCGGCGATCATCGCCCAGGCCGCGGCGACCGCTTCCTGCCTCATGCCCGGCCGCTTCACGCTCGGCATCGGCACGGGCGAGAACCTGAACGAGCACATCCTCGGCGACCCGTGGCCGGCCGCGGACGAGCGCCTGGAGATGTTCGTGGAGGCGATCGACGTCATGCGCCTTCTCTGGCAGGGCGGCGAGCAGACACATCGCGGCAAGCACTACACGGTCGACCACGCGCGGGTCTACAACCTTCCCGACGAGCCCATGCAGCTCGCGATCGCGGCTGGAGCTCCCAATGCCGCCGAGATCGCCGGCAAGCACGGCGACGCGCTGGTGAACAGCGCCCCCGATCCCGACGTCGTCGAGGCTTTCGACGCCGCCGGGGGCAAGGGGAAGCCGCGCTACGGGATGCTGCATGCCTGCTGGGGCAAGGACGAGGACGCGGCCCTCGAGACCGCTCACCGGCTCTGGGCGAACATCGCGCTCAAGGGCGAGCTCGGGCGCGAGCTGCCGCGGCCTTCCGACTTCGAGGATGCGGTGCAGATGATCTCCAAGGAGGACATGGCGGAGGTCGTCCCGTGCGGGCCCGACCCGGACCGCCACCGCGAGCACATCAAGCGCTACGAGGACGCGGGGTACGACCACGTCTTCGTGCACCAGATCGGCCCGGAGCAGCAGGGTTTCCTCCGTTTCTACGCCGACGAGATCCTGGCGCGCGTCTAACCGGCCGAGCCTCCCTTCGCACGTAAGACCCGTTGCCGGTCGAACACGAACCGTTCGACAGGCAACCGAAGGGACCGCACATGCCGCACGGCAACTGGATCGCGAGTCGTCAGAAGCTCGAGCGCGACGTTCTCATCGTCACCTGCGCGATCAGCGCCGGGATTCACGGCGCCCTCGTCCCCGAGCACCTGGCGGAAGGAGCAGGCCCCGGAGGCGGCTTTCTCGCCTCGACCGTCCTCCTGACGGTGCTCGCGGCCGCTCTGTCGCTCGGTGCGGGAGAGCGTGCCGTCCTCGGTGCGATAGCCGTATTGACCGGGCTGATCGTCGCCTACGGCCTCGCGGTCTCGACCGGAATCCCGCTTCTCCACCCGGAGGTTGAGCCCGCCGACGGCCTCGGGCTCTTCACCAAGGCCGTCGAAGCAATCGGGCTGGCCGCCGCGATCACTCTCCTCGGTCGGCGGGCCCGCCTCCTCAATCCCCAGGAAAGGACAAGCACATGAGCAGAGAAGGCGCTCGCCGCCCGATCCCGCTTGCAGTGACGATGCTGATCGCTCTCTTCAGCGCACTGGTCGCACTCGCGATCAGCGACGGCCACGATGCGGCAGCACACGGCAGCAACCACGGCACCACAACTCCGGTCGTCAATCAGAAGCAGCTCGCGCTGCGCAACGACATGCGCAAGCTCTGGGAGGATCACGTCACGTGGACGAGGCTCGCCATCATCAGCCTCACAACCGACTCCCCGGATACCGACGCGACGGTCGGTCGCCTGCTGCAGAACCAAGACGACATCGGCGACGCGATCAAGCCGTTCTACGGTGACGCCGCCGGGGAGCAACTCTCGGGCCTTCTCCGCGATCACATCCTCATCGCGGCGGATCTCATCGCAGCCGCGAAGGCAGCAGACGATTCCGCAGTCGCGGACGCACAGGATCGCTGGACGGCGAATGCCGACGACATCGCCGCGTTCCTCGCCGCCGCCAACCCGCGCTCCTGGCCGCTGGCCGACATGAAGACGATGCTGCACGAGCATCTCGCCCTCACCACGCAGGAAGCGCTTGCTCGCCTGCATGAGGACTGGGACGCCGATGTGGCCGCGTACGACGAGATCCATGTCCAGGCGCTCGGCATGGCCGACATGCTCTCGACAGGAATCATCCGGCAGTTCCCGGCCCGGTTCCGCTAGCGGCAGGAACCACTCCGCCACCTTTGGGGGCGCGGCGCCTGAGCTACGCTGATGCCGCGCCCCCGTAGCTCAGTGGATAGAGCAGCGGTTTCCTAAACCGCGTGCACAGGTTCAATTCCTGTCGGGGGCACCTCCTGCCCTGGGTTGCCGCTCGCGGCGGCCCTGCTCTACTCGAAGGCCGATGATCCGGCGTCGGCGACTCTCGCGCTCCTCGCGGGCTCGAGCTCGACTACTCCGGCACGTCGCACAGAGACGTCGCGAGGGTCGGCGTCCGCGGGGTCGACCTCAACGGAGATGGGGACATCGACGTCAAGGCCGGGCCGAATCTACGGCTTCAACGGAGGGGCCGGGAACGACTTCTTCACCGCTACGGGCAGCAAGGCCACAGGCGACGCCGTGAGCAAGCCGGTCTCGTTCAACGGCGGCGAGGGCGACGATCGCCTCGTCGACGGGCGCGGATGCGACTTCCTCTACGAGGACACCATGGAGACGGGCGCGGTAAGGACGACCTCCACGCAAGGGACGGCAAGCGCGAACTCGTCGACGGCGGGGGTGGGGACGACACCTTCGAGCTGGACAACGGCCTCGACGTCGAGCGCGGCAAGCCGTAGCCATAACCCCAAGAGAAAGAGCCCGCCGTGGCGGGCCCTTTCCGACGCAGCTTGCGTGAGCGCTACTTCGTCGCGGTGACCGGCATGGGCGGGACTGCCACAGCCTTCGTCTCCGCCGGTTGCCGGCGAAGCGCACCGCCGAGGGCGAGGATCATGAAGCCGATGCCCGAGAGCAAGAGCGCGACTCCGACGACCACGCCGAACATCGCGATGTTCTCCGCAAGGAAGGACACGTTGAGGGCGGTCGAGAGCGATGTCTCGGTCACCCAGATGTTCCGAGCGCCGTTCGAGACCGGCTGGCCGTTCTCGTCCTTCGCGGCGGCGGCTTCGTCGTTCGTCCCGGCGGGATCGTCGGGATTGGCGGCCGACTGGAAGCGGCCCATCTGCGCATACGTCAGGCCGCCGGTCGACTCGAGCGCGTGGATGCGCATGTACTGCGCGAAGCACTTGGCCTCCGCGCCCGTGTCGATGGCCTGATCGGCCACGCTGCAGGTCGGGAGCTTGATGCTTGCGGGAAGCCCTGCTTCCTTGGCCTCCGTCGCGATCGCGTCGGGGGTCATGTCGGGCGAGCCGACGATGGCCTCCTGCTTGAGGCTCGAGCGAACCTCGTTGCGCCCGTCGATCGCGAGCACGAGCGAGACGACGCCGATGGCGATCATGACCACGCCCGCGGCGACTCCGCCGTATTCGAGAAGCTTCCTCTTCGTCATCTCCGTCTCCTTCCAATTCGCTGTGCGAAGCGTCGCTCGGAAGGAGCCGAGCGCCATCCGCGCTCGTACCGAACTTCGGTGCGGGCGCTCCCTAGGGCTCGGTTCGGGTTTCCCGCAGCACGGTTCGCGCGGCGCGGGCGGCGATGAGCTCTTCGCGGGCGTGGATGACGAGCACGCGCACTGCGGCACCGTCGGCCGCGACGTCGCAGTCGGGGACGGCGGAGAGGTTCGCACTAGCGTCGATCTCGACGCCGAGGAGGCTGAGCCGTGCGCAGACGCGCTCACGCACTCCAGCCGATCCCTCTCCGATGCCGGCCGTAAAGACAAGGGCGTCGAGCCCACCCGCGGACGCCGCCATCGACGCGACAGCGCCGGCAACGCGATGCTCGAAGACGGCATACGCGAGCTGCGCGGCCGGGTTGCCCGCATCTGCTGCGGCGCCGAGCTCGCGCGTTCCAAGCCCGCCCCCGCCGAGCCCTTCGATTCCCGACTCGAGATTGAGTGCGCGATCGAGCTCGTCGACGCCGATGAGGCCCGACCGCAGGAGGTAGAGGAGCGCTCCCGGATCGACCGACCCGGAGCGCGTGTTCATAGGCACCCCCTCGAGCGGGCTGAAGCCCATCGTCGTATCCACGGACCGACCGTCCTTCACGGCCGAGACCGAGCACCCCCCGCCGAGATGACAGACGACGAGACGCGGGACCGGGCGGCGGAGCAATGCAGCCGCGCGCTCGGCGCTCCACTCCACGGAGAGCCCGTGGAACCCGTACCGTCGAATCCCCCACTCGTCGCGCCAGCGGGCCGGGACGGCGTAGACGGCCGCCTCGTCGGGAATCGTCTCGTGGAAGCCCGTGTCGAAGACGGCCACGTGCGGGAGGCTCGGGAACGCCTCGTGCGCGTCGTCCAGGCCACGCAGGGCCGGCGCGTTGTGAAGCGGCGCGAGCGGCTCCAGCCGGTGGATCTCACCGCGGATCTCCGCGTCGATCAGGACCGGAGCACGGAAGCGGGGGCCGCCGTGGACGATCCTGTGGGCGACCGCATCGAGCTCGCCCGCGCCCACTTCCGCCAGTGATCCGGCCTCGTGTGCCTCCTCGTTCTCGTCGACGACGTGGAGCTTGAGGCTCGTGGAGCCGGCGTTGACGACGAGGATCGAGCCCACGCGGTCAGTACGGCCAGGTCCAGCCGCTGATCTCCGGGTGATCCTCGCCGTGCTCGCGCGTCCACGCACGGGCGCGCAGACGGGCGTCGGAGAGCTCCTGCCGGATGCGGCCGCGGCCGGGAACCTGCGGCAGCCGGTCGAGCGCGTCCATGGCGAGATGGAAGCGGTCGAGGTCGTTCAGCATGACCATGTCGAACGGCGTCGTCGTCGTCCCCTCCTCCTTGTAGCCGCGCACGTGGATGTTCCGGTGGTTCGCATGGCGGTAGGTGAGGCGATGGATCAGCCACGGGTAGCCGTGGTAGGCGAAGACGACCGGCTTGTCGGTGGTGAAGAGCGCGTCGAACTCCGTGTCTGAGAGGCCGTGCGGATGCTCGCTCTCGGGCTGGAGGCGCATGGGGTCGACGACGTTGACGACGCGAATGCGCAGATCGGGCGCGTGCTGACGGAGGAGATCCACGGCGGCCAGCGTCTCCAGGGTTGGCACGTCTCCGCAGCACGCCATGACGAGGTCGGGATCGGCGCCCTCGTCGTTCGAGGCCCACTCCCAGATCCCGATGCCGCGCGTTGCATGCACGACGGCGTCATCCATGGAGAGGTAGTCGAGCGCCGGCTGCTTGCCCGCCACGACGACGTTGACGTAGTCGCGGCTCCGCAGGCAGTGGTCCATAACCGACAAGAGCGTGTTCGCGTCCGGCGGCAGGTAGACGCGGATGATCTCCGCCTTCTTGTTCATGACGTGGTCGATGAAGCCCGGGTCCTGGTGCGAGAAGCCGTTGTGGTCCTGGCGCCAGACGTGCGACGTGAGCAGGTAGTTCAGTGAGGCGATCGGGCGCCGCCACGGGATCTCCTTGGTCACCTTGAGCCACTTCGCATGCTGGTTGAACATCGAGTCGACGATGTGGATGAAGGCCTCGTAGCAGTTGAAGAGGCCATGCCGCCCGGTGAGGAGGTAGCCCTCGAGCCAGCCCTGGCAGAGGTGCTCCGAGAGCACCTCGACGACCCGTCCATCCGGCGAGAGATGGTCGTCGGTCGGCTCCAGCGCGGCGTTCCAGGCCCGGTCGGTGACCTCGAAGACGTCGGCGAGGCGGTTCGACGCGGTCTCGTCCGGCCCGAAGAGGCGGAACGTCTCGGCGTTGGCGCTGACCACGTCTCTGAGGAACGCACCGAGGACCCGAGTGGCCTCGCTCGTCGTCGTTCCGGGCTTCTCCACCGGGACCGCGTACTCGCGGAAATCGGGGAGGTGCAGGTCGCGGAGCAGGAAACCGCCGTTCGCGTGGGGGTTGGCGCTCATCCTGCGCTCGCCGCGCGGAGGAAGCTCTGCGAGCTCGGAGACGAGCGCGCCGCCTTCGTCGAAAAGCTCCTCCGGCCGGTAGCTCCTGAGCCATTCCTCCAGCTGGCGCAGGTGGTCGGCGTTCGTCCGCACCTCGGCGAGCGGCACCTGGTGCGAGCGCCAGGTTCCCTCGACCGGTAGGCCGTCGACCTCTGCCGGGCCGGTCCAGCCCTTCGGCGTCCGCAGAATCACCATGGGCCAGCGCGCCCGGCTTCCCTCGGCTTCGCGGGCGGCGTTCTGGATCGCCGCGATCCCGTCGAGCGCTCGATCGAGGGCCGCGGCGAACCGCTGGTGCACGGGCTCGGAATCCTCGCCGTCGAACCCGCCGGAGACGAGGATTGGGTCGTAGCCGTATCCCTGGAACAGCGCGACCAGCTCCTCCTCGGGGATCCGGGCGAGCACGGTCGGGTTTGCGATCTTGTAGCCGTTCAGGTGCAGGATCGGCAGCACGGCCCCATCCGTGCGCGCGTTCAGGAACTTGTTCGCGTGCCAGCTCGTCGCGAGCGGCCCGGTCTCCGCCTCGCCGTCCCCGACGACGCAGACCGCGATCAGGTCCGGGTTGTCGAAGACCGCCCCGTAGGCGTGCGCGAGCGAGTACCCGAGCTCGCCTCCTTCGTGGATCGAGCCCGGAGTCTCTGGTGCGACATGGCTGGGAATGCCGCCGGGGAAGGAGAACTGGCGGAAGAGCTGCGCGAGCCCCTCCTCGTCCTGCGGCACGTGCGAGTACACCTCCGAGTAGGTTCCCTCGAGGTACGCGTTCGCGACCATGCCCGGCCCGCCGTGGCCGGGGCCGGCGATGTAGATCGCACTCAGGTCCCGTTCCTTGATCGCGCGGTTCATGTGCGCGTACACGAGGTTGAGCCCCGGCGTCGTGCCCCAGTGCCCGAGGAGCCGCGGCTTCACCTGGCCCGGATCGAGCGGCTCGCGCAGAAGCGGGTTGGCGAGGAGGTAGATCTGCCCGACGGAGAGGTAGTTCGCCGCCCGCCAGTACGCGTCGAGCAGGCGCAGCTCCTCGGCCGACAGCGGCTCGGCCTCGAGCCGCGTCCCGGAGTGAGCGATGTCGCTCATGCCGAGCCCAGCTTGCCAGTCCAAGGCAGGACGTGCGGCGCTGCGCGGAGTCCGGTCACCGGCGCTCGGCGGTCAAGACGACCGTGGCGGAGAGCGCGGCGATGGCGGTGATGAGGACGTCGCTCGCGATGCACCAGGTGCAGAACGCGTCGAGCTCCAGCGCCTGGACTCCGAACAGATAGGCGCTGAAGATCGCGCCCGTAAGAGCCGTCGCCAGGACGACCGTCCACCTCCTCGCGCGCGGCAGGAGCAGGCCCCCGAGAATCGCGAGGTAGGCGAGCAGCCCGATCAGAGCCACCGGAAGCGGCCCCAGTAGTGCATATGCCGACGCCTGCACCGTCTCGCACCCTCCGGTCGGGCAGGCAATCCGCGTGTCGGCGTAGTGCGTGTACGTGAGGTACCCCGCGATCGCAGCGCCGGCGAGCGCGAGTGCCGCAGTCGCCTGGACGACGCGCCTGTCGCTCATCCGGCGAGAGCTGCGTCGATCGCGGCCGCGAACTCCTCCGGGCCGAGCGAGCTCACCTGCAGCGTCTCGAGCGCCGAGCCCGTCGGCCCGAGCTCGAACGCCGGGGTCCCGCGGACTCCAGCGGCCTGTGCCTGGCGCTGCGCCTTCGCCATCTCCGCGCTGAGCGCTTCGAGCCCTCTGTCGGCCTCGAACCGCTCGGCGTCGAGGCCCGGGACGCTCGCCGCGACGCGATGGATCAGCTCTTCGCTCGCCCAACCGGAGTTCTCCGCGCCCTGATTTGTGTAGAGGAGCTCGAGGACGTTCCAGAGCCGGTCCTGCCGGCCCGCCGCGAGCGCGACGCGGAGGGCAATGTCCGACTCGGGCCCGATGAAGGCGAGGCCGCGAAACTCGATCCGCAGCGTGCCCTGGCGCACGTAGTCGCGCACTAGCTCGGGCAGCGTGCCGCGCGCCCACTCCGCACAGTACGGGCACTGCAGGTCCGCGTACTCGGCGAGGGTCACGGGCGCATCCGCCCGCCCGAGCACGGCGCCGTCCTGTGGAATTCCCTCGAGGAACGGAGAGGCTGTGGGCGCTGCCTGCGTCGCGGGCGACTCCGAATCGGGCTCTGCGGCGAGCCGGCTCGCCCCGATGAGCGCGATGCCCACGAGGAGGGCGGTGCCGACCGCGTAGAGGAGCGCGCGCGAACGAGCGTGTCGCTTGGCCATACCTGCATCCTCGCCGGCCATGGCGCGCGCGGAATCGGGCAAATCCCGCCGTGTTCCTCGTGGAAAACCCTGATCCGTGAGACGCTTACAGCGATGCCCGCGGAAACGAAGGTCGTCCGCGACGTCATCCTCCGCGCGGGGACGACGCTCCGCCTTCAGGCGCCGACCGGCGCCGACGCGGACGCCGTCCTGGCCTTCGTCGAGCGCCTCTCGCCGGAGAGCCGCTACTTCCGCTTCCACGGCCTCCCGCCCGTGGGGCCGCGCCTGGTCGAGCCCTTCCTCGCGCCGGACTGGGACGAGCGAGGCGCGCTCGTCGGCACCCTCGCCGACGAGAACAGCGAGCGTGTCGTCGCCCTCGGAACCTGGTCGCGCCTCCGTGACCGAACCGCTGCGGAGGCTGCGTTTGCCGTCGACGACGAGCACCAGGGCCAGGGCATCGGGACCCGGCTCGTGGAGCAGCTCGCGGCGCTCGCCGCGGACGCAGGTATCGAGCGGTTCGTCGCCGAGGTGCTGCCGGCCAACCTCGCGATGCTTCAGGTCTTCGAGCGCGTCGGGTTCGAGGTCGCCAGGGAGCTCGAGGGCGGTGTGATCGAGGTCGTCTTCCCGATCGCGCCGACCGAGTCGTACCGGGCCCGGGTCGACACGCGGGACCACCTCGGCGTGGTCGCCTCGGTGCGGCCGTTCTTCGCCCCCGAGTCCATTGCAGTCCTTGGTGCCTCGCCCCGCGCCGGGACCATCGGCGGCCTCGTCTTTCGCAACATCGTGAGCGGCCGGTTCACCGGCCGCGCCTACCCGGTGAACCGGGACGGGACCGACGTCGCGGGGGTGAAGGGCTACGCCTCGCTGGCCGAGCTGCCGGAGGCAGTCGACCTCGCCGTGGTCTGCCTTCCGGCGGACTTCGTGCTCGAGGGGGCGGATGACGCGTTGAACCGGGGCGTCCGCGCCCTCTGCGTCATCTCCGCAGGCTTCGCCGAGACGGGAGCCGACGGAGCCGAGCGCGAGGCACGGCTGCTCGAGCTCGTCCGGTCGCACGGCGCGCGGCTGATCGGGCCCAACTGCCTCGGGATCGCGGTCGCCGAGCCGCGGCTGAACGCCACCTTCGCGCCGCGCGCCTTTCCGCCTGGACGAATCGGCTTCTCGTCCCAGAGCGGCGCCCTGGGACTGGCGCTCCTCGAGCGAAGCGACGCGCGCGGGCTCGGGTTCTCCGCATTCGTCTCGATCGGGAACAAGGCGGACGTCTCGTCGAACGATCTCCTCGAGCACTGGGAGGACGATCCCGGCACCGACGTCGTCCTCCTCTACGTCGAGTCGTTCGGCAACCCGCGCAAGTTCGGCCGGCTCGCGCGCCGCGTCTCCCGCGAGAAGCCGATTCTCGCCATGAAGAGCGGGATCTCACGGGCGGGTGCGAAGGCGGCGAGCTCCCACACCGCGGCGCTGGCGGGGTCCGAGGCCGCGGTCTCCGCCCTCTTCCGGCAGGCGGGCGTGATCCGCGCCGAGACCGTCGAGGAGCTCGTCGACGTCGCCGCCCTTCTCTCTTCCCAGCCCTTGCCGGCAGGAAGACGGGTCGCCGTCGTCACCAACGCGGGCGGCCTCGGGATCCTCTGCGCCGATGCCTGCGAGGCGGCCGGGCTCGACCTCGTCCCGCTCGGCGAGAAGACGCGGGCCAGGCTCGCGAGGGTCGTTCCCGCGGAGGCCTCGGTCGCCAACCCGGTCGACCTGCTCGGGTCCGCCACAGCGGAGATCTACGCAGGAGCGCTCCCGGCGGTGGCCGAGGACGAAGGTGTCGACGCGGTCATCGTCCTCTTCGTCCCGGCAGCAGAAGTCGCTGCGGCCGATGTCGCGGCGGCGATCGAGAAGGTCAGGAACGGGGTCGACAAGCCGGTCGTGCCCGTCGTTCTGGCCGCCGAGACGCCGAAGGGCTCGTTCCCCTACCCGGAGTCAGCCGCGCGCGCCTTGGGCCGAGCGGTTGAGCGGGCCGAGTGGCTGCGGCGGCCGGCGGGGACGGTTCCCGAGGTCGCCGGCATCGACCGTGCCGCGGGCGAGGCGGTGGTCGACCGGGTGCTCACCGACACCGAGGATCTCTGGCTCGAGGCGCCCGACGTGCGCGCGCTGCTCGAGGCCTACGGCATCCCGATCGTCCCCGAGCGGGTCGCGGAGGGCCCCGACGAGGCAGCCGAAGCCGCGCGCGAGCTCGGCTTTCCCGTGGTGGTGAAGACCGCCGCTGCCGGGGCGCACAAAACGGAGACCGGCGGCATCGCGCTCGACCTTGGCGACGGGACCGCGGTCGCCGAGGCTGCACGCCGGATCGGCGGGCCGGTGCTGGTCCAGCCGATGGTGACGGGCGGCGCCGAGCTCCTCGCCGGCGTGGTGCAGGATCCGGTCTTCGGCCCGCTCGTCGCCTTCGGGCCGGGAGGGATCTTCGCGGAGCTGATCGGGGACGCCGGGTTCCGCATCGCACCGCTCACCGACGTCGACGCCGAAGAGCTCGTCACGTCCGGCAAGGCGGGAAGGCTCGTCGGTGGTTTCAGAGGCCGACCGGCGGCCGATCCCGCCGCCCTCACCGACCTCCTGCACCGGCTTTCACGGCTTGGAGAAGACCTCCCGCAGGTTGCCGAGCTCGACCTGAACCCCGTGATCGGCCTGCCGGACCGCTGCGTCGCGGTCGACGCCCGCGTCCGGGTCGCGCAGCCGGGCCGGGCGCAGCGCCTGAAGACCTGGTGAAAGACGCGGCTTTGCCGCAAACGGATCCGAGCCTTCCACGATGCCGCGGCCGCGCGCCGAGGCGAGCATGGCTCTGAGCAAGAGAAAGGAGGAGCCATGTTCAACCGAATTCTCTGCGGCGTCGACGAGACGCCCGAGGCAATCGAAGCGGTTCGACAGGCGAGGCGGCTGGCACAACCCGACAGCGAGCTCGTGCTCGTCGGAGTCCTCGACGTCGCCGCAGCCGTTCACGCGGGGTGGGCCGCCACTGCCGTCCTCGAGGACATGCGCGACGCAGAGGTCGAAGCTCTCGCAGCCGCGCGGGGCGTCGGCGGGGAGCACACGGAGACGCGTCTCATCCGGGGAGTGCCGTGGAGCTCGATCGCCGACGTGGCGCGGGAGGAAGAGATCGACCTGGTCGCCGTCGGCTCGCACAACCACCGGCGCTCCACCGGGATCATCGGTGGAAGCGTGACCACGTACACCCTCCATGAAGCGCCGTGCTCGGTCCTGATCGCCCGCCCATGCGACGATCCCGAGAGCTTCCCCCGCTCCATCGTCGTGGGGTTCGACGGCTCCGAAGACGCGGGCGAGGCCCTGGCAGCCGCAAGGCGGCTCGCCGAGGAGACGAACGCGAGCCTTCGCGTCGTTGCGGCGGTCGGCGGCCAAAAGCTCCCACTCGACCCGGTCCGCGAGCACGCGCCCGAGGCGGCGCTCGACCACCGATCGCCTGTCGAGGCGCTCGTGGCGGAGAGTGATGGCGTCGACCTCGTCGTCCTCGGGAGCCGTGGCCTGCACGGCCTGGCCGCAGTCGGGAGCGTAAGCGAGCGCGTCGCGCACCAGGCGACCTCCTCGGTGCTCGTCGTCCGAAGCCGGCCGCTTCCGTAGTTCCCCGTAAGGGGATAGGCGCCCGCACGGATGCTGGGCGCCAGGCGTGAGGCAACCATTGCGTCGAAGAGGAAAGGAGCAGTCATGCAGCGCATCGCCGTCATCGCAAAGCTCAAGCCGGAGACGGAGGAGCGGGCAGCCGAGCTCATCGACACGGGCCCTCCCTTCGATCCCGACCAGCTCGGATTCGACCGCCACACGGTCTATCTGTCCGGCAACCAGGTCGTCTTCGTCTTCGAAGGCGGCCGGCTCGATCACCTCCTCCACGGAGTCGTCCGAAACCCGGACAACGTTCGGGCCTTCGGAGCCTGGGAGCCGATCATCGATGGATTCCCGATCGTGGCGCACGAGGCGTACAGCTGGCAGCGCGGCTCCAACGGCGGTGGGTGGGGCGAGTAGCGTGGCCTCGATCGAGGACCGGCATCGAGTCCTCATCGCCGGCGGGGGCGTGGCCGCCCTCGAGGCGATGGTCGCGCTGCGCACGCTGGCGGAGGACCGGGTCGACGTGGAGCTCCTCTCGCCCGACCAGGATTTCTTCTACCGCCCCCTCGCCGTCGCCGAGCCCTTCGGGAGGGGCGGCGCTCTGCGCTTCGACCTGCGCGCACTCGCGACCGGGTGCGGGGCGCGGCACCGGCTCGGCGTCCTCACGTCCGTCGACGCAGACAAGCACCGGGCGAGGACGAGCCACGGCCAAATCTCCTACGACTCGCTCATC
>JBKPRJ010000039.1:0-5244 GCA_046734455.1 Actinomycetota bacterium | reverse complement strand
CACGTGCGCTCTCCAACGGCCAAACCTGCCGCGGCGAGCTCTCCATCTGAGCGGACGAAGCCGCGCAAGGCAGCGGCGTCTGCCGCCGCCTTGCGCGGCCCGTGTCGAAGTGCTTGGCTGGGCTCTCGTTCGCGGTGACGGGATCGTTACGAGGGCGGGGTCGTGCCGTGACGCGAACAGACCACCCTCCACCTAACCGCTCTCCGGCCAACGACATAAGGAGGTTCGCCGTGGGGTTCCTTGACTCGAGACGGCGGCTGCTCATCGCCCTCGGAGCACTCTTGCTCCTCGTAGTGCCTGCTGGTGTTTTTGCAGCCGTCAACCACAACTTCAGTGGAAACACCGAGCGTCAGGCGGCGAAATGGCGCACCGCCGGCGCCTCGACCTCGGGAACCGGCTGGCACAACGTTCCCGGGCTCGGGATGACGAAGTGCACCGTCCGCGAAGTGAGCGAGACGGCGACGCTGACGGTCAGCGGCGGACCTGTCCGGTTCCGCGCAGTGGTCGACAGCGTCTTCGAGGCGCCGCTGAAGCCTGGGATCGTCAGATTCGTCCCGAACGGCAAGGAGACCGTCACCTACACGTTCGTGGGGAACACGGGCCCCTTCGAGGCCGACGACGACCATCGGTTCGACATCCAGTGGCAATCGCCGACAGGCGCACCTATCACCCTCCACTCCGGAGTCGTGAATCTCGTCTTCCAGAGGGGCACGCAGAACTGCTCGTAGCTGAACGCGAAGCGGGCCGGCGCGTCGGCCGGCCCGCTTGCGATTCGTCCGTCCGTTAGGCGCGGAAGAAGAGGTACTGCTCCTGCATCCGCTCGGTCTGGCCGGCGGTGAACTCGAAGTAACAAGCGTCGTCCGAGTAGTCCATGTAGTTGTGGATCGGATCGACACCGGCCTCGAGGCAGGTGTCACGGCCGACCTGGCACCCGAACGCGGGGCCCTTCTCAGCCGGAGTATCGGAGACGTAGTCTCCGTTCGCGTTACAGCCACCCTGGAAGGTGTGGTAGAGGCCGAGCCAATGACCGGTCTCGTGCGTGGCGGTGAAGCCGAGGTTGTACGCCTCATACCCCGGGATCGTGCTGCCCGGCATCGAGGCGAAGGCGATGATGACGCCGTCGATCCACGGCTGGTTGTCGTAGGAGGACGGGAAGTACGCCCAGCCGAGGTAGGCCCCGCCGTCCACCGTGTAGATGTTCAGCGCGTCCGCCCCTCCCTGGCGCAGCTCCCGCTTCGCCTTGTACTCGTCGGCGCCACCCGGAGTCATGTTGAACCACTTCGTATTGGTCGTCCTGTCGACGCCCGCGAGCTCGAAGCGGAAGCCGGTGTCGACTCCGCCGTAGAACCCGGCATAGCTCAGATTGAGAACGTCGATCTGCTTGCGGATCCACCTGTCCGGCACGTTCCCTTGCGCCACGGCGGTGCCCGTGCGGATGACGTGAATGTAGACGGGAATGGTCGCCCCGAAGTTCGCGGTGCTCGGCTCCTGCCCGGCCGGAACCTCCTCGAGCGTCTGGTTCAGGTTCGGCTCGCGACCTTCGCCTCGCGCACCGCTCGCGCGAGTGGCAAGCGAGTCGAGAAAGCTCGTTCCGACCCCACATCCGGGCGCATAGGACGTTCCGGACAGGCTCGCGGCGGCCCCACCCGCGTTCGCGGTCGCCGCAAAGACGGCGGCGACGGTCACGAGCAGAGCGACAAGGCCGGTCTGGGCGTGCCAACGCCGCAGCATGCTCCTTCGCATTCGTACTCCTCTCCCTAGTGAGACAGTCCCTGAGGCGCCGGAGCCTAGCGCAGCGCTGCGCGCAGGCCAACCCGCTCTACAACGTTTGTGCTTCGTCCGGCGCCGGGACCTCCGCGAGGAAGCGGGCGAGCCGGTCGGCCTCGTCCTCCGTGAGGGACACCGCGGCGTCGACCCGCAGGTGCCGGCCCAGAGCCTCGCTCCAGACGCTCACGCGAACCTGGGCCTCCTGATCGTCGTCCCCGAAGTAGCGCGACACGCGAAGCGCCTTGCCGTCGGCTCCGCCGAAGAGCTCCGTCACCTTGATCCGAAGCGGCGCACCGCACCACGGGCAGTAGCGAAACGCCCTGTCGACCTCCTCGGCACAGCGGCGACACTCGGTCATGAACGCTCCTTTCCGCCCGAGCGTAGCGCGGAAGCCCAACCCCTGCTAGTCGACCAGGAAGAGGCCTGGGCTGTCCCCGCGGTGTGACTCTTCGATGAAGTCCTCGACGGCCTCGAGCGGGGACGTGACGACAGGCTGAACCCGCTGGATCGCGAGGGCGAGCGCGTCGAGCACCTCGTCCAGCCGCCGCCCGGAGGCGTCGTTCCAGCGCTGGGGCACGTCGCGCACCGCCGCCGTCAGAGCGAGGCTGGCGCGCTGATACGCCTCGACCAGGCTCCCGTTCTCGTCATCCCCCCGGCGCCACACGCGCTCGAGCGCGCCCGGTGCAGACCAGCGGCGAGCGAAGGCGCTCGAAGGCTCGATGCTCCGCCCTCCTTCGTCCTGTGCCGACGCCCCCTGGCACCATCCGCTCAGCACAAGCTCATAGGCATCCGCGAGCATGCTCTCCGCGGTTGCGACGACGTCACGCGAGACCCCAAGCGCCATCGTTCCAATCCCCCTTGTTAGAGCGTCAATGTAGCGCAGCGCCGGGCGCGTTCATGCGGTAATCACGGGTGTATCCGGAGGCCGCTTGCGCGGTTGAAAGAACGGTGTCCGGGTACCCGAAAGACGTGTATCCGAGAGGGGCGGAGCGCACAAATCACGATGTCTTTCGGCGGGCGAACGATCGTCTGCTCGCTGCCGTGGGCGATCGCATCGACGAGTCGCGGCCGATTCCGTTTCTCTGCGAATGCCTCGACACCGAGTGCCGCAGCACCGTGCAGCTCTCGATCGAGCAGTTTCGCCGGCTGCACGAGTCGGACAACCGTTATGCAATCGTGAGCGGGCACCCAATCCTCGACAGCGAGCACGTCCTCGATGTGGACGGCAACGTCACCATCGTCGAGAAGCCCTGACTCGTTTCTCCGCCCAGCTCGCGGGTAGACGTCAAAGAGCAACCCGAGGGGGATTACATGAAGCGACTATTTGCGCTGGGCGCCACCATGGGTGCGGCGCTCGAGTATTTCTTCGATCCTGACGCCGGCAAGCGGCGGCGGAGCATCGCCCGCGACCGCGTGCTCGGCTTCTTCCGCCGCACCGGCCGCAAGGCCGGCCGTGCCGGACAGACAGCGAAGTCGCAGGCGTACGGCATCACCCAGAAGGCGGCGCACCTGAAGGAGCGGCCCAAGGAGCAGCCGGACGACGCGACGCTCGCGCGCAAGGTGGAGACGGAGCTCTTCCGTGGCGCCGATGTCCCGAAGGGCGACATCAACGTCAACGCGGAGGACGGCGTCGTCTTTCTCCGCGGACAAGTCGAAGACGAGAGCCTCATCGAGGCGCTCGGCTCCTCGGCGCAGAAGATCCAGGGCGTCCGCGAGGTGGAGAACCTCCTCCACACGCCGGGCACGCCCACGCCGACCAAGCAGACCTAAGGGAAAACAACGCGGGGCGGGCTCGGCCCGCCCCGCTCAGACCCCAACCTCGGGCCGCTAAGACCTGTCGACGACCGAGAAGCGGCCGAGCCTCGCGCGCTCGCGGCCTTCGCGTCCGCGTCGCGCGATGAATCGCATCGTCGCCCCCACCCCGCCCGCGAGGACGAAGCCTGCTCCCAGCGCGCTCGCCGCGATGAGCGGGAGCTTCCCGCGCAGGTTGGCGGCTTCGCCGATCCCCGTGCGCAGATCTTCGACGGAGTCCGCCAGCTGCTCGCGCTCCCGCGCGATGTCGCGGCGGACTTCCTCGGCGGAGCGGCTCTCAGCTTCGGCCATTGCGAATCGCCTCCGTGGTCAGCTTGGCTTCGCGGATCGCCTGCTCGGGAACCGGCGGCGCGCCCTTCTTCAACGCGCTCAGGCCGACGAGGAGAAGAATCGTGGAGAGCAGGACGAGTGCCCCGAAGACGATGAGAAGCGCGGCCCACATGGGCAGCACGAGGGCGAGCGCGGCGGCAGCGGCTGCAAGCCCAAAGCCCAGTGCGAAGAGCCCGAAGATCGCGGCGCCGATCGAGAGGCCGATGCCCACACCAAGGGCCGCGACCTTCCGCTTGACCTCGAGAAGCGCGAGCTCGAGCTCGAGGCGGGCCAGCGTGCTGGCGTGCTCGGCGACCTGCTTGGCCGCCGTCCCGACGCCCTGCTCAGTCTCTTGGGTGTGCATGGCCTCTCCAGTCGAGCACCTTCGCGAGGACGATGCCCGCGAGGAGCGCGCCGCCGATCACGAGGATCGGATTCGGTCCGCCCCCATTGCCGTTCCGGCGCGCCTTGGGCGCGGGCGGGGCCACGACGGCTCCCGAGCCGGGCTCGAGATCCGTGGGCGCGTCGCCCTTGATGCGAGCGGCGATGAGGCTCGGCTTCATGCGCCGTAACAGTACCGCGTCCTCGGCGAGCGGCTCGGCGAGCCTCGCCGCCGGCCCGCCGCTTGCGGCTGCGCGGTCGGAGAGCTCCTGGAGCCGCTCGGCTCCCCGCTCGAGAATGGCGTCGCCGGTCATTTCTTCACCGGAGGCTCTTCGCCGGTCGCCACGCGCCAGATGCGCGAGGCAAGCGTCCGCGCGACGATCGTCGCGCCGGCCGCAATACCCGCATAGAGACCCGTCCAGAGGAGCTTCCGCAGCACGGTTCTCTCGTTACCGGGATCCCTTCCGTCGAAACACGGAAGGCCGTGCGCCGAACGGCTACGATGGCGCGGCTGCCCTCTTAGCTCAGTTGGTAGAGCACCTCCATGGTAAGGAGGGGGTCTCCGGTTCGAGTCCGGAAGAGGGCTTGAAACACCTGCAAACCAGCATCTGCTGTTGTCTAGTCAGACACGGCCCTGAAGCTTGACATGGAGGGGGTCAGCGAGGTGTCGATTTGCAGGCAATTGTTGTGCACGAACCGCCGGATCGGCGGCGGCAGGGGAACTCTGAGGGAACACGCGCGCCGCGACCGCCCACCGCGTTATCGCCGGTGCAGTGGCACTCTGCGAGAGCGGCACCGGATTGGAGGGTCGCCTTTGTCGTGGCGGCCGGCCTCTGGGTGCGCGAGACGCAGAGGCCCATTGTGACGCCGACTCCCACCAAAACGCTTGATTCAAACCCTGACGGAGCTTGGCGGAGAAGCGCAAATGGTTCGTTCATCGCATGCCGATGGGCGATCGAGCGCCCGACGCAGGGT
>JBKPRJ010000038.1:0-29461 GCA_046734455.1 Actinomycetota bacterium | reverse complement strand
ACCACTGCCGCTCGATCTCGCTCGCTTTGGCGCTGTAGGTCTTCATCACACAGAAAATCGGCGGACCGGGCGTCCGCCGAGGGCCGATTGTACCAGCCGTCAGTCCAGCGCGGACGGCGCGAGCGCGGCTGCCCGCACGCGGAGCGAGTAGCGGACGATCCACCCCGCCGGGGCGAGGGCGATCGCGAGCCCGCCGAGCGCAAGCGCGACCACACCCAGCGCGTCCAGGGCGAATCCGCCGATGAGGACGAGTGCGGCACCCATCAGCCCGGAAAGGAGGTCGTTGAGGCCGAGAACCTTGCCGCGCTCGGCCGGAATCGTGCGGTCCGCGAGCTGGGCGGTCGCGGCCACGAAGGAGAAGCTCCACCCGAGGCCCAGTGCGAACAGCGAGAGGGCGATCGTCGCCACGCTCGTGAACCAGATGAGGCTGATCGCCGACGCAGCCATCAGCGTGAGCCCGCCCACGAGGGCGCGC
The DNA here is from genome assembly GCA_046734455.1 of Actinomycetota bacterium. Classification (GTDB taxonomy): domain Bacteria; phylum Actinomycetota; class Thermoleophilia; order Gaiellales; family Gaiellaceae; genus DATEOR01. Next base: position 28,986 of record JBKPRJ010000038.1, on the reverse strand, counting down.
GTCCGTCCGATCCTGTCGATGAGGTCGCCGACGACGATGACGAGCGCGTACATCCCGACCACGTGCGCGCCGATGATCGGGAACACGACGTGTGCGGGGTGACCGCGATCGACGACGACCACGCCCGTCAGGGTCATGATCCCGACCATCGCCGAGAAGCTCGCCATGGCCGCGACCATGGAAGGGAGCACGCCGGGGCGCCGGAGGATGACCGCGAGCTCGGCCGGCTTCTCGCCCGGCTCCTCCGGACGGTCGGGCTCGGAGAGCATCCGGGCGATCTTGCTGGGATCGGGCCGCACCGAGGCGACGAGCACGAGCCCGAGCAGCATGAACGCGGACGCGGCCAGCCAGGGAAGGACGAGCGCGTTGGCATCGAGGTCCTTGCCCGCGAGCAGCGGGCTGAAGACGGTCGGGCCGAGAATCGCGCCGAAAACCGCCCCGAAGAGGACGAAGGAGATCCCGCGCGCCCGGCGACTCGGCGGGTACATGTCCCCCGCGGCGGTGCGCGCGAGGAGCGCCGTGGCGCTCGCTGCGCCGACGAAGACGAGCCCGATGAGGACCGGCGCGGCGAGGTCGAACTCCGCGCCGACGGCCGCGAGGACGCCACCGGCGATTCCGAGCGCGAACCCCGTTACGAGGACCGGCACGCGGCCGAAGCGGTCCATTGCGCGGCCGGCAGGAAGCGCCGAGAGAGCGCCGGTCCCGAGCACGATCGCCGGGCCGAGCCCGACGAGGCTGCGGACGCCCACGACGAGGACGACCGTCAACGTCGCGACGGCCGCGGACAGCTGCAGCATCGCCGAATTTGCGGCGAGAGATGCCGAGAGCAGGATGGTGTTGCGGCGGACGGGAGGCTCAGACATTCAGGAGCTCCATTAAACCGGCGCGGAAGGCCGTCGCACCTCCGTGCGAGGGGTGACGGATGTAGGGAGCGCCGAGGATACGCTCGGCCAGGCGGCCGACGGCGAGCACGCGCTTTCCGGCGGCGAGCTCGCGTACGAACGGGAGCCCCGCGGCGGTCTCGGCTCGTGTCGGAGGCCGGTTCGAAGCGGGCACGCCGGGGCGGTGCGGGTGCAATGGGACGACGTTCCAGAGGAGCACGTCCTCATCCAGGCCCAGCTCGGCGAGCACGCGCTGGACGATCGTCGCGGAGGCCTCGGCCGGGCCGGACCCGGTCAGTTGCCGCTCGGAGGTGAACGGAAGCCCGCTCATCCGCGTCCCGCGGTAGCCGGCCGCCTCGCCGACGAGGAGGATCGTCGCCGCCCGGCGCGCGTCCAGGTACTCCGTCAGGCGCGCCCGCCGCAAGTCCGCGCCTGCTCCCGCCCCGTAGAAGTTGAATGTTGCGCCGATCCGGGCTTCCGCCAGGCGCCGGACGAAACCGGCCGCGCTCCACGTGGACACCCGCGTAGCCTACGGCCGGTGAGGCGAAGGGTGGTCGTCCACGGCAGGGTGCAGGGAGTCTTTTTCCGGGACTCGTTGCGTCGGCTCGCCGAGCGAAACGGCGTCTCCGGCTGGGCGCGGAACACCTCGGACGGCACCGTCGAGGCGGTGTTCGAAGGCGAGCCTGACGCCGTCGCGCGCCTCGTATCCTTCGCAGAGACGGGACCGCCCGACGCTCAGGTCGAAGCGGTCGACGTGCGTGAGGAAGAGCCCGAGGGGCTCTCGGGCTTCTCGGTCAGGTAGCCGCCGCGGCCTCGCGCTCCTCGCGCCGCTCGGCAAGCCGGTCGAAGAGCCAGTTCACAGCGACGAACGCGATCACCGTGTAGAGCCAGCCGAGCAGGATGTCGACGACGTAGTGCTCGGCGGTGTAGACGAGCGCATACGTCATCGCAATCGGATAGAGCGCGAGCAGGACGCGAGCCCAGCGAGGCACGAGCGGCCAGAGGATCAGTGCGACAAGGAGCGTGTACCCGCCGTGGAGGGACGGCACCGCGGCTACCTGGTTCGAATAGGCCGCACCCTTCTCGTACAGGGTGTCGAAGTTCCCGATCGGGATGTGGCTCCAGATGATCCCAATTGAGCGCGTGGTCGGCTCGAGCTCGCCGAGCTCGCTCGCCATCCACGGCGGTGCGGCGGGGAAGAGCGCGTAGGTCGTGAAGGCCATCATCGCCACGGTCGAGACCATCACGACGTAGCGGCGGAAGCGGTCGCGTGCGATGAACCAGAGGACCGCGGCGGCGACGTACGTGGCGAGGAAATAGCTGACGTAGACGAGCCAGGCGAGATAGTCGTACCAGTGGATCGTCGCCGGTCCGTCCCAGAGCCAGTGCTGCAATCGCACAGTCGGCGCCACGCCGAAGCCGAGGATCTCGTCTGCGCGGAGCTGCGGCAGGACGTGCGCCTGGAAGAACAGCCCATCCGCCTGCCCGCGCAGCAGGTCGTAGACCCAGAGAATCGCGAGAAACGGGATCCACTCGAGCACGACGCTTCGCATCCAGCCCTTGACGTTCGTGAGCGAGAAGGCGAGCAGCCCGAGCAGAATCCACATCACGAGACGGTCGCGCGACAGAGGCAGGCCGTCCTGCACCCACACGATCACCAGCGCGGCCGCCCAGACGACAGGGCCGCCCCAGCGCAGGATCTTGAGCGTCGTCGGCGAGACGAGCCGGGAACGGGTGGCGTCGGTCGCGTTCATCCGGAAGAGGCTAGCGGCTCGGCGTTTGTCGTCGGGTGTCTCGTGGGCAAGACCGGTGCATGCCCTTCGACCAATACCACGAACCCGCGGACGAGCTCCCCGAGGAGGTCCGCACCTTCGCGCGCATGTGCATCTCTCTCATCGAAGAGGCCGAGGCGATCGACTGGTACGAGCAGCGCCTCGCCCTCGAGAAGGACCCGCAGGCGCGCGCGATCATGGAGAACGCCCAGCAGGAGGAGTTCAAGCACTTCGCCATGAACCTCGAGTTCCTCTCGCGCAAGAACGAGAAGTGGCGCACGGTGCTGCAGGACGTCCTCTTCAAGGACGGCGACATCGTCGAGCACGGCGAGGCCGCCGAGGACGAGCTCGGCTAAAGGGACAGCTGACGCATGACGGCGATGCCGGCGACCGGCATCGCGGCTGCGAGGCCGTAGGCGAGCGACCACGATCCAGCTTCGACGACCGCGGCAAACGCAGGCGGTGCGACCGCGCTCGTGATCGCCAGAGCCGTTTGCTGGAAGCCGAGCGCGGCGCCTGCACGCCTCCTCCCCGCAAGCTCGGCGGCCGCGGTGAAGGAGAGGCCGTTCCAGCTCAGCGAGAGGGCTCCTGCAGCGACGAAGACGGGAATCAGGAGGCCCAGAGGCGCCGAGAGGAGCGCCGCGGTCGCGGCGAGGGTCACGGTCAGCCCGAGCGCGAGCTTGCGCAGAGGCGCGATGCGTGCCCTGAGCCGGTCCGACCAGCGGCCGGTGAGGATGCGCGCCGCCGCGCCGAGAGCCTGGATGACCCCGAACACGGCCGCCGCTTCCGCTGTGCTCAGTCCTCGCTCCGCGTGCAAGAACAGGATGAGGAAGCTGAGGATGCTGATTTGCGCCGCGAGGACGAGCGCGCTTCCGATCGAGAGCTGCCACATGCGGGGGTCGCGGACGGGATGGCCGATATCCGTGAGCTCGGTTTCCTCGTGCGGCGCCTCGCGCAGACCGGTCGCGCCCGCGATCGCGGCGGCGAGACATCCTGCGGCCAGGGCGATCAGGCCGGCGCGCACGCCGCCCGCGGCCTCGATCGGCGGGAGCAGGATAGCGGCGAGCAGGCCGCCGATCGGCAGAGCGGTCTGCCGGATGCCGAGCGCGAAGCCCCGTTCCTCCTTGCGAAACCAGCTCATCACCGCGCGACCACTCGCGGCGTTCACGCTCGCGCCTGCTGCCCCGCCGAGGGTCAGTGCGAGGACGAGCACGGCGAACGAGGGAGCGAACGCCGCGACGAGCAGCCCCGCGCCGCAGCCTGCGAGTCCCGCGCCGAGCACGAAGCGCTCGCCCACGCGATCGGCGAGAAGGCCCCAGGCGAGGAGGGTGAAGACCGACCCCGCGTTGGCGGCCGCGATCGCCAGACCGACCTCGGTGAGATCGAGGTCGTACTCCCGTTGCAGGGCAGGCGCGAGGACGGGAATGCCGAGAAAGACCGCCGAGTAGGCGGTCTGCGCGCCCGTGCCCAGCGCGAGGATCGTCCAGCGGTACCTGGCCACCAGCGCGAGCCTAGCGGTGGATCTCTACTCCCATTCGATCGTGGCAGGCGGCTTGGAGGAGACGTCGAGCGCCACGCGGTTGACGCCCGGGATCTCGTTGATGATGCGGCTCGAGATCGTCTCCAGGAGGTCGTAGGGCAGCCGCGCCCAGTCGGCGGTCATGGCGTCCTCGGACGTGACCGCGCGGATGACGATCGGGTACGCGTAGGTGCGCCCGTCGCCCTGCACGCCGACCGAGCGGATGGCCGGCAGAACGGCGAAGCACTGCCAGAGCTCGCGATAGAGCCCGGCGCGGCGGACCTCCTCGAGCAGGATCGCGTCCGCGTCCCGCAGGATCCGCAGCCGCTCCTCCGTGACCTCGCCGATGATCCGAATGGCGAGGCCGGGACCCGGGAACGGGTGCCGCCACACCATCTCCTCCGGCAGGCCGAGCTCCTCGCCGACCCGCCTGACCTCGTCCTTGAAGAGCATCCGGAGCGGCTCGACCAGATCGAGGTCCATCACCTCCGGGAGCCCGCCGACGTTGTGGTGGGACTTGATCGTCTCGGCGGCTCCGGCGTGGCCGCCTCCCGACTCGATCACGTCCGAGTACAGGGTTCCCTGGACGAGCCAGCGGACGTCACCGAGGTTGCGGGCCTCGTCTTCGAACACCCGGATGAACTCCTCGCCGATCCGCTTGCGCTTCTCCTCCGGCTCGGTGACTCCCTCGAGCCGCGCGAGGAAGCGGTCGGCGGCGTCGACGTCGACGAGCGGGACGTGAAAGTGGCGACCGAAGGTCTCGACGACCTGCTCTGCCTCGTCCTTCCGGAGCAGGCCGTGGTCGACGAAGACGCAGGTGAGCTGGTCGCCGACGGCCTTGTGGACGAGGAGCGCGGCCACCGCGGAGTCGACGCCGCCGGAGAGGGCGCAGAGCACTCGCTCCCGCCCTACCTGCTCCCGAATGCGAGCCGTCTCCTCCTCGATCACGGCGGCGGCCGTCCAGAGGGGCGGCGCGTCCGCGACCCGGTAGAGGAAGTTCTTGAGGATCTCGTTCCCGTACGGCGTGTGCACGACTTCGGGATGGAACTGGACGCCGTACAGGCCGCGGTCGGAGTCTTCGAACGCGGCAATCGGGGTCGACGTCGACCCGGCGACGACGCGGGCGCCATCGGGCGGCGCGGTCACCGAGTCCCGGTGGCTCATCCAGGAGACCTGTTCCGTCGGCAGGCCCGCGAAGAGGGCTCCCTCCTCGGTGCGGATGTCGGTGCGGCCGAACTCGCTGATCCCGGTCGGCTCGACGCGTCCGCCGAGCTCCTGCGCCATGACCTGCATCCCGTAGCAGATGCCGAGCACGGGCACGCCGAGCCCGAAGAGAGCCGGATCCACGGACGGGGCGCCCTCGGCGTAAACCGATGAGGGGCCGCCGGAGAGGATGAGCGCGAGCGGGCGGCGCGCCGCGAGCTGGGCGGCGGGCGCGCGGTGCGAGACGAGCTCGGAGTAGACGCGGCACTCGCGCACGCGGCGCGCGATGAGCTGGGAGTACTGGCCGCCGAGGTCGACGACCAGGACGGGTCGCTCCTCCGCGGGCGGGTCGGGCAGCTGGACGACGACCGCGTCGGCCATCAGCGCGCGGCCTTTCGTGACCGTCTTGCCACGAACGGCGCGCCACGAGCGCGTCCCGAGGGGTTACGCTCGAAAGCGGGTGGAGGCACGGGGTGGCCCCAGCGGGAGCGGGCAGCTCGGCCCCGCTCCGTCATCCCATCCCGATCCGCTGTGCCTGCTGCAGCGCCTTGCCCTCCGTCTTGATCGACGGCGCCAGCATAATCTCCGCGCGCTGGAAGTCGTGGATGTTCTCGTACCCGCACGTGGCCATCGACGTGCGCAGCGCGCCCATGAGATTCAGCGTGCCGTCGTTCTCGCGCGCGGGGCCGACGACGATCTCCTCCAGCGTCGCGACCTGCTTGACCTCGACCCGAGCGCCGCGCGGGAGGGTCGGGTGGAACGTCGCCATCCCCCAGTGGAACCCGCGCCCCGGCGCTTCCTGTGCGCGCGCCAGCGGCGAGCCGATCATGACCGCGTCTGCGCCGCAGGCGATCGCCTTCGCGATGTCGCCGCCCGTTCGCATCCCACCGTCGGCGATCACGTTCACGTACTTGCCGGTCGCGAGCAGATGCTCCGCGCGCGCGGCGGCCGCGTCCGAGATCGCGGTCGCCTGCGGGACACCGACTCCGAGAACGCCGCGCGTCGTGCACGCAGCCCCCGGCCCGACACCGACAAGCACTCCCTCCGCGCCGGTGCGCATGAGGTGAAGCGCGGTGTGGTAGCTCGCGCAACCGCCCACGATCACCGGAATCGGAACCTGCGAGATGAACTCCTTCAGATTCAGGGCCGAGCCATTCGAGGACACGTGCTCCGCGGAGACCACTGTCCCTTGGATGACGAGGACGTCGAGTCCAGCCTGGAGCGCAAGCTCGTAGTGCTCACGAACGCGCTGCGGCGTCAGCGAACCCGCCGCGAGGACGCCCGCCGCCTTGATCTCCTCGATCCGCCGCGCGATCAGCTTGGGCTCGACCGGCCTTGCGTAGATCTCCTGCATGCCGCTCGTGGCCTCCGCCGGCGCGAAGGACGCGATCTTGTCGAGGTGCTTGTCGGCGTCGGGGTAGCGCGTGAAGATGCCTTCGAGGTTGAGCACTCCGAGGCCGCCCATCCGGCCGAGCGCGATCGCGGTCTCCGGCGAGACGACGCCGTCCATCGCCGAGGCGAGCAAGGGAAGCTCGAGGAGGTGGCCGCCGAGCTTCCAGCCGATGTCGACATCGTCCGGATCGCGCGTGCGGCGGCTCGGGACGATGGCGATGTCGTCGAACCCGTAGGCCTGCCGCGCCTTCTTACCGAGCCCGATCTCGACGTCCATCAAATGATCCTACCAACCGTCTTCGGACGGCCGGCCGCCACTCAGGCGTCCTGGCGAACCGGCTCCAGGCGGTCGAGTGTGACGTGCGCCGCGAGTCGCTGCGCCTCGCGCGTGTCGAACCGTCCGGGCCCCGCCTCGAGCACCGAAGCCGCGCTCGTCGCGACCGCGCTGCGCACCGCGTCGTCGTACGAGCGGTCGTTCAAGCGCGCGGCGATGAACGCGGCGAGCAATGTGTCGCCCGCCCCGACGGTCGAGACTGCCTCGAGCCGCGGGGCTCTCGCTCGCAGGCGGATGTCGTCGGCGCGTTCCTCGCGGAAGAGCGCATAGCAACCGGCGTCCAGCGTGATGATGACGTTGCGCGCGCCGAGCTCGGCGATCTCGTCGAGCCCGGTGGAAAGATCCTCCTCGTCGACGAACTCATGGCCGACCAGGGACTCGGCCTCCCGCAGGTTCGGCGCGACGAGATACGGCTCGGCCTCGATCCCCAGCCGCAGCGCCTCGCCCTCGGAGTCGAGGACCGTTGCGAGGCCGCGCCGGTTCCCTTCCCGGATCAGCTCGGCGTAAAGGCCGGGGTCGACGCTACGAGGGAGCGACCCCGCGAAGACGACGTACGCCGCGCCCTGGGAGAGGTACGCCAGCTTCTCTCGTAGCACGTCGAGCTCGTCCTCGGTCACCTCCGGCCCCCACTCGTTGATCTCCGTGTAGACGTTCGAGGTGGGATCGAGCACCGCGGTCGATGTGCGCGACTCGCCACGGATTCGCACGAAGTCGTTGAGGATCCCCTCGTTCGTCAGCTCCTCGACGAGCAAGGTGCCGTTGCGCCCACCCGCGAGGCCGGTGCTGACCACCGGAACGCCGAGTCGACGCGCGGCCCGCGCGATGTTGATCCCCTTGCCGCCGGCGGTCGTCGACCCCTGGCTCGCCCGGTGCCGCTGACCGAGCTGGAAGTTCGGCACGGACAGCGTCCGGTCGATTGCGGCATTGAGGGTGACCGTGACAATCATCAGAAGGGCGAGAGGCTCGAGAGCATGTCACGGGCTTCGTCGAGCGCCCGGCCAGCGTACCAGTGCACGCGCTCCGGCAAGGTCGGCTCGCCGATCGTCGCCGTCGAGACGAGCGGCCGGCGCGCAACGACCTCGTCGCCGTCGTAGACGACGATCTCCCCGACCGGATCGCCCTGCGCCACGGGAAGCTCCAGCATGTCCGGGGCGACGATTTTCTCCACCAGCGTGTGGTCGAGCGGCACGGTCACCCGCGCCCGGTCCTCGGCTACGAGCGCGACCTGATTGTCGGAGAAGGGCACACCCACCTCGGCGTAGGGCTTGCTCTTCGCGATCACCGGCACGCGGCCGTAGTGGCTGAAGCCCCAGTCGAGCAGTGCCGCGAGGTCGCGGTTTCGCTTGTTTCGCGAAGGCCCGCCGAGGATGACCGAGTACATCGTCACTCCCTCGCGCTCCGCGGCGGCGATCTCACTCCAGCCTGCGAGATCCGTGTGGCCCGTCTTGACCCCGATGGCGCCGGGATAGGTCTTCAGGAGGTCGTTCCAGGTAAAGAGCGTGCGCCCCCCTGGGATCTCTCCTCCGGTGCGCGCGACGATGCGGCGGAAGAGCGCGTGCTTCATGTCCTCGCGGGCGAGCGTGTACGTGTCCCGGGCGGACGAGTAGTGGCCGGGAGTATCCAGGCCGTCGGGGACGACGTAATGCGTGTGGTCGAGGCCGAGCTCCGCGGCGCGCTCGTTCATCATCCGGACGAACTTCTTCACGGTGCCGCCGACGTCGGTCGCGAGGGCGTAGGCGGCATCGTTGGCGCTCTGGATGAGGGCGGCGGCGAGGAGATCGCTGACCTTCAGCTTCTCTCCCGCCTGGAGGTTGATCGTGGACTCGCCCACCGAGGGAGCCGGACCCTGGACGCGCACGACATCGTTTTTCTTCGTGTTCTCGATCGCGAGGAGCGCCGTCATGAGCTTCGTGAGGCTCGCCATCGGAACGCGTTTGTCCGGGTTGAGTGCGTAGAGCGTGTCGCCCGTCTTGCCGTCGACGAGGAGCGCGGCGGAGGCATCCACGCTCGGCGGTGGCGTTGCGGCGAGGGCCGACTGGGCTGCGACGAGGAGGAGGAGCAGCCCGGCGATGAGCAGGAGACGCCGGAGCACGGATGCCAGCGTATAAATTCAGCACGCGATGGGTCTGATCGAACGACGCAGCTCACCCGCCCGCGTGCGCAGCCGCGAGCGGGGCTTCGAGGTTCAGCTCGGCGAGCTCGGCGGCTTCGAGCTGCGGCCGACTCGAGTTTTCCTCTGGCCGGGAATGGATCGAGAGAGCCAAGCGCGCGTCCTCTCACTGGGGACCGAGCCGCGCAGCCTCGTCCTCCCCCGCAAGGAGAGCGAATACGTCGCCGGCGCGGTGCGGATCCGCTCGGTCGGCAACCCGCTGATGACGCTCGCGCTCGCCGCCGTGCACACGGCGAAGGCCGTCAGGCGACGCGGATCTTCTGGCCGGGGCTGAGCGCGAGCGGGTCGATCCCGGGGTTCAGCGCCAGGAGATCGTCGACGGTCGAGTTGAACTTCGCCGCGATCGACTCGAGCGTGTCCCCTGTCTTGACGCGGTAGATCTGCTTCTTCTGCTTTCCCGTTGTCGTGCCGGTGGTCGGCGTGGTCTCGGGCACCGTTATGGTCGGCACCGCTGTGGTGGTCGTCTCGGTCGCGCCGCTGTCCAAGCCTCGCTCGATCAGGACCACGAGGATCGTCGCGGCTAGAAAGAACGCCGCCGGAGCGGCGATTCGATAGACCCAGGTCCGGTACTTCGGGTCGCTCACCATCCCGATGCCGCCCAGACCTCGCTTCGCAGCCGTGCCGCCTCCGCGGCCGCAGCCTTGCGCCAGTCGGCGCCGTCGACGCGGAAGGCGTAGATGACCGCACGCGAGACCGGCACGAGCGCGCTCGCCGGCCCACTCGTGAAAGCGCGTGCCACGTCGGCGGGAGTCGCACCCTGCGCGCCGATCCCCGGCAGGAGCAGCACGGCCTGCGGCATCAGACGGCGCGCCTCGGCGACCGCGCGCGGGTAGGTCGCGCCTACGACCGCCCCCACGCTCGAGAGGCCGCGCTCGCCGACGAGGCCGGCCCCCCACTCGTTCACGAGCTCGGCGACCTGGTGCCAGACGCGCCGGCCGTCGGAGAGGGCGAGGTCCTGGATGTCGGCGCTGCCCGCGTTCGACGTCTTCACGAGACAGAAGAGGCCCGCGCCGGACCGCCGGCACGAAGCGAGGAACGGCTCCACGGAGTCGCTTCCGAGATACGGGTTCACCGTGAGGGCGTCGACGGGCAGCCGCTGGTCGTCGCCCGCCTCGAGGTAGGCGTCCGCGTAGGCGCGTGCCGTCGAGCCGATGTCACCACGCTTCGCATCGGCGACCACGAGCAGCGTCGCCGCGCGCGCATAGTCGCGCACCTCCTCGTAGGCGCGTAGACCGTCTGAGCCAAGAGCCTCGAAGAACGCAAGCTGCAGCTTCACACCGACGACATACGGCGCAACCGCGTCGATCAGTCCACGGCAGAACCGGGCGCACGCATCGGCCGCCGCTCCGCGGCTCAGGTAGGTCTCGCCGCGAAGCTCGACCGGTAGGAGCTCGGATCGTGGGTCGAGCCCTACGAGAAGCTGGCTGCGCTTCGCGTCGACGGCATCCGCCAGGCGATCGGCGAACGTCGAAGCCACCGTATCGACCCCGGCCTCGAGGTTCTGGGCCATGGACTGAGCTTACAAGCGTTTTCCGCTGTCGCAGCCCTCACGGGCTAGTGCTGCGGCGGCGCCACGTGCGGCGACCCGGGCGCGTCGATTCCGGGCGGGTCCTCGGGAGACCGCGGGCGCTCAAGCGAGCCGTCTTCGTCTTCGTCGGGCGCCGGCGGACCTCCGGGGATCCCCGGATCCTGGGGGAGATCCTCATCGGGAGTCTCCGGCGAGAGCGGCTGCTCCGTCATCGGCCGGAAGATACCCGCGTTCGAGATCCGTCAAGCGCACGACCTCGAGCTCCGGCGGAGGCCGGCGAAGGAACGAGCCGACGAGGAGAAGCTCGTCCGCATGCTCGGGAGCCAGAGAAGTCTCAATTGCGCGGGCTTCCGCGAGCCCGGCCTCGATCTCGATGCGCGCGGCGGGCCCGCGCGGCAGCGTCCGGACCGCCGCAACCCGGCCGCCGCTCACGAAGACGGCTCGCCGCAAACCCGGCTCGGGAGCCGGAGCGATGAGGCAGAGTCGAGCGGCGCGGAGGCGCTCCAGCTCGGCCAGGTCGCGCACGACGTGCTCGAGCGCGGCGATGCGGTCGCGCAGGCGCGCGGCATCCTCGTAGCGCAGGCACTCGGCGAGGTCGCGGAGCTTCGCACGCAATCGCGGCAAGGGCCCGCCCGAGGAGAGGAGGGCAAGCTCGCTCTCGCTCGCGCCCTGCAGCGCGCGGGCCGCGAGCTCCGCACGCCTGCGGCTACGGATCGGCCCGAGCGGCGAGGGCGCCGAGGTGACCACGATTCGGTCTCCGCGCCGCGCGAGGTAGAGGTAGCGGTCGGGACGGGACGAGCGGGCGTTGGCGGGCGGTCGCTCCTCACGGATGAGGCGCAGCTCTTCGAGCGCCGCTTCGAGCTCGGAGCCGAGAACGCGCCACTCGATGCGCTCCACGGCGGCGAGCGCCGCCTCGACCGCCGGCCGCTGCCGCTCGCCGCGGAAGTACGAGCGCAGGCGCTCCCGGAGGTTGCGGGCCCGGCCGACGTAGAGAATCTGCTCGCCCTTCCCGACAAAGAGATAGATCCCCGGCGAGGAAGGAGCCCCGAAGGCCAGCGAGCGCTTGTCGTACACGTGCCTCGTTCGCGGCGCTGCCAGGCGGCCGAGGTCGGCCACGGTTCGGGCGCCCCGCTCCTGGGCGAGGCCGACCAGCCGCAGGAGGATCTCCGCGGTCGCCTCGGCATCGGGGAGCGCACGGTGGCACGGGCGCGTCGACGTCCCGAAAAAGTGCGACAGGGAGCTGAGGCTCGCTCGCGCGACCCGGCCCGCGAGGAGGCGGCGGGCGAGACCGACGGTGTCGAGCACGGGAGCGGCGAGCCGCTTGCCCTCCACGAGCTCGACCTCCCGGTCGAGGAAACCGATGTCGAACCGCGCGTTGTGCGCGACGAGCACCGCGTCGGACGCGAACTCGAGGAAGCGCTCGACGGCCTGCACCGGCGTCGGCGCGCCGGCGAGGTCGCGGTCCTCGATCCCGGTGAGTGACGTGACGACCGACGGAAGCGGGACGCCCGGGTCGACGAGCGTCTGGAATGTGCCCGCGTGCGTCAGCCCTTCGATCCGGACCGCGCCGATCTCGCAGATCGCCGCACGTCCCGGCCGAAGGCCCGTCGTCTCGAGGTCGACGACGACGTAGCTCGCAGCTTCGATCGGCAGCTGCTCCGCCGGGTCGCTCGCAAGCGCGACCGCCCGGCCACGCCAGGCGAGGCGTGCATCCGCGGTGACGACGTCGTCGAGAAGGCTTCGAGCGAGAGTCGCGGGCGCGGAGGCCAGCGCGAAGAGGGTCCGAGCCGCCTCCTCCGCGGCCACCGGGCCGCGGCGCTCCTCGACGAGGTCGACCAGCCGGTCCGCGGCGTCGAGGGCGAGCTGTGCTTCCATACGAACACATGTTCGCAGAACCACCGGCCGGAACGAGAAACGGGGGCCCACGTGGGCCCCCGTCGGAGTTGCGCTGGAAGGAGGGAGGCTACTGCTTGAGAGCTTGCTTCAGCTGGCTGCCGGCGGAGAACTTCGGAACACGAGCCGCGGGGATCGTCACCTTCTGGCCGGTGCGGGGGTTCACGCCCTGCCGCTCCTTGCGATGCTGCGGCGAGAACTTGCCGAACCCTGTGAACGACACCTGCTCGCCGCTCCTGAGCGCATCGGTGATCGAGTCGAGAAATGCGTCGACCGCCTTCGTCGCATCTCGCTTCGAGAGCCCACTCTTCGCTGCGACCCTGTCGGTGAACTCGGCCTTTGTCACTGCCCTCTCCTTCCGTCAACGATCATTGCCTTGGAACCGCGAGGACCCTAACAGCAACGGCTGATAGCACGCAACCATGCGGGTTTGCGGGTCTTTTCAGGCCGGCAGGATGTCGGAAGCCCTGAAAATCGGCACGAGACGGACCGCCTTCCGCGCGAGCGCGTCGGCCCCTCCCTCCTCCCGATCGACCACGCAGACGGCGGTCCGGCACACCAGCCCGGCCTCTCTGAGCGCCTCGACCGCCTGCTCGGCGGCGCCGCCGCTCGTGACGACGTCCTCGACGAGACAGACCTCCTCGCCCGGCTCGAAGTCGCCCTCGATCCTCCGCTCGGTGCCGTAGCCCTTCGCCTCTTTGCGGACGATCAGGAACGGCAGGCTGCCCGCGAGGGAGGCGGACGCCGCGAGAGCGACCGCGCCGAGCTCGGGGCCGGCGAGGCGCCGCGCGTCCGGCGCGGACGAGCCCACCGCCTGGGCGATCCGCATGCCGAGCTCCTTCAACAGGTCCGGGCGCGTCTCGAAGCGGTACTTGTCGAGGTAGTAGCTCGAGCGCCGTCCCGAGCGCAGCACGAAGTCCCCTTCGAGAAGCGCGTGCTCGCGGAGAAGGTCTGCGAGCTCTGCGTCCGTCATCCCCGCGCCGCCGCGAGCGCGCGGCGGGCGAGTGGAAGCAGCCGGTCACCGTCGGCCGACCCGGCTTCGAGGGAGACCATCGAGCCGTCGGCGAAGTAGACGTCGACGTGCTCGCGCTCGACCGCTGACTTCGTCCGCACGAACACGATCGCGCCGGCGAGCGCCGCGCCCGCGGCGAGGAGCCCGACAGCGCTACGAGCCTTCACTCTCCGCCTCCTCGGTCTTCTTCTTCGTCGTCCGTCGCGTCGCCGTCTTCGTCGCCTTCTCGGCCTTCGCCTCTTCCTCGCGCTCGAGCATGCGCAGGCAGGTCTTCAGGTCGTAGAAGACGAGACCCACGGTCGGCCGCGGCCTCGTCACCGCGGCGACGAGATGGCGGTCGTCCTTGGCAACGAAAACCGATCCGTCGAGCGCTGCGCCCTCGACCTGGACGAGCGGCTCGGAGCCCGGCTCTCGGCGCACCCCGTCGGCTCCGGCGAGAAGCTCGGCAGCGGCCTCGGCGAACGACTTAGCGGCCGCGTCGTCGGTCAGCGTCGAGGCGACGACCGAGCCTTCGTGGTCAGCGAGGACGGCCGCTTCGATCTGCGCGGAGATCTCGGTGAGGTCGGCGAGAGCCTGCCCGGCGTCCATTGCGGGAGGAAGCTACCACAGGCCTGACAGGACCGAGCCCTACACTCCGGCGGGCGTGCATCGCATCGTCTCCAAGTTCCTCGCAGACCGTGGAACGCACCTCGCGGCGATGATCGCCTACTTCGCGCTCCTCTCGTTCGTGCCCCTTCTCTTCCTCGCGCTCTCGCTCACCGCGCTCGCCGGACAGCAGACCGAGTCGAGCTATCTCGTCGAGGAGCTGCGGCGCGCGTTCCCGGCGAGCTCGGTCGACCGGCTCTTGAGCGTCGTCCGCTCGATTCAGGACCAGGCGACTTCGATCGGGATCATCGGCGGCATCGCGCTCCTCTGGGGCGCGCTCGGCTTCTTCAGCGTCCTCGAATCAGCCTTCAACATCGTCTACGGCCTCCCGAACCGATCCTTCGTCCGCCAGAAGCTCCTCGTCCTCGTGCTCGTCGCAGGGTCCCTCGCCGTCCTCTTCGTGGCGCTCATCGTCGGCTCCCTCGGAGTCGACCTCGTCCAGAACGCGGGTGTCGCCGGAGGCGTCCTCTCCTACGTTTACGCCCTCGCCGTCTCGACCGCGCTCATCTTCGGGCTCGTCTGGACGCTCTACAACCTGCTCACAAACGCCGCGCTCACCTGGAAAGAGACATTTCCCGGAGCGATCTTCGCCACCGTGCTCCTGCAGGCGAGCTTCCAGGTGCTCCCCTTGTTCGTGCGCCTGACGAGCGGCGATCTCGTCACCCTCCAGGCCTTCGGCGGCCTCGTCCTCCTGCTCTTCTGGCTCTATCTGATGGCGAACGTGCTCGTGCTCGGCGCCGAGGTCAACTGGTGGTTTCGCTACGGACGCGCGGCGGCGGAGGAGGCGGAGACCGCGGGGACGGCCTAGATCACGCCGAGTCGGAGCCCAGGCGCTCCTCGAGGACGGCCATCACCTTGTCCTCGATCTGGGGCTGGTGCTCGAGCAGGCTGCGGAACGACTGGCGTGTCAGGACGAAGAAGCGGAGATGCGAGGCAGAGGTCACGGTCGCGGTGCGGCGCGCGTTCTCGTAGATCAAGGCGATCTCGCCGAAGAAGTCCCCCGGACCGAGACGCCTGATCTCGTCGCCATCCTGCGTGACCGAGACTTCGCCCTCGACGATGACGAAGAACTCGCGTCCGAGATCGCCCTCGCGCGTGAGGACCTTGCCCTCCTCGACCTCGAGATCCTCGGTCGCCTTCGCGAGCGCTCCGAGCTCCTGCTTCGAGAGCTCGGCGAAGAGCGGAGCCTTGGCCAGCGCGTCGACCTTCGTGTCGTGGGGGAAGAGCACGCGCGGAATCTACATCTCTCCGGGCGCCCCGCCTACCCCCGCGGGCAGAGCCCGGGCCGCCGCCGCACGGTGGCTGTGCCCGCGCTTCCATTCATCCCCGAGCTCGGCGACGGTGCGCGTCTCGCCGGTCGGGACGAACACCGGGTCGTAGCCGAAGCCCGCTGACCCTCTCGGCTCCGTGGCGATGGAGCCCTCGAGCATGCCGGTGCCGCGAACCTCCGAACCGTCCGGAGAGAGGACGACGAGCTCCGACACGTAGCGCGCTCCACGGTCCGTGCCCTCCGCGACCGTGAGCGCCTCGAGGAGCTTGGCGACGTTCTCCTCGTCGGTCGCATCCTCGCCCGCGTAGCGGGCCGAGCGGATTCCCGGCACGCCTCCGAGCCAGTGGACCTCGAGCCCGGAGTCCTCGCCGATCGTCCAGCGGCCGGGCGCCACGCCCTGCGCGAAGCGCGCCTTGGCAACTGCGTTCTCGTAGAAGGTCGCGCCGGTCTCCTCCGGCATCTCGACGTCGCCGAGCTGCTCGATGTCCCAGTCCGGGAGGAGAGCGCGGAGCTCGCGGAGCTTGCCGTCGTTCCGCGACGCGAAAACTGCGTTTATTCGTCCCAACGGACCGAGAGAACCTCGTCCAGCTCGGACAGGCGCTCGACCACGTCGCGCCCGGAGACGGACGGCGGCAGGACGACCTCGAGCCGGAGCTCGCGCCCCTCGTCGCCGGCCTCCTCGAGCTGGATCCTCTCCACCTTGGCCCGCCGTGCCTCGAGCATCCCCAGGACGGGAGCGAGCGGCTGGTCGGGCCGCAGGTCGACCTCGAGGCGGCCGGCCGCCCGGCGACGCGCGACGATGTAGCCCTCGGCCCAGCGCAGCGGCCCGAGGCCGAACAGGACGACCCCGGTTCCGATCAGCGCACCGGAGTAGTACCCGGCGCCCACCGCCATGCCGATGGCCGCGACCACCCAGAGGCCCGCAGCGGTCGTCAAGCCGCGGATGTTGAGCCCCTGGCGCATGATCGCGCCCGCGCCGAGGAAGCCGATGCCGGTGACGATCTGCGCCGCGATGCGCGAAGGATCCGCCCGCACGACGTTCGATCCGCCGACGAGGAACTCATTGAAGCCGTAGGCGGAGATGAGCGTGAAGAGCGCAGACCCGACTCCCACGAGCATGTGTGTGCGGAGACCCGCCGCGCGCTCCCGCCACTCGCGCTCGAGCCCGACAAGACCGCTCAGCGCCGCGGCGATGACGAGCCGAAGGGCGATCTCGCCGATCGAGATGTCGGGGATCACGTCGCCGCCTTCGCCTGGATTTCGAAGATCTGCTCGATGCCGGCCGAAGCAAGATCGATGAGGCGATCCAGCTCCTCGCGCGTGTAGGCGTTGCGCTCGGCGGTTGCCTGCACCTCGATGAGCCGGCCGTCGCCGCGCATGACGACGTTCATGTCGACGTCCGCGGTCGAGTCCTCCCCGTAGTCGAGGTCGAGGAGCGGCTCGCCGCCGACGATGCCCACCGAGATGGCGCCGACGCGCTCCATCGGGGCCGGCAAGCCCTTGCGCCTCGCCGCGCGGGCGAGCGCGATCCAGGCGCCGCTGATCGCGGCTGTCCTCGTTCCCCCGTCGGCCTGGATGACGTCGCAGTCGAGCCAGATCGTGTGCTCGCCGAGCTTGTCGAGGTCGTAGGCGGCCCGAAGCGAGCGCCCGACGAGTCGCTGGATCTCCACCGTCCGCCCACCCTGGCGGCCGGAGCGGGCCTCCCGCGCCGTCCGCTCGCCGGTCGACGCGGGCAGCATCCCGTACTCGGCCGTCATCCATCCGCGGCCGCTGCCGACGAGCCAGCGCGGGACTCCCTCCTCGATCGACGCGGTGCAGAGGACTCGCGTCTTTCCGAAGGAGATGAGCACGGACCCGTCGGCCTGCTCGACGAAGTCGGGGACGACGTCGATCGGCCTCAGCTCGTGGGGACGCCGGCCGTCCCGCATCAAGCGGCTGCCAGCTCGAGGTCGCGGACCGCGACCTGCTCCACCTCGGCGAGCGGAAGCTGCAGGAAGCGCTCGCCGAGCGCGCGGAACTCGTCGACGGGGCCGGTCGTGAGGAAGCGCGAGCGCCCCTCGCGCGCGGGGTCGTTCTCGATCCGCTTGCGCTCGAGGGTCTCCGCCACCTCGCGGGCGGTCTCGACGGCCGAGAAGATCAGCGTCGTCCGGCGGCCGAGGACGCGCTCGAAGACCGGCTTGATCAGCGGATAGTGCGTGCAGCCGAGGATGACGGTGTCCACGTCCGCGGCCTTGAGCGGCTGCGCGTACTCGCGGACGGCGGCGTCGAGCTCCTCGTTCGGAGCCGCGGACTCGATGAGCGGCACGAGCCTCGGGCAGGCCGTCTCGACGATGTGGGCGCCGGCGTCGAGCGCGTGGATGGCATCCGTGTAGCGGCCGCTCGCGACGGTCGCCTCGGTCGCGAGGACGCCGATCCGCCGGTTCCTCGTGGCCTGCACCGCCGCGTGCGCCTCGGGGGCGAGGACGCCGATCACCGGCACCTCGAGCTTCTCCTGCAGCTGCGGCAGGGCCGCCGCCGTGGCCGAGTTGCAGGCCGCGACGATCAGCTTGACGCCCGCGTCCTCGAGGTAGGAGGCGATCTCGTGCGCGAAGCGGCGGATCTCGTCGCGCGGCCTGGGGCCGTACGGGCACCGCGCGCCGTCGCCGAGGTAGACGAAGTCCTCGTGCGGCAGCGTGACGAGGCACTCGTGGAGGACGGTCAGGCCCCCGGCGCCGGAGTCGAAGATGCCGATGGGCCGTGTGTCCACGCCAGGATTCTAGGAGCGCTACCGGGTAGCGTTCGGTACGTGCTGGAGCTGCACTCGCCGGACGGCGCGTTCGCCGCGATCGAGGACTACCTTCGCGCGGCCGGGTTCTTCGGCGGCGAAGCCCAAGGCGTCGTCGCCGACCTCTACCTCGGGTACGGGGTCTCGCGGGGGCTTCGTCGCGAGCCGCACGCTGATCCTCCGGAGCCGTGCCCGCTCCCGCTGGCGGCCTGCCGTGTGCGGGCCGCCGAAGCTCCCCGACCCGCCGGCGAATTCCGGATCGGTGAGTGGAAGCGAACCTGGACGGACGGCGCGTACGCGGACGCCGTCGAGGCGGTGAAGACGGCGATCGAGCGCGGCGATGTGTACCAGGTCAATGTGGTCCAGCATCTCTCCGCGCCGTTCGACGGCGACCCGGAGGGGCTCTGCGCGGCTTTCGAATCCCTCCGCCCGCTCCATCCCCGCCCGCTCACCGGCGACGGCTGGACGATTGTCTCCGCCTCGCCAGAGCTCTTCCTCGCCCGCCGCGGCGACCGCGTCTGGACGAAGCCGATCAAGGGGACGCGCCCGCTGGACGCCGCCGAAGACCTGCAGGGCTCGGAGAAGGATGCCGCCGAGCACGTGATGATCGTCGACCTCGAGCGCAACGACCTGTCCAGAGTCTGCGATCCCGGCTCGATCCGCTGGCCCGACCTGATGGCCGAGCACGAGCTCGCGGGAGTTGCGCATCTCGTCACGACCGTCGAGGGACGCCTACGACCCGAGGTCGGGCTCGCCGAGCTCCTCGAGGCCACCTTCCCCGGAGGCTCGGTGACGGGGGCTCCGAAGATCTCCGCCATCGACCACATCGCCGCGCTCGAGCCCGTCGGCCGCGGCGCCTCGATGGGCGCGCTCGGCCGCGTGTGGCCGAACGGCAACCTCGAGCTCGCACTCACGATCCGCACCTTCGCGGTCGCCGAGGACCGCATCCACCTCTGGGTCGGCGGCGGGATCGTGTGGGATTCGGACCCGCATGAGGAGATCGAGGAGTCGTGGGTGAAGGCGCGGCCGCTCCTCGCCGCGGTCGGCGCACCGGTCGAGGAGCCCGCCGCCACGTGACCCTGCTCGCCCTCGCAGTGGGCGGGCGCGGCCTCGTCGATCCCGACGAGCCGATCCTGCACGTGGACGACGAGGCGTTCCTCCGCAGCCGCGCCGCTTTCGAGACGACGCGCGTCTACGCCGGCCGTCCCTTCAAGCTCGAGGAGCACCTGGCCAGGCTCGCCGGCTCCGCCGCACGGGTCGAGATCGGCCGCATCGACACCGAGGAGCTCGCCCGCCTCGCCGGGCTCGCGCTCGAGGCTGCCTCGGCCCCCGACGCGATGCTGCGGCTCTTCGTCACGCCGGGCCGGAACGGCGCCACGAGCCCCACCCAGGTCGCGATGGTGAGCACGCTTCCTGAAGGACTGGACGAGCTCCGCGAGCGCGGTATCAGGCTGGTCTCGATACAACTCGGCCTCGATCCCACTTTGCGCGCCTCCGCCCCGTGGCTCCTGGGAGGCGTGAAGTCGACGAGCTATGCCGTGAACATGGCGGCCGAGGCCGAGGCGAAACGGCGAGGCGCCGACGACGCCGTCTTCCTCGGCTCCGGTGACGTCGTCCTCGAGGGCCCCGTGACAAACGTCTGGTGGCGCGACGACGACGTCCTCTACACACCGGCGCTCGAGCTCGGGATCCTCGCGGGCGTCACGCGGGCGACGCTGGTGGAGGAGGCAGCCGCAGCGGGGTACGAGGTCCGCGAAGGCGTCTTCCCGCTCGAGCACCTGGCGCGAGCGAACGAGGCCTTTACGTCCTCGTCGATCCGCGAGGTGATGCCGGTCGTCGAGCTCGACGGAGCTCCCGTGGGCGACGGAGCCCCCGGCCGGGCGGCACGGGAGCTCCAGGACGCGCTGCGGCGGGCGGCCGAGCGCTGATCAGGCGCTCGCGAGCTTCCTGCGGCTGACGAGCGCGGTGCCAGCACCGAGCACCAGCACCGCGAATCCCGCGCCCGTGCCGAGCCCGATGCTCGCCCAGTCGGTTCCGTCGGAGGCCGGCACGGGTGCCGACGTGACGTAGACCGCCGGTCCTTCGGCGCCGTGCCGGAGCAGTGCCTGGTGCCGAGGATCGACCTGCGCCTGCGCTCCCTTGTCGAGGAGAGCCTGGTGCCGTGCGTCCACGCTGACCGCCGCCTGGGTCACGGGAGCCCCGAGAGCGGCGACTGCGAGCGTCGCCGCCAGCGTCTTGAGCTTTCTGCTTCGTCCCTGCTGCATCGTCTTCTCCTTCCAAAGCTGATGCGAACAGGACGGCTCGGGCCCCGATCCTCTTCCCTAGACTCGCGCCATGCGCGTCCTCTGCCTGACGCACGAGCACGACGGCCGCGCGGGCCTCTTCGCCGACGTGGTCCGCGAGCGCGGCGACGAGCTCCTGGAATGGAACGTCTCACAGGGCCCGCTGCCCGAGCCCGCCGAGAGCTTCGAGGCGCTCGTCGTCTTCGGCGGCTCGATGCACGTCGACCAGGAGGACAGGCACCCGTGGCTCCCCGGTCAGCACGACCTCATGCGCGACGCCGTCGAGCGCGGGCAGCCGATTATGGGGGTCTGCCTCGGCGGCCAGCTGCTCGCCCGCGCTGTCGGCGCGCACGTGGGGCCGGCGCGGCGCCCGGAGATCGGCTGGTTCGAGGTCGAGCTCACGCCCGAAGGCGCGTCCGACCCCGTGATCGGCGCCCTCCCGGAACGCTTCGAGGCCTTCGAGTGGCACAGCTACGCCTTCGAGGTCCCGCCGGGCGGAGTACTCCTAGCGAGAAACCCCGTCTGCGCGCAAGCCTTCAAGGTCGGGGAGGCCGCCTGGGGCGTGCAGTTCCATCCCGAGGTCACCCGGGAGATGCTGGAGGCCTGGAGGGCCGGGTCGGATGGCTCGGCGCCACCGATCCCGCTCGAGCCCGTCGGCCGGTGGAACGACCTCGGCCGTGCGCTCGCGCACGCCTTCTTGGACGCCGCCCAGTAGAACCGCCCCGTCCTTTGTGGACACAGGGGTCTGACCCCTGGGCATGTCCTGTTCGGTCAGTCGCAGGGAACGCGCGAAAACGCCCTTCTCCCAGCATCCATCCCGTTGGGTGTCTCTCTTGGACACGACCCGGAGTGTCACAGGGGTCTGACCCCGGTGTCTCAATGGGTCAGCGTCCGCTAGCGGCGTGACCATTCGTGCCACGAGCCTTCGTAATTGACGGCGTCGTGGCCTGCGGCCCGCAAGAGCGCCGCGGCCATCTCCGAGCGCTGGCCCGAGTGGCAGTAGGCGACGATGGGCCGCGAGGTGTCGAGATCGGCGAGGGCGGTCTCCATGTCGACCATGAGGACTTCGAGCGGCACGTTGACGGCTCCCTCGATGTGACCCTGGCGCGGATCGCACGGATAGCCGGCCTCGCCCGAGAACTCCTCCGGCGAGCGCACGTCGACGACCGTCACGGAGCCCTCCGCGAGGAGGCGGGCGAGCTCGTCCCCGGTCACGAGGCGACCTCGTGGAGAAAGAGGTGCAGCTCCTCGTTGAACTCGGCGGGCCTCTCCAGGGGGGAGAGGTGCCCCGCTCCCGGGATCTCGGCGTACCGTCCGTGCACGAGGCCGCCGAGGATCTCCTTCGCCGCAGCTGGAGGAGTCATCGCATCCTCCGTGCCGACGAGGACGAGCGTCGGCACCGATATGTCCGCCAGCGTTGAGGTCGAATCGGGCCGGTCGCGCAGAGCTTGCGCGGTAGCGACCAGATTCTCGATTGGCTGAGCAGCCGCGATCTCCCGGGCTTCCTCGACCACGGACTCGGAAGCTTCAGACGAAAAGAGCTTCGGCGCGAGACCGTCCCAGAACGCATCGAAGCCCTCTTCGTGGAGGAGCCGAATGGTCTCCTTCCGCGCCGCGCGGCCGGCCTCGTCGTCGGCGTTCGCGCGCGTGTCGGCGAGGACGAGTGCAGGAATCCGCTTCGGCGCCTGGCGCCACAGCTCGAAGGCGAGGTAGCCGCCCATCGAGACGCCCACCGGGACGAAGTCGCCGGGGAGAAGCTCCAGGATCCGCGCCGCCCAGGCCGAGAGGCTCGGGTCGGCAGCATCACGGCCGGGGAGCGTGGGTGCGATCACCTCGTACCCGGCTTGTTCGAAGACGTCCACTTGACCCGCCCACATGCGCGAGTCGAGCGGGAAGGCGTGCAGGAAGAGAAGAACGGTCACTCGCGGGGTACGTCGACCGCGCCGGGAATCTCACCCGCACGTTCGTACCCGTGGTCTCCGCCCTCGACGCCGAGGAGCGAGGACACGGAGGCGGCCAGCTCGTCCGCGGACGGCAGCTCATTCGGGCTCCCTGCGGTGAGGACAACGCGGCGCACCTCGCCCGGGTCGGCGCCGGTCAGCCGGGCGACGACAGTGGGGTTCGCGGCGAGCGAGATCACGTCCCCGGGCGGAACCTCGCCGTAGTACTCGGGCACGGAGAGGTACTCGTCCATCAGGCGGCCGCGCTCGAAGAGGACGAAGCGGACGACTTGGCCTTCTTCCACGCCGAGGTGGAGGACGACCGCGCCCATGCGGTCGGAGAGCTCCCGGGCGAGGCGGCGCAGCATCTCGGGATTGCGGTCGGTGAGCTCGTCGTAGACGCCGATCCACCCGTTTCTCGGCGGGGCGACGACGCTTCCCTTCGAGCCGCCCGGCATGCGCGGGACGAACTGGCGCACCGCTCGGACGACGCCGTCCAGGTCGTCGGTCTGGACGTGCACGGAGCCATAGGAAGGCGCCTTGTCGGCCGTGAGCCGCTGGTCGAGCGCGTCGGCGGAGGCCTCGAGGACGCGCGCCTGCTCGCTGAACCCAGCGCGCACCCAGGCGTCGCCGGCCTCCCGCGTCGTCTCGACCGTGACGGTCTCCTCTCCGCGAGCCCGTGTCTCGTCGATCAGCTTTCGGAGGGTCTCGTCGCTGGGCGGTTCCTCGAATCTCATGCCGAAAGAACCCTATGACCCGTGAGCAGGTAGTGCGCCGCCAGGTTGCGGAAGCCGGGGAAGCGGTCGCCCGCGACGCGCGTGTCCTCCTCGCCGTAGAAGTGGAGGACCGCCTTCCGCAGGCCTAGATCGCCCGCGGGCCACGCGTCCGGCCGAGCGAGATGGCGTGCGAGGTACCAGTCCGCGGTCCACTCGCCGATTCCCGGGAGCGCCGTGAGGGCGGCCTTCACCTCCTCGTCCGGAAGGGCGGCCAGACCGACGAGGTCCAGGTCGCTCCGCGCGATGCCGATCGCGTACTCGGCCTTCCGGCGCGAGAAGCCGAGCGCGACAATCTCGTCGGGCTCGGCCGCCGCGACGCGTTCTCTGGTCGGGAAGGCGTAGGCGGCCCCGGCCTGCACGCCGAAGGCTTGGATGAAGCGGTTGCGGACGGCGAAGGCCGCGCGCAGGGAGATCTGCTGCGCGGTGATGGCCGTGACCAGCGTCTCGTACGGGTCCGGCGCGAGCGGCGGGCGAAAGCCGCGCAGCTCGGGGACGATGCGCGCCAGGACCGGCTCTGTCTCCGCGAAGGCGTAGAAGGGGTCGAGCTCGAACGGGCCGCCGAGGTAGTGGCGCACCTCGCCTGCGAGCTCCGCGCTCCCGGGCGTGATCCGCACGCCGCCTGGCGCCTCTTCGATCCGCACCTCCGTCCCGCCGAAGACGCGATGGAGGTCTCCTTCGTGCCAGAGGTTGGCGAGGTCGTGGCCGAAGGCCCGGAACCGTTCTGTCGAGAGCGTGAAGTCGAACGGCTCAGGCAGCGAGACCGCGGACGACGTCGTGGAAGTCGTCGAAGCGCTCGTAGGGAATCCCCCGTTCGTCGAGATAGTCGGCCAGCCCGCGCGTCGCGAAGACGAGGTCGGAGGCCTCCGCCGCGCAGCGATCGGAATAGCCGTCGCCGATGTAGACGAGCTCGCCGCCGCCGGCCAGCTCCTGCACGATCGAGCGCTTGCACGACTCCCCGCAGGAGTCGCAGGTCTCGTCATACCGCCAGTCCACCCGCCAGCCCGCGGGATCCGGGTCGACGCGGTTCGCATGCAGCTCGACGTCGACCCCCTCGCGCTCGAGGATCGGCTCGATCAGCTCGTGGAAGCCGCTCGAGACGATCACGACCCGCCAGCCCTGCTCGCGGGCGAAACGGACGAAGTCGCCGAAGCCGTCGCGCACGCGCACGTTGTCGAGCTCCCACCGGACGACCTCCTCGAGCGGCCGGCGCACGGGCTCGAACTCACGCGTGATCACCTCGCGCAGAGGCATCGTGCCCTCGTCGAGGCCCTCGTCGACCTCCTGGTAGACGACGGGATCGCCGAAGTCGCGGGCGATCGTGTCCAGCAGGTCGATCTCCGTGACGGTGCCGTCGAAGTCGACAGCGATGGTGCGGCTCAAAAGTGGCTCGTCACTCCGGCCGGGTCTTCGTCCGCGTTCCGCGCTTCCTTCGCTGCGTCGGGCTCCTCGTACCAGGAGTACGCGTACTTCGGATCCTCGGTGTCCTTCGCGAGCGCCGAAAGCTTCAGCGGGTGGAACGTGTCGCACATGACCGCGAGCTCGTGGGTCTCGGTCATCCCGATCGACTTCTCCGCCAGACCGGGCTGCGGCCCGTGGGGGATCGCCGAAGGATGGAGCGTCACGGAGCCGATCTCGATCCCCTTGCGCGAGCCGAAGTTCCCGGAGACGTAATAGATCATCTCCTCCGAGTTCAGGTTCGAGTGGTGGTACGGGATCGGGATCGCGAGCGGGTCGAAGTCGAGCTTGCGCGGACAGAAGGAGCAGATGACGAAGTTCCGCCCCTGAAAGGTCTGGTGCGCCGGCGGCGGCATGTGGATCCGACCCGTGATCGGCTCGAAGTCATTGATGTTGAACGTCCACGGATAGACGTAGCCGTCCCACCCCACGACGTCGAAGGGGTGGTAGTCGAGGACGTAGGTCTGGTAGCCGTCCTTCACGCGGAACTTGACGACGTGCTCGCCGCGGTCGGAATGCGTCTTCAACTCGACCGGCGGGTGGATGTCGCGGTGGTAGTAGGGCGCGTGCTCGAGCAGCTGCCCGTACTCGTTCCGGTAGCGGCGCGGGATCTCGATCAGCCCCGGTGAGGTGAAGACGAGATAGCGCTGCTCGCCCTCGGGGACGAACCGGTACGTCGTCCCCCGCGGGATGACGACGTAGTCGCCGTCCCGGTAGGGCAGGTCGCCGAAGATCGTCTCGAGCGTGCCCTTCCCCTCGTGGACGAAGACGACCTCGTCGCCCTCGCCGTTTCGGTAGTGGTGGTCCATCGCCTCGCTCGGCCGGCAGAGGGCGATCTCGACGTCGTCATTCCACATGAGGAGCTTGCGCCCCGAGACGGCATCGCCTTCGGGCTCGACGTCCATCGTCCGGAAGTGACGGTGCTGGTGCGCGCCGGGGTCCCATTCGTCGCGCTCGATCCGCTCGAAGGAGCCGATCTCCTTCACGCGACAGGGCGAATGGAGGTGGTAGAGGATCGACTCGTTCCCGGAGAAGCCCTCGAGGCCCATGACCTCCTCGGTCAGGAGCGTGCCGTTCTCACGGAACTGGATGTGGCGCTTGCGCGGCACGCGGCCGAGGCGCTGGTAGGTCGGCATGTGGGCAAGAATACCGGCGCCTCAATCCACGACGCCCGCCCGGGAGGCCACATGCTCAAGGAGTTCCGAGACTTTCTCCTCCGCGGCAACATCGTCGAGCTCGCTGTTGCGTTCGTCCTCGGCGTCGCCTTCGGAGCCCTGATCACCTCGTTCGTCGACAACCTGCTCATGCCGGTCGTGGCGATGATCATCGGGAAGCCCGACTTTCGGGAGCTGACGTTCACGATCAACGACGCCGTCTTCCGCTACGGCGCGTTCCTCACCGATGCGATCGCGTTCATCGGCGTCGCCGCGGCGGTGTTCTTCTTCGTCGTGAAGCCGATCAACATGCTGCGCGAGCGGCGGGCCGGGAGTGCGGAGGAGGAGGGCCTGCCCGACGAGGAACGGCGGCACCAGGAGCTTCTCGCCGCGCTGCGCGAGACGCGCGCCTAGCGAGGATGAAAGCTCTCAACGGGCTCAACCTCGGCGTCCGCTTCTTCGTCGTCGAGCTGGGCGGCCTGGCGGCAGCGGCCTACTGGGGCTGGGAGGCCACGTCTGGCGCCGCGCAGTGGTATCTCGCCGCCGCGGCGCCGCTCGCGTTCATCGCTGTCTGGGGCCTCTTCATCGCGCCGAGAGCACGTGTTCGCGTCTCGAAGCCGGTCGCACTCGGGATCGAGCTGGTCCTGCTCGCGCTCGTCGCGGTGGGGCTGGCGAGCGCGGGACCGGTCTGGCTGGGGATCGCCTACGGCGCCGTCTCGCTCGTCAGCGGCCTCGTCAACTACGCCTTCAAGCCCTAGCCGACCCGGTTTCGCAGCACGCCGATCCCCTCGACCTCGAGCTCGACCTCGTCTCCGGACCCGAGCCAGCGCCCGTCGCCGTGCTCGAGGATGCAGCCCGTGCCGACGGTGCCCGACCCGAGGACGTCTCCGGGCACGAGCCGGGTGCTCGCGGCGGCGTGGGCCGCGAGCTCCTCGAAGGGCCAGTGGATGTCGGCGAGGTTCCCGCGCGAGCGCTCCTCGCCGTTCACGCGGGCGGTCATCTCGAGGCCGAGGTCTCCCAGCTCGTCCGGCGTGACGAGGACGGGGCCGATCGAGGTCGCGAAGTCCTTCCCCTTGGCCGGGCCGAGACCGACGGTCATCTCCGCCCGCTGCAAGTCGCGGGCCGACCAGTCGTTCATGACCGTGAAGCCGGCGATCCGGCCCTCCGCTCCGATCACGACCGCGACCTCGAGCTCGTAGTCCCACTCCGCGCTCTCGGCAGGGAAGGTGATCTCGTCCTCGGGCCCGTAGATCGCCGCCGGGTTCGAGAAGTAGAACACCGGACGGCCGTACCACTCGGGCGGCACCTCGAGCCCGCGCGCTCCGCGGGCCGTCACCACGTGCTGCTCGAAGGCGTAGAAGTCGCGGACCGACGGCGGCTGCGGGATGGGAGCGCGCAGGCGGACCTCCGTCAGCGCGTGCTCGCCGACGTCCTCCCCGCCCGACCCGAGCCACTCGGCGAGCGACTGCGCGCCGAGCTCGACCACGCGGTCGCCCTCGATCCGCCCCGGGGCGAGGCGTCCGTTCAAGTCGAAGGTGCAGAGACGCATACGGCCCGAGTATCACCCGGACCGTATGTCTTCACCAGCGCGTGCCTACTTGAAGCGGTAGACGATGCGCCCGCGGTCGAGGTCGTACGGGGAAAGCTCCACCCGCACGCGGTCCCCCAGGAAGATGCGGATCCGATAGCGGCGCATCTTTCCCGCGGTGTACCCGAGGGTCTCATGGCCGTTGTCGAGGAGGATGCGGAACATCCGGTTCCGGAGCGCCTCCACAACCTCTCCCTCCATCTCGATCTTTTCTTCCTTCGGCGGGATCTCGCCCTCCTTCGCTACTGGGTTGGGGCGACGTTCGTCGCCTCGGGCCCCTTCTGACCCTCCCGGGCCTCGTACTCCACCTTGGCGCCTTCGGTGAGGGACTTGAAACCCTCGCCGGCGATGTTGGAGTGGTGGACGAAGAGATCCTGGTCACCCTCGTCCGGGCTGATGAAGCCGTAACCCTTCGAATCGTTGAACCACTTGACGGTTCCGGTTGCCATAAAAAACACCTCCTTCACCCTGTGCTCGAACGGGTAAGAAGGTGTGCGCCTCCGGTACTCGCCCTGGTTTTCGCCAACCAGTGTAGCTAGAGATTGCCGCGGAGAGCTTGCTCGCGCTCGATCGCCTCGAAGAGCGCCTTGAAGTTGCCGTCGCCGAATCCGCGCGCGCCGTGCCGCTCGATCACCTCGAAGAACAAGGTGGGCCGGTCCTGTGCCGTCTTCGTGAAGATCTGCAGCAGATAGCCGTCATCGTCGCGGTCGACGAGGATCTTGTGCTCGCGGAGCTCGCCGTAGTCCTCCTCGATCTCCCCGACCCGGTCCGGCGCGTCCTCGTAGTACGTGTCGGGCGTGTCGAGAAAGAGGAGGCCGCGGGTCTTCAGGTTCTCCACGGTGGCGACGATGTCGGTCGAGGCAAGCGCGATGTGCTGCGCTCCGGCGCCGTTGTAGAACTCGATGTACTCCTCGATCTGGCTCTTGCGCTTACCCTCGGCCGGCTCGTTGATCGGGAACTTGATCTTCCCCTCGCCGTCCGACATGACCTTGGACATGAGCGCCGAGTACTCGGTCTGAATCTGATCGTCGCCGAAGTGGAGGATGTTCGTCATCCCGAAGGCGCGCTCGTAGAATGCGACCCATTCGTCCATCCGACCGAGCTCGACGTTGCCGACGATGTGGTCGATGTTCGTGAGCCCCGCGTCGCCTCCGGCCTGGCCGTTCGCCGAGACCGAGACGAAGCCCGGAAGGAAGGCGCCTTCGTAGCCGGAGCGCTCGACGAAAGTGTGGATCGTGTCGCCGTACGTCGCGATGGCGGAGATCTCGACGACGCCGTGGTCGTCCTCGAGCTTCGTCGGCTCGCGTATGGCGCGCGCTCCGCGCTGCACGGCCTGGCGGTAGGCCTCGGTGGCGTCGGGGACGGTGAGCGCGATGTCTCTGACGCCGTCGCCGTGCCGCGAGTGGTG
>JBKPRJ010000037.1:0-19954 GCA_046734455.1 Actinomycetota bacterium | reverse complement strand
CGCGGCGGGACGAGGAAGTTCTGCCGGTGCGTCGTCTGCAAGATCGAATTGAAGCCCTGCCCGCGGGAGCGCGGGTGGAAAGGAATGCTCGTCCCGTCCGGGAGGATCCCGTCCATCGCGAGCCGCGTGCGGTGGAAGTCGTCGCTGGTCGGCGTGAAGACGACGAAGTGGAGCCCCGCGGCCGGCTCGTCGCTCTGGCCGTCGACGTCGGGACGCGCGCTCCAGAAGAACGGGTTGTCGAGCGTGTTGAAGTCAGCGCGCTGCGGGATCGCCGTTCCTTTCGGATAGAGGATCCCGTCGTTGCCGGTCACGTCCGCCTGGAGGCGCGAAGCGGGCTGCATGACCGAGCTGTGCCCGACGGCGTCGTAGCGCTCGGCGTCTTGTTCTACAGCCTTCGGGCTGTCGGCGTCCTCGGCGTCCTGCGGGACGGTCTGCGTCCCCTCCTTCACGTCGAGGCCGGGCTTGAACGTCGTCGACACACGCTCCGGGTAGTCGAAGTTCAGGTACCACGCCTCCACGTCCTCGAAGAGGTGTGAGAGGTGCATCGCCGTGCCGCCGAGGAAGTAGCCGTCCGGGAACTGGTTCGTGTAGCCCGGAAGCGTCTCGAAGTTCGCGATCCCCGGTGGGCCGAGGCCTGCCTTCTGTGTCGACGTGAAGCCGAGGAAGAGCTCGGCGGTGTCGGGGATGAGCTCCGCGCCGCCGATCCCGGCCGCCATCGCCATCTGCTTCGGCAGGCTCTGGCTCCCGTCGAACCCGCCTCCGGCGAAGCCGCGGCGGATGCTCGTGATCGAGAAGAGCCCCTTCGTCTCGTCGAAGAGCGCCGAGGAGGCGTCGGCGATGAAGTCGACGCTGTCGCTGCGAAGGAAGATGGCGACGTCGTTGTCCTCGAGGATCAGCTCCTCGGGATCGCTCGGGAAGCGGACCGCGTCGATGACTCCCCGCACCTCCTTCCCCGCCGTCTTCGACGCGCGCAGGTCGACCGGGAGGTGCTCTTCGGCGGGGCCCGGGACGTAGCGATCGAAGTAGGGGAGCCCCCAGCCGATGCTGATCGAGACTCCCTTCGGGGCGGGCTCGTAGCGGGCGTCCAGCTCCTGCAGCGTCTCGCTCAGAGTCGCGCGAGCCTCCTCGAGAGCCGCCTTGGTCGGCTCCACGCGCAGCACACCGGTGACGACCTCATGGTGCAGCGGCGGCACGACGACCTCGACGCCGTTGTCCACGATCACCTGCGGCCGGCCGAGCACGTGCTGCTCGGACGGAAGGACGCGCGTCGTCTGGCGCTCCGGAGCCGTCGCGAAGCGGTCGACGAGCTCGTAGATTCCCGCCGCGCCGAGGGCCGCCGCGCCGCCCGCGACGAACTGCCTCCTCGTCAGGCGCACGTCAGGTCTGCTGCGGCTCGATCTTCACCAGGCCGGCCATGATCCGATCGAGGTACTTCACGACCTGGCTGTACGAAAGGCCGAGCTCCGGCACCACGTGCTGGCTGACCGAGTAGAGAGACCCGTCTTCCTTCCACGCGTAGAGGACGTGCCAGGTGTCGGCGCCGCGGTTGACCGTGTAGACGTCGACGGTCTTCCCGCCGACGTCCCTCGTGCCGCGCTCCCCGCTGAAGCAGGGCTTGCCGTTGCAGGTCGGCACCTTCGTCTCGCCCGGATAGCCGCGCAAATTGACGTGCACCTCGCTGGCGCCGCGCTCGAACCAGATGAAGCCGATCAGGTAGCTGCCGCTCTTGGTGACGGCGTGCACGCCTTCCCACTGGCCGCCGATCTTGCCGACGAGCGGATCCGGCAGCCAGCTCGGGCAGTAGACAGGTGTGTCGATCTGGTCGGAAAGCTTCTGCCAGCCGCGCGCGAGGGCGGGAGGACAGGTCGCTTCCGCGGTCGTGGTCGTCCCCTCCTGGCCCGGCTCGGCCGACGCGGCGTCGTCCCCACCGCAGCCTGCGACCGAGAAGGAAAGGACGATGAGGGCGAGGGCAACCGCAAGCGCCCAGGGGACTGCGCGATTCACGAACTCATGATGCCAGACCACCGAAGCGAGGCTGACGGGTACCCTCGGTCGCCGTGCAGGTCAAGCTCGCAGCCCTTCTGGCGTTCACGGCGATCGCCGCCGGCCTTCTGGCGAGCGCGTGCGGCAGCTCCGGGCACGAGGAGCACGCGCGTTCGCTCTACAACGCGTATCGAACGGCCGAGGACTCGAGAACCAACGCCGAGGAGGAGCTTCGCCTCGCCTTCGCCGACATCTCCTCGGCCGCGCAGAAGCTCGATCGCGAAGGAGTCCTCGCAGCCGCGCAGCGCGGCCAGGATGCCGTTCAGAAGATCGACGACCTCATCGCCGCAGAGTTCGAGGCGGCCGCCGGGCTCGCGGAGATCGAGACGACGGCTCCTCACGCGAAGACGCTCTCCGAAGGCCTCGAGCTCAGCCGCCAGAGCCTCGCCCTCGTCGCCAAGGAGCTCCAGATCGCGCTCGACGACCCCTTCCTCGACATGCGCAAGAAAGAGGTCGACGACCTCGCGACGCAATCGACCGACCTCGCCGTGAAAGGCGAGCTCGCCATCAGGCGCGCCGATCGCGAGCTCGCGCTCGCGCTCGGCCTCGAGCCTCGCCTCGACCAGGCGCTCACCACCCCGACGACGACGGGGTAGTTCCCGCCATCCAGCACCACACGCCTGCTCCTCGCCCGCCATCGCACTGCGCGCTGCGTCGTCCTCGGTCGCGCCGGTAATCACCATTACCGGCACTCCCTGTCCTAGCAGCAGCGCTTGGTGCTCCCGGCCGCGGAGCGGGGCAGCGTCACTGGAAGGGCACTAGCGACCGGTCAGCTCGGCGAGAGCCGAGCGGAAGTCCGACGAGGTCCTCAGAGACTCGGCCCCGACGAGGATCGCGTCCACGCCGGCGTTTTCGAGCGCGATCACCTGCTCGCGCGCGCTCACGCGGGCTTCGGAGATGACGAGCTTCCCTGCCGGCACGTCGGCGAGCAGATCGAGCGTTCGCTCGAGATCCTCCTCGTCGTCGTCGAGCCCGCGCTCCGAGATGAGGACGATGTCCGGATCGACCCGCTCGAGTGCTTCTTCGAGTGTCTCCTCGTCGCGGACCTCGACCGCGCAGTCCAGGTCGAGTTCGCGCGCGCGGGCGACCACAGCCTCGGCCTCGTCCGAGAACGGCACGATCCACGCGTCGGCTCCCGACGCTGACGCCTGGCCCGGATCCCCTCCGCGGACGAGGATCGCGAGCGACGTGCTCAACCGGACCCGCTCGACGTCGGCAAGATCGACGGCCACCGCCTCGGCGCCCGCCTGCTCGGCGAGAGCGGCGAGATCCTCCACCTCACCCACGAGCACCGGGACGACGGAGATACCGTCGCCCTCGGAGATCGCCTGGCGGAACCGGCTCACGAAGAGACGCGGTCGAGCCCGGCGGCGTAGGTCACGATCTCGAGCGCAAAGGGAGAGCCGATCCTGCCCGCCCCCGCGTTGATCATCGCGAGCGCGTCCTCAAGGGTCTCGACCCCGCCCGACGCCTTCACGCCGACGGCTTCGGGGAGGTAGTCGCGGAGGAGCTCGACGTCGTGGATGGTCGCGGGCGCGCCGTTCGCACCCGTCTGCGCGAAGTCCGCCTCGGCGAGCTCCACGATCTTGCAGGCGAGCTTCTTGCGCTTGTCGTCGAGCCGCCCCGTCCCGATGATCGCCTTGAGGGTCACCGCGCCGCGGCCGCCGTTGGCGGAGCGCATGCGAATCGTGCGCACGAACGCGGTCAGCTCGTCTCGAACGAGCGCGAAGTCCCCGGCCAGCATCGCCCGGACGTTCAGCGCGAACTCGAGCTCCTTCGCGCCCTCGTCGAGGCAGCGCTCGGCCTCCGCGATCTTGGCCCTTGCCGCCGGGCTGCCCTCGGGATAGCCGATGACCGCGCAGACCTTCACGTCCGAGCCGCGCAGGTGCTCGGCCGCTGCGGCCGCATGCTTGGGCAAGACGCAGAGGGAGGCAAGGTGCAGCTCGCGTGCCGTTTGCGAAACGGCCTCGATCTCCTGGAGCCCCGCACGCGGGTCCAGGAGGGTGCAGTCGATTGTCTTGGCGAGCTCTTCGATCCGAAGGGCCATGGGCGACTAGCTGAGTCTAGGGGACTAAACGCCGATTGGGTGCCAAACGGTCTTGAGCTCGAGGAACGCGGCGACGTGCCAGGGCGACTGGCCGTCCCCGTTGGCGACGACGCGCTTGACATTGTCCGCGGCGAGCCGCTCGAGCTCCTCCCTCTCTCCCGTCGCACCGGAGAGGTCGACGGCGTTCACGTCCATGTGGGCGGCCAACACCGGCGAGAGTTCGTCTTTGCGGCCGGTGAGCACGTTGACGACGCCGCCCGGGACGTCCGAGGTCGCGAGCACCTCGGCGAGGGTGACCGCCGCGAGAGGGTGCTTCTGCGACGCCACGATGACGGCTGCGTTCCCGCCGACGATGACCGGCGCGAGGTGCGCGACGAAGCCTGTAAGCGCGGGCTCCTCCGGCGCGACGACGCCGACGACGCCCGTGGGTTCCGGCACCGTGAAGTTGAAGTACGGCCCGGCGACGGGGTTGGACGCGCCAAGCACCTGCGCGAGCTTGTCGGCCCAGCCGGCGTACCAGACCCAGGTGTCGATGGCCGCGTCGACCTCGGCCTCGTCGCCCGTGAGCTCGACGAACTGGGCCCTGCGGCCCTCCATGATCTCGGCGACCCGGTAGAGCACCTGCCCGCGGTTGTAGGCGGTCATGGACGCCCATGTCGGGAAGGCCTCGCGCGCGGCGCGAACCGCGTCCCGGACGTCTTTGCGGGAGGCGCGCGCGACGTTGGCTCCCTCGGCCTCGTACGAGCGGCCGGACTCGGAGCGCGGGAACGCGCCGCCGATGTAGAGCTTGTACGTCTTCTTGACCGGAAGCCTCACGCTTTTTCCCCAGTCCGCGCGCCGCGCGCCACGCGGGCGGCGATACGCTCAAAGCGGGTGGTGGTCCGGGGTGGCCCCATGAATTGCATCGCCCTCATTCGAACTTCAGATACGGCTCGAGGCCGTGCCGGCCGCCTTCCCGGCCGAAGCCGGACTCCTTGTACCCGCCGAACGGCGAGGCCGGATCGAACCTGTTGTACGTGTTCGCCCAGATCACACCGGCGCGCAGGCGCTGCGCCATCGAGAGGATCCGCGAGCCCTTCTCCGTCCACACGCCGGCGGAGAGCCCGTACGGCGTGTTGTTTGCCTTCTCGACGGCCTCGTCGGGCGTGCGGAAGGTCAGCACCGAGAGCACCGGCCCGAAGATCTCCTCCTGCGCGATCCGGTAGCTCTGCGCAACGTTGGTGAAGACCGTCGGCGCGAACCACCAGCCCTTCTCCGGCAGCCGGCAGGGCGGCTGGAAGATCTCCGCGCCTTCCGCCTCCCCGGCCGCCACGAGCTCCTTGATCCTCTCGAGCTGCTCTCTCGAGTTGATCGCCCCGACGTCGGTGTTCTTGTCCAGCGGATCGCCGACGCGCAGCGTCCCCATCCGCCGCTTCAGCTTCGCGATCACCTGCTCGTAGATGGACTCCTGCACGAGCAATCGCGAGCCGGCGCAGCAGACGTGGCCCTGGTTGAAGTAGATGCCGTTGATGATCCCCTCGACCGCCTGGTCGAGCGGCGCGTCGTCGAAGATGATGTTCGCCGCCTTGCCGCCGAGCTCGAGCGTCAGCTTCTTGCCGGTCCCGGCGACGGCGCGCTGGATCTCCTTCCCGACCTCGGTGGAGCCCGTGAACGCGACCTTCGCGACCTCGGGATGCTTGACGATCTCGGCCCCGGCCCGCCCGTCGCCGGTGACGATGTTCACGACCCCCGGCGGAAGCTCGGCCTGACGGACGACGTCGCAGAAGAGCAGAGCCGTCAGCGGTGTCGATTCCGCGGGCTTGAGGACAACGGTGTTCCCGGCCGCGAGCGCGGGTGCGATCTTCCATGAGAGCATGAGCAGCGGGAAGTTCCAGGGGATCACCTGGCCCGCTACGCCGAGAGGCTTCGGGTTGCGGTTCGGGAAGGCGTATTCGAGCTTGTCGGCCCAGCCCGCGTAGTAGAAGAAGTGGGCGGCGGAGAGCGGAAGGTCGACGTCGCGGGACTCGCGGATCGGCTTGCCGCCGTCGAGCGATTCGAGCACCGCGAACTCGCGCGAGCGCTCCTGCAGGATGCGCGCGATGCGGTAGAGGTATTTCGCCCGCTCGCCCGGCGCGATGTCCGACCATCCGTTCTCGAACGCGTCGCGTGCCGAGTCCACCGCGAGCGCCACGTCCTCGGCGCCTGCGTAGGCGACCTCGGCGAGCGGCTCCTCGGTGGCCGGGCTGATCGTCGGCTCGAACTCCGCGGACTTCGGCTCCACCCACTCGCCACCAATGAAGAGCCCGTATCGGTCCTCGAGCGTGACGATCTCGCGCGACTCCGGCGCGGGCGCGTAGTCGAAGGCGGACGGAACCGGCGAGCGGTCTTGGCGCTTTTCGATCTCAGTCAATGGTGAAATAGTCGGGGCTCTGGTAGCGGCCCGTCTTCTCCTTGCGGATCTGGAGCAGGACGTCGTTCAGAAGCGACGAGGCACCGAAGCGGAAGAGGTCGGGCGTGAGCCACTCGACCCCGAGCGTCTCGTGCAGGAGCACGAGGTACTGGACGGCCTGCTTCGCGTGCCGAATCCCGCCAGCCGGCTTCATGCCGATCTTGCGCCCGGTCTCCTCGTACACGTCGCGAATCGCCTCGAGCATGACGAGCGTGACCGGGAGGGTCGCGGCCGGCTGGATCTTGCCCGTGGACGTCTTGATGAAGTCGGCGCCGCCCGCGATGGCGAGCAGGCTCGCCCGGCGCACGTTGTCGTACGTGCCGAGCTCGCCGGTCTCGAGGATGACCTTGAGGTGCGCGTCGCCGCACGCCTCCTTGACCCGGCGGACCTCGTCGTAGACCTTCGCGTAGTCGCCGGAGAGAAACGCGCCGCGGTCGATGACCATGTCGATCTCGTCGGCGCCCATCTCGGCGACCCGCGCCGCTTCCTCGACCTTGATCTCGAGCGGAGACTGCCCCGACGGGAACGCCGTCGCGACCGAGGCCACGTGCACGCCGCTCCCGCGCACCCGCTCGAGGGCGGTGGGAACGAGGTTCGGGTAGATGCAGACCGCGGCCACCGGCGGAACCGTCAGATCGGACGGATCGGGCCGCATCGCCTTCGAGCAGAGCGCCGCGACCTTCCCGGGGGTGTCTGCGCCCTCGAGCGTGGTGAGGTCCATCATCCGTACCGCGAGGTCGAGCGCGAAGAGCTTCGACTCCCGCTTGATCGAACGGCGCGCGAGGGACGCCGCGCGCTCCTCGACCGCGACCTGGTCGACCGAGCCGATGCGGGGCAGCCGGGGCTCGAGCGGAAGCTCGAAGCCGCCCGGAAGAGCGGGGGCCTGCGCCATGGAATCAGTGTAGCCCGGGTCGGGCGCCCGGCTCAGCCGGCGTCAGCGAGGAGGCCGCCCTGGACGCGGGCGACGAAGCTTCCGAGGTCTGATTCCTTCTGGCCGAGTCGAGCCTCGAGGTCACGGAGGTGCTCCTCGCGCGCCTCGATCTCGTCCTCGCGAAGATACATGTCGGCCTCGAAGCGGGCCTGGCGGTCGTCGAGCTCGATCTCGCGGCGCTCGATCTCGAGGGCACGCTGCTTGAGCTCCTGCTCCTGCTTCTCGAGCCTCTTCGCGCGCCGCTCGAGCCACTCCGTCGAGACCATGCGCTCGCCGAAAAGGTCTTCGTCTTCCGCTCCCGCAGGAACCGACGGCGGGCTCGCCTCGGACTGCACGTGCTCCGCGGTCGCACCAAGCGCGAACACGTTGATGTTCGTCACCGTGGTCTTGTGGCGTCGGCGACGCCGGACCCGCTTGGAGTGATGTTGGAGATCCTCGTCCATGCCGCACATGACATATCGGCACGGAAAGGTGCGCATCCCTCGAATGAGGGCCGTTCACTTTCTTCAACGCTAGGCGGCCAGTTGCTCCTGGACGAGGGGGCGGGTGTCCAGCGGATCGAAGCCGATGCGCGCGGCGATGTCTTCGCTCGAGGGCCTGGTTCCCTCGGCGAAGAGGCCGCGCAGAAAGTCACCCGTTTCGCTTCGCTCCCACCAGTCCGACCCGATCGTCTCCCGCAGGTAGGCGCGTAGCTGCGCCGAGCGGATCCAGGCGCGCAGGTAGTCGGCCGAGTAGAAGCCGTCGTCCATGTCGGCCAGATAGCCGTCCGGCCGATAGCGGAAGCCGGTCGCTGCGCGCAGTCGCTCCGCGTAGGTCGGCGCGTAGTCGGGCGCGTGCTCGAAGTCGGCCCAGAGCTCGAGCTCGTAATCGAGCTTCGCCGCATAGCGCCGGAACAGGAGAACGTCGAGGAAACGCGTCGCCTCGGCGTTGTCCGCGGCCTCGCCCGCGGAGACGTCGAAGTGCTCGGCGTGCCAGCCGGGCTCCCGGCTCACCGATTCGAGCAGGAACGAGTAGATCTCTGTGAGCGCGTGATCGCGCGAGAGACGGCGAAAGGTGTACGGAAGCGCCGGGTCGACGCCTGCGTAGTGGAGCGCATGTCCCGCCTCGTGCAGGAGCCCCTGGTAATCGTGCACCCCGCCCTGCGCCCTCGTGATCAGGTGGACGACGTTGGGCGGGTCGGATGCGATCACGCACGCGCGCGGGTTCTTCTGCGGGCGGTCGTCGAGATCGAGGCGGATGTGCTCCTCCGCCGCGAGGTCGAAACCGAGCCGCGACAGGGTCTCGAGGCAGACCGGCACGGCCCGCTCCTTCGTGTACGTGTCCGCGAACGGCGAGAGCCTACGCAGGTAGGCGACGTGGTAGGAGGCCGGCTCGGGCTCATGCTCCTCGCCGAGGATGCGGTTCACCCAGCGCTCGCGCAGCGGCCCATAGGACTCGTCCTGCTCGCGTGCGGCCCGGCCGAGGGCGTCGGCAAGGGCGTGGATGTCGATTGCCTTGCGCTGCGCGCTGCGCCCGATCGGGTCGGGGTCGCCGGAGAGCTCGGCGTCGAGAGCTTCCGCGGCCGCCATCAGCTCCTGGCGGTCGTCGTTGAAGCGAGCCGAGGCGTCCGCAGCCAGGTCGCCGAGCTCGTTCCGGTCGCGGTACTCGTCGAGCAAGGCCAGCATCGCCTGCGCAGACCGCAGCGGCAGCGACTCGCCGCGGAACTCGACCCGCGCTGCGAGGAACTCGTTCTCGAACCGGTCCGAGCGCTCGGCGAGCTCCGCGACGACGATGCCGCCGAGGCACGCCTCCCGCAGGCGGTAGAGCCGCTCGAGGTCGCCGTCGGCGGCCGCATCCTCCTCGTCGCGAAGAGCGTCGTGCTGCTCGCGCGTGAAGAGGTCGGCGTAGCGGGCGACGATCTCGGCCTGCTCGCTGGTCTCCTTCTCGCCCACGCGTACGGCGCGCGCTTCCTCGGCGCGCTCGTAGAGATAGCGGTTCAGGCGTTCCTCGAATTGCAACGCGGTCAGTGCTGCCAAAGTCCCTCCTAGATTCCGAAGCGTTCGAGCACATTCTCGTCACGGCGCCAGTGCGGCCGCACCTTGACCTGCAGCTCGAGATAGACCTTGCCCCCGAGAAGCCTCTCGATCTCCGGGCGCGCACCCGCGCCGATGGCCTTGATCATGGTCCCGCCTTTCCCGATCAGGATGCCTTTCTGCGACTCCGTCTCGACGAAGAGAACGGCTTGCACCCGCCCCTTCTCGAGCTCCTCGACCTCGACGCCGATCGCGTGCGGCACCTCCTCCCGCGTGAGGGCGAGCGCCTGCTCGCGGACCAGCTCGGCAAGCCGCGCCTCGAGCGGTAGATCGGTCGCCTCCCCCTCGCCAAAGTAGAGGGGCCCGTCCGGCAGGAGCCCGACGAGGTCCTCGCGGAGCGGGTCGAGC
Organism: Actinomycetota bacterium; assembly: GCA_046734455.1. Classification (GTDB taxonomy): domain Bacteria; phylum Actinomycetota; class Thermoleophilia; order Gaiellales; family Gaiellaceae; genus DATEOR01. Next base: position 10,085 of record JBKPRJ010000037.1, on the reverse strand, counting down.
CCCTCGCCGCGCGTCGCGCTCACCGGATGCAGCGCGTGGAAGTCGCCGAGGCCCGAGGCCACCTGGATCTGCTCGGCGATTCGTTCAGGGCGTAGCCGGTCGACCTTGTTGAGGGCGATGACCACGGGTCGGCCGGAGGCGAAGACGCGCGCCGCCACGAAACGGTCCCCCGAGCCGATCGCCTCGTCCGCGGCGAGAACGAGAAGATGCGCGTCGACGTCCTCGAGCGACGTGTCCACCGTCCTCTGCATGCGCTCTGTGAGCGCATCGCGCGGGCGTTGGAAGCCCGGCAGGTCGGTGAGGACGAGCTGGTACCCGTCGCCGTTCACAACCGCCGCGATCCGCCGCCTCGTCGTCTGCGGCTTGTCGGAGACGATCGCGACTTTGCCGCCCGCGAGCGCGTTCACGAGCGTCGACTTGCCGACGTTCGGCCGGCCGGCAATAGCGACGAAGCCGCTTCTCACAACACGAAGGAATCAGGCAGCAGCTCATCCGGCCGGCGGACAAGCAGCTCGCCTTCGTGCATGAAGGCGACGCGGTCGAAGCGGAACTCGTGCAGCCACTGGCGGCAGGCCCCGCACGGCGAGGCCGTGATCCCGATCGCCTCGAAGTCACCCGGCACTGCACCCTCGGCGACAGCCCTCGCGATGGCGCAGCGCTCGGCGCAGATCCCGACCGGATACGAGGCGTTCTCGACGTTCACGCCGGTGACGACCCGACCGTCGCGCATGAGCGCCGCCGCGCCCACGAGGAACTTCGAGTACGGGGCGTAGGCCGCCTGGGAGGCGGCGAGGGCGGTCTCGTAGAGCTCCTGGTCGGTCATCTGAACACCTGGAAGAGGATGAGCGTGACGAGCGTACCGAGGACCGCGCCCGCGACGACTTCGTAGGGCGTGTGGATCTCGGCCTCGACGCGGGTCTGGGAGACGAGCAGCGCCATGATCAGCGCGACGAAGGAGACGACGATGCGGTGGTCGGTGACGATGAACGTGATCGCGGCCCACCCGCCGAACGCGAGCGCCGCGTGGCCCGATGGGAGGCCGCCGCGAAGCGGCGTGCCCGTCCCGGTGATCGCCTTGATCGCGATGACGACGATGATCGTCAGGACGAGCGCGATCACGGTCAGGTTGATCGGCGCATCGCCGAGGGTGTTGACGAGCCTGGCGCTCGGGCGGGCGAGGCGGTCGGCAAGGACGAGGTACCCGACCGCAACCGCATTCGCCGCCGCGATCAGGACCGCGCCGGCGGCGATGTCCTTCGCGATCTTCGCCAGCGGGTCGAACGAAGGGGTCGAGAGGTCGATCGTCGCCTCGACCGCCGTGTTGACCATCTCCGCGATTAGGACGAAGGCGATCGAGATCATGAGCGCGATCAGCTCGAGGCGCGTGACGTCGTAGATGAACGCGAGCACGAGCACGCCGGCGGCGATCGCGAAGTGGATGCGCATGTTGCGCTGCGTGCGCAGCACGTGGATGACGCCTTCGAAGGCGTAGTTGAAGCTGCGCAGGACCGCCGGTGGGCGCCGCTCGGCCATCAGGATTCGGGAAGCAGCTCGCGCTCCCGCCGCTCCATCTCGTCGCCGTGGTCGTAGCCCAGGAGGTGCAGGAGGCCGTGGACGAGCGGCGCGCGCCACGCGTCGCCGACGACCTGCGGGCAGAGAACGACGTCGCCCAGCTGGCGAGGGACGCCTTCCGGCAGGTCTTCGCGCGCGTCGATCGGGAATGAGAGCACGTCGGTCGCCTCCTCGATCCCGAGGTGCTGGAGCTTCAGCGCCCGGATCTCCGACGGCGTGGCGAACGCGATCCCCAGGTCTCCCTCGCCGATCCCTTCGGCTGCGAGCACATCGCGCGCGAGCGACTCGGCGCCGGCCGCGTCGACGACCTCGCCGCTTCGGTTCTCCACCTCGATGGCGATCACTTGCGCCGCTGCGTGCCCGTCTCGTCGGCGTGGCGCTTGTACGCCTCGACGATCCGCTGCACGAGCACGTGGCGGACGACGTCCTGGTTTCCGAACTCGACGAACTCGATCCCGTCGATGGCCCCGAGGATCTCGCGCACGTGGATGAGCCCGGACGCCTGCTCGCGCGGGAGATCGACCTGCGTGACGTCCCCGGTGACGACGATCTTCGAGCCGAAGCCGAGGCGCGTGAGGAACATCTGCATCTGCTCGGGAGTCGTGTTCTGCGCCTCGTCGAGGATGATGAAGGAGTCGTTCAGGGTGCGGCCGCGCATGAACGCGAGCGGCGCAACCTCGATCGTTCCCTTCTCCAGGTACGAGTTGAGCCGGTCGGCGTCGAGCATGTCGTAGAGCGCGTCGAAGAGCGGGCGCAGATACGGGTCGACCTTGGCGAGCATGTCGCCGGGGAGGAAGCCGAGGCGTTCGCCGGCCTCGACCGCGGGGCGCGTGAGGATGATGCGGCTCACCTCGCGCTCCTGCATCGCCGCGACGGCGAGCGCCATCGCCAGGTAGGTCTTGCCCGTGCCGGCGGGGCCGACGCCGAACGTGATCGTGCACTCGCGGATCGCGTCGACGTAGCGCTTCTGGTTGACCGTCTTCGGCGTGATCTTCTTGCCGCGGTGCCGCCAGACGACGTCCTCGAAGATCTCGCGCGGATTCTCGGCCGCGTCGAGCGCGGCGAGGACGGCATCGACGGTGTTCGGCCCGATCGCCTGACCGCCCTCGACGAGCTCGACGAGCTCGTCGACCACTGCCCGGGCCTGGCCGACGCGCGCGTCGTCGCCCTCGAGCGTCAGGCGGTTGCCGCGCAGGAGAAGCGCAATGCCGAGGCGATCGCGGAGCGCGTCGAGGATGCCGTCGTCGACCGTGGCGAGCTCGGCCGCGACCTCGTTGGAAACCGAGAGAACTTCCTGCAACGGTCGAAGTTTAGTGAGGTGGGCGGAGCTGCTTGCGGCCCGGGGCCACCGCATGCCTCCCTCCGCTTTTCAGCGTAACGCTCAGAAGTGCGCGCGTGGTGCGCGGAATGAGTCGAAAGTGAGAAAGGTCTAGGCCAGCTTCTCGCGCACGAGCTGGCTGACCGTCGACCCGTCCGCCCGGCCCGCAACCTGCGGCATGACGTCCGCCATCACCCGGCCGAGGTCGCGCAGCGACGTCGCTCCGGTCTCCGCGATCGCGTCGTCGATGATCCGTTCGATGTCCTCTTCGGACATCGGCTCCGGCATGAACTCCTCGATCACCGCGAGCTCGCGCTCTTCCTTCTCGGCCTGCTCCGGCCGGCCGCCGTCCCGGAAGGCATCCGCGGCCTCGGTGCGGCGCTTGCGCTCACGCTGCAGCACCTGAAGCTCCTCGTCTTCCTTCAGCGGTCGCAGCAACTCCTTCTCAGCGGCGCGGAGTGACGCGAGGATCACGCGCAAGGTGTCCGTGCGCTCACGGTCGCGGGCCCGCATCGCCGCCTGCAACTCGTCTTCGATCCGGCCGATCATCATTCGAACGGCCTCCCTCCGCCGAGGACGTGCCAGTGGAGGTGAAAGACGGTCTGGCCCGCGCCGGGCCCGACGTTCACGACGACCTGGTAGTCCTCGAGGCCGGCCCTCTTCGCCGTGTCGGCGACGAACTCGAGCATCCGCTTCGCCTCGTCCGACTCGAAGTCCGACACGTCGCGGAAGGTGTCGACGTGACGCTCGGGCAGCACGAGCAGGTGAACCGGCGCCTTCGGGTTGATGTCCTCGATCGCCACGAACCCGTCGGCTGCGTTGACGTGCCGGCCCTCGCGAACGAGCTTGCAGAAGAGGCAGTCAGGCCGCGATGCCAACGATGCCCTCCTCCGTGACCTCCTGCGCGCGGGCCCGGACGAACGCGCCCTGGCGACCGTCGACGAGCCACGGTGAATAGTCGTCGCCGTATCCGCGTCCAGGGCGGTCGACGAGAATTCTTTCCTTCCGACCGAGCTTTCCGACCCAGCGCCGGCGGCAGGCCTCGGCAGAGGCCGCTCGCAGGCGCGCGCTCCGCTCTCTCTTCACGACCGCGGGAATGCGGTCATCGTCCGCCGTGAGCGTTCCCGGCCGCGGCGAGTAGGGAAAGACGTGCACCTTGGTGATTCCCGCCTCCTCGATCACGCGCAGCGTCCGCTCGAACGCGGCTTCGTCCTCCGTCGGGAACCCGACGATCACATCGGTGGTGAGGTTGAAGCCGACCGCCTTCTCGACCCGCCGGAGATACGTGGCGGCGTCGTAGCGGCGGCGCATCGCTCCGAGGACGGCGTCATCCCCCGACTGCAGCGGGACATGCAAGTGCGGCGACACTGTCGGGGTCTCGCGCATCGCCTCCACGAGCGTGTTGCTCAAATGATTGACCTCGATGGACGAGAGGCGCAGGCGCTCGAGGCCCGGCACCGCGCCCACCTGGCGGACGAGGCGCGGCAGGTCCCAGCCGGCCTCACGGTCGCGGTAACACCCGAGGTTGATCCCGGTGAGAACGACCTCCCGGTGCCCCTGCTCGACGCGGCGTGCGACCTCCCCGAGCACCGCACTCGCCTGCCGGCTGCGAGATGAGCCTCGAACCTGAGGAATGACGCAGAAGCTGCAGGAGAAGCTGCAGCCATCCTGGATCTTGACGAAAGCCCGGATTCGGTCGAGGCCGACGCCGGCCCGAACACAGCCGAGCGCGCCGACAGCACCAGCGAGGAACCCCGCGGTTTGTTCGCTCGGAAGCCTGACCACCTCCACGTTCTCGGGAAGCCCCTCGAAGCTGCCCTCGAGATTCGCGGCACAGCCCGTCACGAACACGCGCCGCGCGCGCCGCGCCGCTCGCCGGGCTTCCTGGCGGGACTTTCGCACGGCCTCATGCGTGACGCAGCATGTGTTGACGACCGCGACGTCCACCTCGCCGTCCGCCTCGAGATGGCCGTCTGCAATCAGTCGCTCACGCACCTCCTGAGCGTCGGTGTGCGAGATCTTGCAGCCGAGAAACGTGGTCGAGAACGTGGCCATGACCGCACGATGCTAGCCGACCTCGGGTCGCGCGCCTTGGGCGCTCAGGCTCGTTCGAACCGGTCGGCCACCCAGCCCTGGAGCTCTTTCCGCTCCTGGTGCTTCCAGCCGTCGAGGCGCGGCTCCTCGCTTACGAGATAGCCGGATGCGACGAGTTCGGGCGCCGTGATGCGGCCGGCGACCGCGAGCAGCGGCTCGGCGGCGATGTTCGCCAGGACGAGCTCTGCTTCCGGAAGCGGATCGGAAAGCACATCCGCGCGGCTGACGTCGATCACGACATCGTTCGCGTCTGCGTTCACCCGTGCCGCCTCGACAGCGGCCTCGTCGAGGTCGAGCGCCGTGACGGGCCGGTAGCCGAGCTTCGCCGCCGCGATGGAGAGGACGCCCGAACCGCAACCGAGATCGAGCAGGGAAACGGGCGTGTGATCGAGCAGGAAGCGAAGGCAGAGCTGCGTCGTGGGATGAGCGCCCGTCCCGAACGCCTGGCCCGGATCGACCACGACCGGGAGCAACCCCTTCTCGGGCTCCTCCCAGGGCGGGCCGACCCAGAGGCGGCCGATCTCGACCGGGCGATGGAACCGCTTCCACGCTTCGCGCCACCCGGAGTCGACAGTGGTCGCGGCGCCGGGCCCGAACACCTGCCAGAGGCGCTCCTCCCCGCCCGCCTTGGTGTAGGCCGCGAACTCGATCCCACCGTCGACCTCGACTTCCTCGAACCCCTCCGGAAAGAGCTCGATCAGAAGCACCCGCGCCTCTTCGGCGCGCGCCTCGGCCACGCGCACGGAGACCCGGCGGAGGAGTGGGTCGCTCAGCGGAACGCGGCCCGGAGCTTCTCGAAGAAGCCTTCCTCGGCCTTGTAGTTCGCCTCGTGCTCGGCCCGCGCGAACTCCTCGAGGAGCCGGCGCTGGTCGTCGGTCAGGTTCCGGGGCACCGCCACGTTCACGAGCAGGCGATGGTCTCCACGCCCGAAGCCTTGCAGCACCGGCATGCCCTTGCCGCGCAGGACTCGGATCTCGCCGGGCTGCGTCCCCGGCTTGAACTCGAGCTCGACGTCGCCGTCGAGGGTGGCCACGGACGTCTGGGTTCCGAGCGCGGCCTCCGACATCGTCAGGTCGACCGTGGAGATGACGTCGTTCCCGTCGCGCACGAACCGCGGGTCCGGGCGCACGTGGACGAGGACGTAAGCGTCGCCGGCTCGGCCGCCGAGGTCGCCGGCGTGGCCTTCACCCGACAGACGGATGCGCTGGCCGTCGTGGATCCCGCGTGGGACGTCGATCTCGAGCGTCCGGTCCTCCAGCTTCCGCCTCTCACCGTTGCAGTCGGTGCACGGGTCGGCGACAACCTCGCCGGCGCCGCCGCACTCCGGGCAGATTCGCGTGCGAATGAACTGGCCGAACACCGATGACGAAACCGATTGCAGCCGCCCGCTTCCGCCGCAGGCCGGGCACGTCTCGGGATTCGTCCCTGGCGCCGCGCCCGAGGCGCCGCAGGTCGGGCAGGGCACGGCAACCGGCAGACGGATCTCACGCTTGACGCCCCTTGCCGCCTCCTCGAGCTCCACCTCGACCTCGGCCATCACGTCCGCGCCGCGCGTTCTGCGCGAGCCGAGCCCCCCGCCCCCAAAGAGGTCGTCTCCGAAGAAGGCGGAGAAGAGGTCGGCGATGTTGGCGAAATCGAAGTCGCTCGGATGGAAGCCGCCTGTCCTCAAGCCCTCGTGCCCGTAGCGGTCGTAGAGCTCTCTGGTCTCCGGCTTCGACAGAACCTCGTAGGCCTCCGCCGCCTCGCGGAAGCGCTCCTGGGCCTCGGGATGGTCGGAGACGTCGGGATGCAGCTCGCGCGCGAGCCGCCTGAACGCCGACTTGATCTCTCGGTCGGACGCGCGCTGCTCCACACCGAGAACCTCGTAGTAGTCGCGCTTCGCCGTCGCCACGTCAGTCCTCGTAGAGATCCTCGACGAACCGCGAGAGCTCCCTCGCGGCAGTTCGGACGGCGTCGATCGCCGTGACGTAGTCCATGCGCATCGGCCCCACGAGGCTCACGGTGCCGAGATTGCGGTGCTGAAGCCCGTAGGGAGCGCCGACGAGGGAGACCGTCGCGAGCTGCGGGTCTGCGAGCTCCGGCCCCACCCGCACGAACGGCTGCTTGGAGACGAGGCTGGCGCGCATGAGCTCGAGCGCCATCGCGCGCTGCTCGAGAACCTCGAGCAGGCGCTGGTAGCCCGCAAGCTCGTCCGGGCGAAACTCTGCGAGCAGGCCGGCGGTGCCGCCGACGTAGAACGCCTGCTCGGGAGTCTCGAGGACGTCCGCAAAGGCCGGCCGGAGCTCCGCGAGAAACTCGCGCTCCCTCGCGCTGAGATGGGGGTCCTCGAGACACGACCGCAGCATCCGGGCACTGAGCTGGCGGCCGCCGAGGCTCTCGTTCAGATATTCGCCCGCCCACTCGGCCAGGCCGGGGTCGACGGCTCTGGCGAATGTGAAGAGCCGCTTGGTCACCCCACCTGTCGCAGTGATGACGACCACCATCACGAGCTGCGGCTGCAGGAGCAAGACCTCCACGCGCCGTACCGTGGTCGCCTCCAGCGTCGGTGCCGAGACGAGGGCGAGCAGATGCGTCACCTCCGCCAGCGCGTCGGTGGTCGCCTGCAGGGCTGTCTCCACCTCGCTACGAAGCTCGGAGAAGTCGAGGTCGAGAGCGAGCGGCGACGGACGAGGCTCGAGCTGCTCGATCACCCGGTCGACGAAGAAGCGGTAGCCGAGGTCGGTCGGAACCCTTCCTGCCGACGTGTGCGGATGCGAAAGCAGCCCCTGCTCCTCGAGCACGGCCAGCTCGTACCTGACCGTAGAGGAGGAAACTTCCATCGCCGCCCTCTCGACGAGGGTCTTCGACCCGACAGGCGCCCCCGTTGACACGTACTCCTCGACGACGCGCACGAGGATCTCCTCCTGGCGAGGCGTGAGCACGGGTTCAGGGCCGGGCGGCATCTGCGATCAATTGTAGTTATTTGCAGGGATTTCAGCGAGAAGTTCAGCCGTTACGCCACCGCCGAGGAACCGGCCGCGCCGCGTGAGGAGCAGCCCGTCGGCGCACCGCTCGACCAGACCGAGCCCTTCGAGCCGTCCGAGTGCCGCCGGGTCCACGGCCTCCTCGACTTCCGCGAAGGGAAGCGGGTCGTCGAGGCGCAGGCCCAGCATGAGGCGCTCCTGGACTCGGGTGAGAGCCGGCAGGGGCTCGAGCTCCCGCGGCGGAGCCGCGCCACGCGCCAGCGCGGAGAGGTAGCGCGGAAGCGCGGGAAGGTTCCGCCAGCGGAAGCCACCGACGGTCGAGACGGCGCCGATCCCGACGCCGAGATAGTCGCGCCCGAGCCAGTAGGCGAGGTTGTGGCGCGCGCGACGGCCGTCCCGGCAGAAGTTGGCGGTCTCGTACCAGCGATAGCCGGTATCGGTCAGCGTGGCGACGACGAGCTCGAAGTAGCCCTCCATCGACTCCGCCTGGCGGGCAAGCTCCTCCCCGTGCGCGTGCGTGAAGCGCGTTCCCGGCTTCGCTTCGAGCTCGTAGCAGGACAGGTGCTCAGGCCCGAGGGCGAGAGCCTCGTCGAGATCCCGGCGGAGGTCGGAGGGCTCCTGGCCGGGGATCCCGTAGATGAGATCCAGGCTGATGTTGTCAAAACCGGCATCACGGAGATGGTAGAACGCGCGGCGGACGTCGTCGGGTCGCGCGCACCGGTCGAGCACGCCGAGGAGGCGCTCGTCGAAGCTTTGCGCGCCGAGCGAGACGCGCGTCACCCCTCCATCCCGGAGAAGCTCGGCGAGCTCGGGCGTGACCGTCTCGGGGTTTGCCTCAACCGTCATCTCCTGGGCCTCGGGAAGCGCGGCCAGGAGCCGCCGCAGCTCGTCTGGCTCCGTGAACGTGGGCGTACCGCCCCCGACGAAGACGGTCTCGACCTCGCTCGCAAATCGCCCGCCTTCCAGCTCGAGCTCGGCGAGAAGGGCATCCACGTACCGTCCGTGATCCTCGCGCCGGCCGACCAGCGTCACGAAGTCGCAGTAGCCGCAGCGCGAGGAGCAGAACGGCAGGTGGACGTAGAGATGGCGCACGCCGTCCGTGCTCATCGCTTGTCTCCGTCCAGGTTGAGGACAGCGAGGAACGCCTCCTGGGGGACTTCGACGGAGCCGACCTGCTTCATCCGCTTCTTGCCCTTCTTCTGGCGCTCGAGCAGCTTGCGCTTGCGCGTCACGTCGCCGCCGTAGCACTTCGCGAGCACGTCCTTGCGCCGTGCCTTGATCGTCTCCCGGGCGATCACGCGCGAGCCGATCGCCGCCTGCACCGGGACGTCGAACATCTGCCGTGGGATCTCTTCCCGGAGGCGCTCGACGAGCGCGCGGCCGCGCGCGTAGGCGCCGTCCCGGTGGACGATCAGGCTCAGCGCGTCGACTGGGTCGCCCGCCAGGAGAATGTCCACTCGGACGAGGCTGCCCTCCTCGAAGCCGACCAGGTCGTAGTCGAAGCTCGCGTAACCCTTCGTCCGGCTCTTCAGCTGGTCGTAGTAGTCGTAGACGATCTCGGCGAGCGGGAGGTCGTAGGAGAGCATGACGCGCTCCTCGCTCAAGTACTCCATGTGGTCGAACCGCCCGCGGCGCTCGTTGTTCAGCTCCATGACCGAGCCGACGTACTCCTTCGGAACGATCGTCGTCGCCCGGATGTACGGCTCCTCGACCCGTTCGAACTCGCGCGGCATGTCGGCCGGGCTGTGCACCTCGACCTCCTCCCCTCCCTGCTCGTAGACGCGGTAGGCGACGTTCGGGGCGGTGACGAGCAGGTCGAGGTCGAACTCACGCTCGAGGCGCTCGCGCACGATCTCCATGTGCAGGAGGCCGAGGAACCCGCAGCGGAAGCCGAATCCGAGCGCCTGCGAGGTCTCGGGCTCGTAGAAGAGCGAGGCGTCGTTGAGCTTCAGCTTCTCAAGGGCATCCCGGAGGTCCGGGTAGTCGTCGGAGTCGGTGGGATAGAGGCCGGCGAAGACCGTGGGCTTCACGTCCTTGTAGCCCGGCAGCGGCTCGGCGGCTCCGTGGCGTGCGCTCGTGAGCGTGTCGCCCACCCGCAGGCGGCTCACGTCCTTCAGGCCGGTGACGACGTATCCGAC
>JBKPRJ010000036.1:0-12801 GCA_046734455.1 Actinomycetota bacterium | reverse complement strand
ACGTCGAGCCGCGCGCGACCGAGGTGATCCCCGAGATCGTCGTCCTCATCCGAGAGCTTATCGACCGCGGGCTCGCCTACGAGTCGGGAGGTGACGTCTACTTTCGCTTGCCCGCCTATCCTGCCTACGGCGAGCTTTCCGGTGCCCAGCCGGACGAGATGATCGCCCAGGAGCCAGGCGACCTGAAGGAAGACCCGCGCGACTTCGCGCTCTGGAAGGCGACCAAGGCGCACGAGGACACGCAGTGGGACTCGCCTTGGGGCCCCGGCCGCCCGGGCTGGCATATCGAGTGCTCGGCGATGGCGGAGAAGCACCTCGGGCCGGAGTTCGACATTCACGGCGGCGGCCTCGACCTGCGCTTTCCTCACCACGAGAACGAGCTCGCCCAGTCGCGCGGAGCGGGGAGGCCCTTCGCACGCTTCTGGGCGCACAACGGGATGCTGCAGCTCTCCGAGGAGAAGATGTCCAAGTCGGTCGGAAACATCGTCTCGCTCCGCGAGGTGCTCGACACCTACGGGCGCGAGGCGATCCTCGTCTTCTTCCTCAGCGGCCACTACCGTGGCCCGCTCGACTACTCGGACGAGGCCATGGAAGCCGCGCAGACGGTCGCCGAGGACTTCCGCAACGCCCGTCTCGTCATCCCGACCGGAGCTCCCGTGCGCGAGTGGGCTGCGTTCACGGAGGCTCTCGACGACGACTTCAACACGCCGACGGCACTTGCCCTCATGCACGAGTGGCGGGCCGCTGGCCGACTCGACCTGCTTTTCAAGGCACTGCTCATCTTCGGTCTTCCGCTTCCACCGCACCCTGAGGCCCCGCGCGAAGTGATGGAGCTGGCCGACGCGCGCTTCGCCGCGCGGGCGGCTCGAAACTATGAGGAGGCCGATCGGCTGCGCGCCGATATCGAGGCCCTCGGCTGGGAGATGCAGGACCTTCCGGACGGCGGCTTCCGGCTCGTCGCGAGGCTTTGACCCCGGAGACCGTCTATGGACGCCGCCCCGTCCGCGAGGTCGTCCGGGCCGGTCGGAGGCAGATTCTCGAGCTCCTCGCGACCGAGCGGGCGCTCGCATCCGAGCCGTGGCTGCGCGACGAGGCGGGCCTCCGGGTCCACGTCGAGCGCGAGGGGAAGCTGAACGAGCTGGCCGGGAGCCGCGACCACCAGGGCGTGGTCGCCTTCTGCGAGCCGTACAGGTACGCGGATGCCTATGAGCTCGCCGCGGGCGAGCGCCCGCTGATCGCCTGCCTCGATCAGGTCACCGATCCGCACAACCTCGGCGCGGTCTGCCGCAGCGCCGATGGCTCCGGCGCCACGGGCGTCGTCGTCACGGAGCACAAGGCTGCCCGCGTGACGCCCGCCGTCTGCCGCGCATCAGCGGGAGCCGTGGAGCACGTCCAGATCGCAGTCGTCGTCAACCTCGCGCGCTACCTCACGGAGATGAAGCGCGGAGACCTCTGGGTGTGGGCAGCTGCCGGGGATGCCGAGACGCCCGTCTGGTCGGCCGATTTCACCACCGGAGCAGCGCTCGTCTTCGGCGCGGAGGGCCGGGGTCTCCGCCCGCTCGTGCGCAAGTCGTGCGATGACGCATTCGCGATCCCGCTCGGAGGAGCCGTCGAGTCCTTGAACGTCAGCGTCGCAGCCGGTGTGGCGCTCTTCGAAGCGGCGCGGCAGCGCCGCGGTTAGCTGCCCTCGAGCTCCTCGATGGCGCGGCGGAGAATCTCGGCGTTCGTTCCCGGCTGCGCGGCCGCCCACGAACGCAGTCCAGGCTTGGGAAGCCACACGCCTTGACGGACGAAGCGAAGGGAACGGCCCGCGTTCAGGACGGCGTCCTCGCTCCCGGGCGCCTCGCGCTCGTACCAGCGAAGGACGTCCGCGAGCACAGGTCTGAGCTCGTCGGGCGCGACCGCCGCGAAGACATCGGAGGCCGGCGGGCCGGCGAGCGCGATCCCATGGCCGGCAAGGACGCTTCGGTCGATCGCGAACCAGTGCCGCTCTCCAGGCTGAGGCGCGCGGTCGGCACGGAACGCGACCCCCGCGCCGGTGTTGAGGTTCAGCTCGAAACCTGGCTCGGTGGACGGCGTACCCACAAAAGTGACGGTGTACACGACGAGCTCCAACCCTCGCGCCGGGCACGGAAAATTCTCGTGGCGTAACGACGAGACGAGCGCGTCCGCCGTCTGGTCGACGAGCGGCTCCCGGACAACAACCGTCACGTCGAGGTCGCTGCGCCCGTGCTCGTAGCCGCCGAGTGCCCACGACCCGCCCGCATAGACGCCAAAAAGACCCTCGCCGGTCACCTCCCGCACCCGCTCGACGAGTTCCTCGAGATACGCGCGCTCGGCCTCCACGAAGGCATCCTTAGCGAGATGCTCTACCTCTTCGACGGCTACAACATCCTTCACGCCGGCTCGTTTCGTGAGCGTGAGGAGCTGATCGACCGGCTGGCGAGCTTCGTCGCGGTGCGTGGCGCGCGCGGCGTGGTCGTCTTCGACGGGGTCGGTGAGGACACAGCCTACGGCGACCTGTCCGTCCGCTTCGCCGAGGAGGCAGACGCGCTCATCGAGCGCCTCGCCGCCGAGCATCGCGAGCGCGAGGAGGTCTGGGTGATTTCCTCTGACCGGGCGATTCGAGGGACCGCCGGGCAGGAGTCCCGCCGTGTCTCGTCGAAGACCTTCCTGCGCGAGCTCGGCGACCGAAGCCCGAAAGCGACGGAACAGGGCACCAAGGTCGAGGACACGCTCGATGAGAACACGCGTTCTGCGCTCGAGCGTTTCCGCCGCAGGCGACATTGAACTTTCCGGGACCGCCTGCTACGATCGTGACCTCAAGTTGAGGGTTAGGGTTGTCGAGGCAAGCTTTCCTCGGCACCGGCACATCCAAAAGCCCAGGAGGAAAGCCGATGCCTCGCCGCCAGCTCGCTACGGCCCGCCCGCAGGAAAAGACTCAACGAGAAGTCGAGGATTTACGGCTCGTCCTTCGTGCTCGCAACGGGGACTCGGCCGCGATGGACGCGCTCTTGCGCCGCTACACCGGGTTCGTCCGGCTCAAGGCGAGCTCGTACTTCATCGCCGGCGGTGAGGCGGACGACCTCATCCAGGAGGGCCTCGTCGGCCTCTACAAGGCAGTGCGCGACTTCCGCTCCGACAAGGACACGTCGTTCCGCAGCTTCGCGGAGCTCTGCATCACGCGGCAGATCATCACGGCGATCAAGACCGCCACGCGGTTCAAGCACGCGCCGCTGAACACGTACGTCTCCTTCAGCCACACGCCCGCGGGCCAGGACGACGGCGATTGCACCCTCGGCGACGCGCTGCCGGGGCCGGGGGTCGACGACCCCGTGGTCTGCGTGATCTCGACGGAGGAGCTGCAGAGCCTCGTCTTCTGCCTCGGCACCGGTCTGTCGCCCCTCGAGAGCGACGCGCTGCGCCTCTATCTCGAGGGCAACTCCTACGAGGAGATGGCCGAAGGCCTCGGCTGCGACACGAAGACGATCGACAACGCCCTCCAGCGTGTGAAGCGCAAGGTCCTCCAGCACCAGCAGGAGCGCGCGGTTCTCGATTAGCTACTCTGGCCCGGCTGCCGGTGTAGCTCAATTGGCAGAGCGACGCCTTTGTAAGGCGTGGGTTGGAGGTTCGAGTCCTCTCACCGGCTCTTCTCGGCGGAATAGGGAAGCCGCGCAGCCTCGTTTTAAAGGTTGTGCGTACAACGAACGAGATCCGTGAGGAGCTGGACCAGGCGATCGCGCGACGCGCCGAGCTGTGGAACAAGCTCGCTCAGGGATCAGATGCCGAGACGTCGGCCGAGCTCGCCGGCCTCTCGAAGGAAATCGACGAGCTCTGGGGCGAACTCCGGACCGCCGAGGCCCGGCGTCGCTTTGGCTCGCCTGAGCTCATCCACGCGCGTGCCCGGACCGAGGAACGGCTCGAGCGCGATTCGCGCCGCGTGAAGCAAGCTGCCTGAACCGATTGCGGGCGGTCGCCTTCGGGCGGCCGCCCTTCCTGCCCTAGGCGGCTTTGGCCCTCGGCTTGGCGGCTTTCCTGGGGATCTGGTCCGCTGCGAGCGTCATCAGGTAGCCGCAGCGCTTACAAAGCACGACGACGACGGAGATCCCGTCCTTCTCGTCGGCGCCGGAGATGATCTTGCACTCGTTGTGGGCAACGCCGAGCTGGCCCACCCCTTTGCAGAGGGGGCACGAGACGACGTAGCGTGCGAGGTGCTCCTCGACCGCTGCCACGTCGACGCCTGTAGCGACCGCAGCTTTCGCCATAAATTCGACCTTAGCGGGGGTTTTTCGGCTTGCCTCCCCCGTTGGAGCGATTTCGACAATAGTCAACATGCGTGTCCTACTCGTTTCTCAGATGTACCCCGGGCCCTCGGCTCCCGACCTCGGCATCTTCGTCAAGCAGGTCGTCGACGAGCTCGAGCGGGCCGGAAACGAGGTCTCCCGCGTCGTAATCGACCACCGTGGCGGATCGCCGGCGAAGTACGGCGGCCTTGCCGCTCGGGCGCTCGCCGAGGCGCGCCGCTTCCATCCCGACGTGGTCTACGCGCATTTCCTCTTCCCCGCCGGCGCGGCTGCGGCTTTTGCTGCGAGGCGCGTAGGCGCGCGCCTCGTCCTGACCGCGCACGGACGCGACGTCCGCAACGTCGGCGCCATTCCCGGGGTCGCAACGGCGACCGCGGCTTCGATCCGTCGGGCGGACGCCGTGATCGCGGTCTCCGACTTCCTCCGCAGGGAGCTCGAGACGAAGATCCCCGACGCGGAGGGCAAGGTGCACGTCATCGACTCGGGAGTGGACCTGACGCGCTTTTCGCACCGGGATCCCGCTCCGCTCCGGGCAGAGCTCGGCTGGGAAAGCCCCGGGACGCACTACCTCTGTGTGGGAACGCTCGACGAGCGCAAGAACGTCGTCCGCCTCGCCGATGCGTTCGCCTCGCTGGACGAGGGCAGCCTCGTCTTCGCGGGCGACGGTTCCCTCCGCGGCCGGCTCGAAGGGCGTGAGCGGGTCCGCCTCCTCGGACGCGTCGCCCACGAGAAGATCTCCGACCTGATCGCCGCGAGCGACGTCGTCTGCCAGCCGAGCCTGATCGAGCCATTCGGCCAGGCAGTGCTCGAAGCGCTGGCCAGCGAGCGGCCCGTCGTCGCGACGCGGATCGGCGGGCCGGCCGAGCTCGTGACGCCGGAGACCGGCGTGCTCGTCGATCCGGGCAGCGTCGAGTCGATCGCCGCGGGCCTTCGCGCCGCCGCAGCGCTGCCGCGGCCCAATCCCGCGGCGCGGGCGATCGCCGAGGAGCACGACGTCGTCCGCCAGGCGGCTCGAGTGGCGCGGCTCCTCGCCGGCGAAGCGCCAGAATGAGCCATATGCACGTGCACGCCGATTCCCGCGCCGACCGGCGGATCCTCGCCCTGTCGCTCGCGCTGCTGCTCGCCTTCATGGTCGCGGAAGTCGTCCTCGGAATCGTGGCGAGCTCGCTCGCCCTTCTCGCCGACGCGGGCCACATGCTCACCGACGCGTCTGCGCTCGGCCTCGCCCTCTTCGCGGCGTGGGCGGCCTCCCTGCCTGCCCGCGGGCGCTGGACGTTCGGCTTCGGCCGCGCGGAGATCCTCGCCGCGCAGGCGAACGGCATCACGCTCGTCGTGATCGGGGTCCTGATCGTCTACTCGGCCATCCGCCGGCTGGTAGACCCGCCCGACGTCGAGGCCGGGATCGTCATCGTCGTGGCGCTGGCCGGGATCGTGGTCAACGTCGCCGTCCTCGCGCTCATGGCGCGGGCGCAGCGCAAGAGCCTGAACGTCCGCGGCGCGTACCTCCACATCGCCACTGATCTCGCCGCGTTCATCGGCACCGCAGTCGCGGGCGCTCTCATCCTCGCCACCGGCTGGAACCGCTTCGACCCGATCGCATCGCTCTTCGTCGCGGGGCTCATGTTCGCGGCGAGCATCACGCTGCTGCGGGAATCCGGGCGCATTTTCCTCGAAGGCGCGCCCTCGTCCGCACCGCCCGAGGACGTGGGCCGTGCCATCGCGGCGCACGAGGGGGTCGTGGAGACCCACGATCTGCACGTCTGGACCGTGACCGACGGCTTCCCGGCCCTTTCGGCACACGTGCTTGTCGAGCCGGGCGCGGATTGTCACCGGATTCGCCTCGACCTCGAGGGAATGCTCGCCGAGCGCTTCGACCTCGAGCACACCACGCTCCAGGTCGAGCACGTCGGCACGGCCAGCGGGCTCGAGATCAGGCGGACGACGGCTTGAGCGCACCCGTTCGCGTGCTCATCGCGGACGACGATCCGCTCTTTCTCGACGCGCTCGAGGCGATTCTCGGGATCGAGGCGCAGATCGAGATCGCCGGGCGCGCGCACGACGGCGAGGAGGCGATCCGGCTGGCAGTTCAGCTCGAGCCCGATGTCGTCCTCATGGACCTGAGCATGCCGGTGGTCGACGGATTCGAAGCGAGTCGCCGGATCCGAGCGGAAGTCTCGACTCCTGTCGTCATCGTGTTGACGGGCTCGTCGAATGCCGAGGACATCGAGAAGGCCTATGAAGCCGGTGCGAGCGGATACGTGACGAAGGACAGGATCGCGCAGGAGCTCGTGCGAACCGTCCTCTCCGCGGTGCGCTGAGGCCTCTCGCTATCCTGAGGCCGTGCTCGACGTCATTCTTCCCGTCGTCCAGGTCCTGCTCTCAGCGGTCCTGATCATCCTCGTGCTCATGCATTCCGGGCGCGATACGGGCTTCGGCGGGATGGGCTTCACGCCCGCTTCGCAGGGCGGTCAGCACATCGTCGAGCGCAACCTGACGCGGCTCACACTCGTCGTCGCCGCGCTCTTCGGCTTCAACACCATCGCGCTGTTTTACGTGCTCTAGCTCGAGCCGCCGGCGATCGCGGCAACGAGGCGTATCTCCTCGCCCCCGGTGAGAGCCGTGTCCATGCCCTCGTGCTCGCGCACGTCGACGCCGTCCACGTAGACGTTCACGAGCTGCCGTAGCCGGCCGCGCTCGTCGAAGACGAGGTTCGAGACCGGGAGAGAGCGGAGCGCCGAGCCGACCGTGTCCGCCTCGACCTCGAAGCGGCGCTCACCGCCGACCTCGGCGGCGAGCATCCCCGGGAGAAGCACTACGGCCAGTCGGCCGCCTCGACGGAGAGAATCGGTGGAAGGTGCGTCGCGGCCTCGACCCAGCTGTCGCCGCCGTCGGCGCTCGAGAAGACCGAGCCGCTCTGCGTGCCGAAGTAGACGCCGCCGTCGTCGAACGAGGACGACTCGCGGAGAACCGCGACCCAGGCCGGCTCGGGCAATCCGCTCTCGAGGAGCTCCCAGCTCTGGCCGCCGTCGCGCGTGCGGTAGACGCCGAGTCGGGCGTCGGGCGTGACGCGGTTCTCGGCGCCTTCCTCCGGGATGACGAGCGCCGTGTCCGGGTCCGAGGGATCGAGCATGATCGGAAAGCCGAAGCCGCTCGGGAGGCCGTTGCCCTCCAGGCGCTCCCAGTTGCGGCCGTGGTCGTCGGAGCGGTAGACGCCGCAGTGATTCTGCTGCCACAGGCGCTCCGGCCGGCTCGGGTGGACGAGCAGCTTGTGGACGCACTGCCCGACCTCCGGAAACGGGTTGTCGGGAAAGAAGTCCGCGGCGACACCCGAGTTCGCCGGCTCCCACGACTCGCCGCCGTCCTCGGTGCGGAAGGTTCCTGCGGCGGAGATCGCCACATACATTCGGTTGGGGTCCTCCGGGTCGAGCTGGATGGAGTGGCAGCACATCCCGCCGGCGCCAGGGTTCCACTTGTCGCGCGACTCGTGCCGTACGAGACTCGTGACGGTCTCCCACGTGCGCCCGTGGTCGTCGGACCTGAAGAGGACGCCGGGCGCGCCGCCGAGCCACAGCCGTCCGTCCTCGCCCTCGCGGCCGGGCCGCACGTGCCATGTCTTCTCGAGGGTGAGGCCGGTGTCCTCGGGAAGGCCGAGCTCCTCGGCGCGCGTCCAGGTCTCGCCGCGATCCTCGGAACGGTGGACGGTCGCGCCGTAGACGAAGCTGTTCGTCGCCGCATAGACCGAGCCGTCGCGCGGATCGGGAACGGCGTGGAAGACCTCCCAGCCCTTGAGAAGCGGGCCGGAGACCTCCCAGTCCCGGCGGTCGTCGTCGGAGGTGAGGACGAAGAGACCCTTGCGCGTGCCGACGAGGAGCGCGGGCATCAGAGACCGGGTCCCGAGCCGGTTCCGACGATCGTGAACGCGCTCGTAGCGATCGCCGGCACCCGGGTGCCGAAGGGGTAGCGCTCGTCGTAGTAGTCGCTGCGGTTCACGAGCAGGACCTCCTCGGAAAGGCCGAGGATCCCCTCGACGAGCTTCGGGAACGACGTGGTGAAGCGGAGGTTCACGAGCGGCTTCGTCACCTTACCGCCCTCGATCTTGAACGTGCCGTCCCGCGTCATGCCCGTGATGATTCCCTCGCGCGGGTCGACGACGCCGAGGTAGTGCAGGCGCGTGACGTAGATCCCGTCGCCCACTCTCTCCGGCAGCTGTGCCGTCGGGACGTCGCCCCCGCTCACCGAGAGGTTGAGCGGCAGCGGGCCGAACCCCTGCGCGGGCGCGGGCAGCGCGTGGCCCGTCGACTCCTTGCCCTCGCCGGCCCGTTTGGCCGTGCGCCGGTCCCAGACCACGTCCTTTGCGACACCGTCCTCGACGATCGTGACGCGCTGCTTGGGGACCCCTTCGAGGTCGAACGCCTTGGGCATGCTCTCGGGATCGAGCCCGTCGTCGATCAGCGTGAAGCTCTCGTGGAAGAGCTTCTCGCCGAGCCTCCCGCTCAGGTAGCTCCGGCCCTCGAGGCAGGAGAGCGAGCCGAGCGAGCTGAAGCCGAAGTACCAGAGGAGCTCCGAGAAGGCGTACGGCTCGAGGATTGCGGCGTGCGTGCCGGTCTCGATCTCGGTCGCGCCGCGTGTCCGGGCAGCCTTCTCGGCCGCCTCGCGAGCGCACACGGCGGGATCCAGGTCGTCAGCCTTCCAGGAGGTGGCCTCGGCGTAGCCGGATGCGTCGTCCGAGGCGGCGATCGCGAGAACGCTGGCATCGGTCATCCGCTGGCTGACTGCATGGCCCGTGCTCGACGCGATGGCCGTTTCGGTAACGCCGCTCGTGAAGTAGCCGTAGAGGCCGAACTCGGGAGCCGCCTCGATCGCCTTCGCGGCAAGGCTTGCCTGCTCCTTCGGAGTCAGCGCGGCGGTGCCCGCGTCGTAGCCCGCGACGTCGGGAATCGCGCTCGGCGGCTGCAGGCCCGCGTAGCCGGGGTCCGCCGGCGCGCTGTCCGCGGCATCGGCGGCACGGCGGGCCATCTCACGCAGGCCCTCGTCGTCCGTCCGGTTCGTGACCGCGCAGCCGACCTTCCCGTCCCGCACGACGCGGAGGGTGATCGACTCGTCGCTGATCAGCGTCGGCTGGTGTACCTCCGAGCCTGCGAAGCGCGCGAACCCGGACTCCTCGACCTGGACGACCGCGTCGGCCTCGTCCGCCTCGGCCGCGCGCCAGGCGCGCTCCGCGAGCTCGAGTGCCTGCCCGTCAGACGTCACGGACGCCAACCTGGACGTTGCGGAAGCGGCCCGCGGAGGTGCCGTGGGAGACGTGCGCGTGCTGGCCCGGCTGGCCCTTGCCGCAGTTCGTGAGGCCGTAGAGCTGCCATTCGTCGGGCCCGGCGACGGCGTCGAGCTCCGACCAGAAGACGGGCGTCCTCCCCATGTACGTGGCGTCACGGAGCATGCGGCCCAGCTTGCCCTTCTTGATCTCCCAGGCGATCTGGGTCCCGAACTGGAAGTTCAGGCGCTTGTCGTCGATCGACCAGCTTTTGTTGGTGCACATGAAGATGCCGTCGTCGACGTCGGCGAGGAGGTCGTCGAAGGACCCCTCGCCGGGCTCCAGGTGGAGGTTCGTCATGCGGACGAGGGGCATGCGGCTCCAGCCGTCGGCGCGCATCGAGCCGCCGTTCCCGGCGCCGATCATGCGCGAGGTCTCGCGGGAAGAAAGGAAGCCGCTGAGGACGCCTCCTTCGACGACGGGCTGACGGCCGGCGGGGACGCCCTCGTCGTCGTAGGCGAACGTGCCGAGGCCGCCCGGAGTCGTCGAGTCGGCCGTGATGTTCATGAGGTCGGAGCCGTAGCGCAGGCTGCCGAGATCGCCCGGCTTGAGGAAGCTTGTGCCCGCGTACGCGGCCTCGGTCCCGTACACGCGGTCGAGCTCGGTCGGGTGGCCGACCGACTCGTGCACCTGCAGAACCATCTGCTCGCTGTCGAGGACGACGGTGGTGACACCGGACGGGCAGGGGTCGGCGCGCAGGAGCGCGGCCGCCTCCTCGCCTACGCGGGGCGCATTCCCCGGCAGATCGAGGCCTTCGACGTACTCCCAGCCCGACTGCGAGCTCGAGCCGCCGTGCGCGCTCGGATAGCTCCTGATCTGGACCTTGCCGTCGCGGATCGCGAGCGCGTCGATCCCTCCTCCGCACTCGACGAACTCCTGGTAGACGTCGGCACCCTCGGACGAGCGGAACGCGCGCTGCTCGCGCTGCGCCCGCAGCGTGGCCTCGGTGATCTTGACGTCCTCGTGCTGCATCTCACCTTCGGCGCGCAGGCAGAGCTCGACTTTCTCGGAGAGCGGGACGTCGATCGGGTCGCGCTGGGCGGCGGTTCGGTACTCGCCGGTGTCCGCGGGAGCGGGGGCGAGCTCGACCTGACGTCTTCCTGCACGGCCCGCACTCGCACGGGCGAAGGCGACGGCGCGCTCCGCAGCCGACCGGGCCCCCTCCTCGCTCAGACGCCGGTCGCACGCGAAGCCCCAGGCCCCCTCGACGAGGACGCGGACGCCGATCCCCTCGGTTTCGCCGTCCGAGACCGACTCGACTTCGCCGTTCTTCGTCGCGACGTGCTGGGCCCGGCGGGTGACCGCGCGCGCGTCGGCATAGCCGGCCCCTCCGGCAGTCGCTGCGTCGATCGCCTCTCCACAAAGTTCGCGCACGAGCCGCGCAGTACCTTAGCGACGCGAGAACGCGGAAGGCACCCTCTTCCGGGTGCCTTCTGTGCGCCTGATGCGCTGGAGAGGACTTGAACCTCCACGCCCCGCAAGGGGCACAAGGCCCTCAACCTTGCGCGTCTACCAATTCCGCCACCAGCGCGCGCGAGCGCATTGTAGCGAGGCCGCGATCCTGCTCTGCGATTTGACTCCGTCCGGAGGCCGCGCTACCGTGATGCGAACAGACGTTCGACCAGGGAGCCGAGCATGCTGAGCAAGCGCCAGCAGGAGATCTACGACTTCGTCGTCAGCTACGCCGCCAAGCACGGGTATCCACCCACCGTGCGCGAGATCGGCGAGGAGGTCGGCCTGGCCTCTCCCTCGACCGTGCACGCGCATCTCGCGAATCTCGAGCGAGCCGGCATGCTGCGCCGCGATCCGACCAAGCCTCGCGCTCTCGAGGTCGTGGGCCGCGAGCGCGCCTCGAGCCCTGGCCCCGCTCGGGCGGCCGCGCCCGATCCCCGACGGCTCCCGCTCGTCGGCGAGATCGCCGCAGGAGGACCGCTGCTCGCGGAGGAGAACATCGAGGACTACCTCGCCGTGCCCGAGCCCCTGACCATGGGAGGCGACGAGTTCCTCCTCCGGGTCAAGGGCGAGAGCATGATCGACGCGGGCATCCTCGACGGCGACTTCGTCGTCGTGCAGAAGCAGCAGACCGCGCGCGACGGCGACATCGTGGTCGCGCTCGCCGGCGACGACGAGGCGGCGGACGAGGCGACCGTGAAGCGGTTCTTCCGCGAGAACGGCCGCATCCGGCTCCAGCCCGAGAACGAGTCGCTCGAGCCGCTATACCCGACCCACGTCCAGATCCTCGGCAAGGTGATCGGGGTCTTCAGGCGCGTCTGATGACGGAGATCGTGGCCCTCAACCGCACCCTCGACCAGGAGCTCCTGGCGCTCATGCGCGGCGCGAGCCTGGAGTGCCCGGTCTGCGGCGAGTTCGTCCTCCACACGGGTCGGGCGATCCTGTGCCCGCAGTGCGGGACGCGTTACGAGGCCTCGGCGGAATCAGGGCTACAATTGACCGTGCAGGCCGGGTGATCGCGGGCCGAGCCGTTTCGGCGGATCGGTCCGAGGAAAGTCCGGACACCGCAGGGCAGGACGCTGGGGAAACCCCAGGCGGCGAAAGCCGACGGAAAGTGGCACAGAAAGGAGACCGCCAGCGGCGAACGTCTCTCTCCGGAGACGCCGAAGGCAAGGGTGAAAGGGTGGGGTAAGAGCCCACCAGCGCCGTGGTGACACGGTGGCTAGCCAAACCCCGTCCGGTGCAAGGCGAACAGGCTCCGCTTAGGCGGCCCGCCGAGGAGCCGGGTGCGCTGCTCGAGCCGCCGGGAAACCGGTGGCCTAGATGGATGGTCACCCTCGACAGAATCCGGCTTACAGGCCTGCTACCCCGAAGCCTCGCTAACGCGAGGCTTCGGCATTTAAGAAGAGGTTCCGCGGGGAAGCCTGGAATTCCCCCACGCGGGGCATCCGGGTTGTGGGCCTTAAGCGTCGCTCAAGCGTCGCTCGGGCGCATTGAGGCCCGAAGCCGAAAGGGCAATACTGCTCGGGGATGTCCCGCGAGGAGTATCTCCTGGCCGACAAGCCCTCGGAGTTCGAGCGCCTCCGGCTGCAGTCCCTCGTGTGGGAGCCCAGCGGTCGGCACGCCCTCACGAAGATCGGTGAGGGCTCCGGCCGACGCGTCCTTGATGTCGGCTGCGGAGTCCTCGGCTGGCTCCGGATTCTCAGCGAGTGGGTTGGCCCGTCCGGCGAGGTG
>JBKPRJ010000035.1:0-8199 GCA_046734455.1 Actinomycetota bacterium | reverse complement strand
TCGGCCGATTGCGCCGATCGCTCAGCTCGATCGCAGTCAGTCTGATCGTTGCATTGCAACGGAGATCGCCACATTCGCAGATCAAGTCTGCACCTGCCGCTTTCCTGTCATTGCGACCGGCCTTGAGCCTGTGGTTTCGCGCCGTTTCACGCGCCTGGTAGCTCACGGTGCTCCTCTCGAAGGGGGTTTCGCCGAGGAGCATCTCCCTCGAACTCGCCGATCCGGCGTTCGAGAAGAGAGGGCGCGAAGGAAGAAACTACCGCGGCACTTGAGGACAGTCTAGATGCCCGCATTCGATTGGCCCCGTTCACAGAGAGGTTGCGTGGCAATCTGGTTTCGCCCTGCCCTCGGCAGGACGTGATCGCTCGGCTGGTTGGACGGAACACGGCGGACGACCGTAGGTTCCAAGCGATGCCCGAGTCGAACGTGATCGAGACGGAAAGACTGGCACTCAGGCTCCTCACGTTGGACGACCTCGATGCGCTCGCGGCGATCTACCGTGACAAGGACGTCCGCGATTCATGCGGGTTCCTCGGCTCTCCCGTGCTCGGGCAGGGCCGCACGGAGGAAGCCCGCATGCGGCGGGTGCAGGTCGACCTCTCCGGCGCCGAGCAGGACAAGCTTGTTCCGCAACTGTCCGAGCGCGCGCTCGCTCGGCTCGCCGTAGATGTGGATCGACCTCAGCGTGACGAGGTCGGTGAACCGCTCGAAGCGAGGCCCGGCTACCTCCATGTGGTGGTCGAGCGACGCGGAATCGCTGTGGACGTGCATCACGGTCATGTGGCTCTCGTCCTCGGCGAAGTAGACGCTGTAGGAAACGAGCTGCGGCTCGTTCTCCTCGACGAACTCCGCCAGCTCCCGGATCGCCGCTTTCAATTCCGGAAGCCTTCCTGCTCGGACCTCCGAGGTATCCACGTAGACAATCGGTTGTGACATGTCGCCCTCCGCGGTGGCACGCCAATGGAACCAGCGAATCGGCCGAACGTTACGCCGGTTCGATTCCCGCCGCTTCCAACAAGCCTGGCGCTGATGCCCGCACCTTGGCCCGGTCGCACTTGGCTGACCGGTGATACTTCGACTCTGACCGGCTCGTGTGAGTCGGCGAGACACGAGGGGGCACGATGCCGCTGTATCTCACGAAGTTCAGCTACACACCGGAGACCTGGGCGAGGCTGACCCGCAAGCCAGAGGACCGGAGGAAGGCTGCTCAGCAGTACATCGAATCAGTCGGTGGGAAGCTCCACGGGTTCTGGTACGCCTTCGGCGCACACGACGGTTACAACCTCTGGGAGGCGCCGGACAACGTGTCCATGGCCGCGGTTGCGCTCGCGATCACGGGCGGCGGCGCGTTGAGCTCCTGCGAGACGACCGTGCTCCTGACCGTCGACGAAACGCTGGATGCCCTACGCAAGGCTGAGCAAGTCGGTTACCGAGCCCCCGCCGCCTGAGTCCCGGAACCCGTCCGAAGAGGCGGGCGTACCGTTACGCGGGTTCGCTTCCCGCCGCCTCCACTCATCCGCTCGCCGCCCTGGTCGATGAGGTGCCGGCGGCGAGCGTCTCCAACCCGAGGGTTCGTGGGGCTTTCGCAAGTTCAGCGTAGTGGGCTTTGCTGTGAACGCTCTTCGTCCGGCCGAGGGCCGAAGATGCGCCGCTCGCTCTCGTCGATAGCCACGTCGTTGATGCTTGCTTCGCGTCGCCGCATGAGTCCGTTCTCGTCGAATTCCCAGAGCTCGTTTCCGTAGCTGCGCCACCATTGGCCGTCGCCGTCGTGGCTCTCGTACTGGAAGCGCACCGCAATGCGGTTGGCATCGAAGCACCAAAGGTTCTTACGGAGGGCGTACTCGAGCTCCTGTTCCCATTTGCGTCGCAGGAAGGCGACGATCTGAGCGCGACCGGAGAAGAACTCGTCTCGGTTTCGCCACTCCGAATCTTCGGTGTACGCGAGCGCGACCCGTTCCGGATCGCGGGTGTTCCAGGCGTCCTCGGCGGCCTGCACCTTCTGCGCCGCGGTCTCCTCCGTAAACGGGGGCAGCGGAGGCTTGGCGTCGGTCATGACCATCCTTTCGTCGTTTGTTGCGGAAAATTCTCCTCGACTGTGGGTCGCCGCACACAAGGTCGGTTCTCGCGTGGGTGCGGACTCGGGGTCGATTCTCGCCGGCTCCCCTTCGAGTTCAGCTACGAATTGACCTAGCTGCGGCGTCCGTCTCGATCTGGTTCGCTACTCGGTTCGCTGGCCGCGGATCTGGTAGCGGTTCAGGGCTACGCCGTTCTCGAATTCATCGTGTTCGAGCAGGTCGCACTCGAGCGGCTCGGTGAGCTCGTCGAACAGCGGTCGGCCCGATCCCAAGATTGCCGGGTGGGTGTAGAGCAGGAGCTCGTCGAGCAGCCCATGCTGCAGGAGCTGCGTTGCGAGCGTGGCGCCTCCGACTGCGATCGTGCCGTCCGTTTCGTCGCGAACGGCGGCCAGCTGGCTCATGGCATCAGCGCCGCCGACGATACGCGTGTTGTGGTCGGCAGTCGTGCGCGAGTTGGAGACCAGGATCTTCGGTGCGTTCGTCCAGATCTTGCCCCACTCCTGTAGGTGATCAGGCATCGACTCGTCCTGTGCAGTGGCGGGCCAGACGGTTTCCATCATCTCGTAGATGACGCGGCCCTCGACGAACAGCGCCACGCTCCGAGCGCGTTCGTTGAACTCGCGAAAGAGCTGCTCGCCGATGCGAATCCACTCGCCGCCCTCCTCGCCGGCGACGTGGTCGCGGGCAGACTGCTCGATGAGCAAATCGAGCGACACGTTCATCCAATACGTCATCCGCCCCATAGACCGACGTTACCGCAGCGAGGCCGAAGCGTTGGCTAGTCGGCCTGAGCTGTAGCCGGTTCTGCCATTGCATGCCCGGGTGCAGAGACCGGGCGCAGAAGCGCGGCCGCGAGCACGCCCGCGACTGCGGCAAAGAGCGCGCCGATCACGAACGCCGCGTGGTAGCCGCCCGTGAGCGCCTCCACCTGGGAGCTGCCCGAGGAGACCAGGCTCTCCGTGCGAGACGTCGCGATCGCCGCGAGCACGGCGAGGCCGAGCGCGCCGCCCATCATGAACGCGGTGTTCACGATTCCCGAGGCAAGACCGGAGTCCTGTGGCTCCACATCACCCATGGCCGCCAAGAGGAGCGGATTGAACGTGATGCCGCCGCCGAACCCGAAGAACAGCATCGGCAGGAGAACATCCATGGTGAACGTCCCGTCCACGGGCGCGCGGGCAAAGAGGAGCAGGCCGACGATGAAGAAGCCGAGGCCGCCGACCAGCGGTGGTTTGATGCCGAATCTCATCACGAGGCGATCGGAGAGGAAGAGCGACGAGAGCCCCCAGACGATCGTCGAGGGCAGGAAGGCAAGGCCTACCTCGAGTGGGCTGTAGTCGAGCACGAGCTGCAGATAGAGCGCCGAGAAGAAGAACATGGCGAACATCGCGGCCGCCATCAGGATCCCGACGATGTTGGCAACGGAGAGGTTCCGGTGCCGGAAGAGGCCGAGCGGCATCAGCGGAGCAGCATGGCGCGCCTCGATCACGACGAAGACGACGAAGAGGAGGAGGGACGCGGCCAGGATGCCGAGGGTTCGCGCGGATGTCCAGCCGACGTCGTTGCCTTTCACGATCGCGTACACCGCGAGCATCAGCGCCGCGGTCACGGTGACAGCCCCTCCGATGTCGAGCCGCCGCTCTCCGGCCGGCGCCTGCAAGCTCGGGCAGAGGTAGACGGAGAGCACGAAGACTGCGATGCCGACCGGGATGTTGACGAGAAAGATCCAGTGCCAGCTCAGAAGGTCCGTGAGGATCCCGCCGAGAAGCACACCGGCAGTCCCGCCTCCCGACAGCACGAAGCCGACGACACCCATGGCTTTCGCCCGTTCGGCGGGCTCGGTGAACATGATCATGATCAGCGAGAGGACGACGACCGAGACGATCGCACCCCCGAAGCCCTGCACCGCGCGGGCGGTGATGAGCCAAGTCTGGGACTGGGCCAGCCCGCAGGCGAGCGAGGCCGCGGTGAAGACCGAGATTCCGATGAGGAAGAGGCGCCGGTGGCCGTAGAGGTCGCCGAGACGACCGCCCAGGAGCAAGAAGCCGCCGAACGTGAGCAGGTATGCGTTCACGACCCAGGCGAGCGAGCTCTGCGAGAAGCCGAGATCGTCGCGGATCGAGGGCAGGGCGACGTTCACGATCGTGCTGTCGAGGACGATCATGATGTCGCCGAGACAGAGCACGTAGAGCGCGAGCCAGCGGCTGCTGCCCTTCGTCTGCACCCCATTCAGCCTACCGACGCGCTGTTTGCACGCCCGGGCCCGATTGCCAAAAGCATCCAGATTCTTTACAACCGTCGAGCCCGTCGCGGTAGCCTCGCTGCGTGTACGAGTGGGCCCTGTTCTTCCATCTGTTAGGTGCGTTCTCGTTCTTCGCCGGCTTGGCCGTGGCCGCCGTGGCACAGACCGCGGCGCGTGGGCGCACTCGGCCGAGCGAGATCTCCCTCCTCCTGCGGGCCGCACGCTGGGGCGTGCTCCTCGTGGGTTTCGGGACCCTGCTCGTGCTGGGCTTCGGCTTCTGGCTCGTCCACCTGACCGGCTACGGCTTCCAGGGCTGGATCGTGGCGGCGCTGGCGCTCCTCGGCATCGCGCTCGTCGCCGGAGGGATCGGCGGCCAGGCACCCAAACGAGCGCGCAGACTCGCCGATCGTCTCGCTGAGCAGGACGAAGCAAGCCCTGAGCTCGAGCGCCTCCTCAATTCGCGTGCCGCCGACGCTCTCAATGTGACCGCGGCCGCCGCGGCGATCGCGATCCTCGTCTTGATGGTCTGGAAGCCGGGCGCCTAGACCGCCTCATGGGAGACTGCCTCAGCGAGAGGTTCGCCGCGCAGCTTCTCGCCGGGGAGCGCGCCCGCGACGTCGTCGGGGTCTGCGAACGCCTGCTGGCCGTGCAGGCGCAAGACCTCCGGAGCGCCCGGCTGGCCGTTCGGGCGCGCACGAGCGGACTGACGGCCGCCGATTTCGACCGCGCGCTCACCGACGAGCGGTCGGTCGTCATCGGCTGGCTCAACCGGGGCACGCTGCACCTCGTTCGCAGGGAGGACTACTGGTGGCTGCACGCGTTGACGACGCCTCCCCTCTTCACGGGGAACGCCCGCAGACTGGCGCAGCTGGGAGTGACGTCGGCTTCGGCCGAGCGCGGGGTCACCGCAGTCGAGCGGGCCTTGACCGCCGAGGGCCCGCTGACGCGCGACGAGCTTCGTGACCGGGTCCAGGCCGCCCGCGTGCCGACGGAAGGGCAGGCGCTCATCCACCTGCTCATGCTTGCCTGCCTGCGCGGCATCGCGGTGCGCGGACCGCTGATCGCCGGGAAGCACGCCTACGTCCTCGCGCGCGACTGGCTGGGCGCTCCACCGACCTTCGACCGGCCTCGGGCGCTCGCGGAGCTCGCGCGCCGGTATCTCGCGGGGCACGCTCCGGCGGACGACCGCGATCTGGCCAAGTGGGCGGGACTGCCGCTTCGCGACGCCCGCGCGGGCTTGAGCGCGCTTGGGGACAGCGACGTCCGGGCCGACGGCGGCGCGCCGCGGACCTGCCTCCTCGATCAGTGGGATCCGCTGCTCGTCGGCTGGCGTTCGCGCGAGTCGCTGCTCGAGCACTATCCGCGTAGGGCCTCTCCGGAGGCCCACTACAGGCCGTTCGCATACGTCCGTGCTCGCGCCGTGGCCGTCTGGAGCCTTCGCGGGGGGACGGTCTCCGTCGACGAGCCGTTCACCCGCCTAACGCGAGCCGAGCAAGCGGCGCTCGGCGCCGACGCGGCCGATGTCGAGCGGTTTCTCTCCTGATCAGCGGGCATCAGGCGGGCCGGCGGGGGGTACCGTCAAGGTATGAAGCTCGCTGCTGAGCTGATCGCTGCGGTAATCCTCGTGATTCCGATTCTCGTCGTCGGCTACTTCTTCATCTGGGCCGCGCGGAAGGACGGCGAGGAGGACAGGGCGCTCCAGCGCCGGTTGGGCATTCGCCGCAAGACCCGCCTCGGCCGCTAGTCCGCGGAGGACTGAATCCGGCGACCCGAAGCCCTCGTGATGCTGTCCGCGTTCCTCATGCTCCGGCGCCTCATGGTCGCTCTGCGCGTCGCCCTCCGCGACGAAGACTTCGGGCGCGTGCTCTCGGCCGGTGTGGCGCTCATCGCCGTCGGAACGATCACGTTCACCCTCGCGGACGACTGGAGCGCGGTGGACGGCTTCTACGTCGCCGTGGCAACCCTGACGACCTCGAGCGTCCTCGACCCGAAGCTGACGATCACCGGCCCCTGGTTGAAGATCGTCACGTCGCTCTACGTCCTCGTGGGCATCGGGATCCTCGTCGAGATCGCCCGGCGGCTCGGCATAGGGCTCATTGCGGCGCGCGCCGAGCTCGCGGCTGAAAAGGGAAACCGAGAGCGGTAAGGTCGCCCGATGAGGCAGGCGACCGGAATCCGGGTCTCGAACGACGCGCTTCGAGGCCGCGCACAGGCTCTCCTGGCGCGGCCCGTGACTCTGAGCGACCTCTCGCTCGCCTTCGACGAGAGCTCTGCCTCCTCCGCCGAGGTGCTCGTCGAGGGCGAGCAGTTCTATCCGCCGATGCTCGCGGACATCGAATCGGCGACGAGCTCCATTCACATCAACCAGTTCGGCTTCCGCCCGGGCGCCGTGGGGGACCGCTTCGCCGCCGCCCTCGTGCGCAAGGCGGAGGAGGGCGTGCCGATCAGGCTCGTCGTCGACCGGCAGGGCTCGGCGCCGGAAGAAGGCGCCCGCGAGCATTACGAGAAGCTGACGGGAGCCGGGATCCAGGTCTGCGTCGTGCGGGCGACCAAGCCGCGGGCTCCCTTCGGAGTGCTCGGCGGGGGCGGCGCGAACCGCTGGAACCTCGCCTCCCTCGGCCACATCGACCACCGGAAGGTCGTCATCGTGGACGGCCGCACGGGCTGGGTCGGCGGCGCCGGCATCGAGGACCACTTCGAGGACGGCCGCTTCCACGACCTCTTCCTCCGCGTGACCGGGCCTGTCGTCTCGCAGCTCCAGCTCGTCTTCCTCGCCAGTTACCGCTGGCTCGGCGGCGAGATCTCCGCCGGCGAGCTCGAGGCGCTCTTCCCCGCGGAGAGCGAGGGGGAGATCCCAGCGGTTGTGCTGCACAACGCGCCGGGCAAGTATCGGCCCATCACCGACCAGATCGCGCGCATGCTCGAAGGCGCGCGAGAGACACTCGACGTCGTCAACCCGTACGTGACGGACCGCGGGATGATCACCCGGATCGCGGGCGCCGCTCGCCGCGGGGTACGCGTGCGGCTCTTCGTGCCGGCGAACGCGAACAACTGGGCCTGCGCCGCCGCGCAGCAGTTCCATCACGGGAACCTCCTCGAGGCGGGCGTGCGCATCCTCGAGTATCCGACGATGCTGCATGCCAAGGCATTCGTCCGCGACGGCGAGGACGTGCTGGCGGGAACCTGCAACCTGGAGGCCTGGAGCCTCAAGCGGTTCTTCGAGATCGACCTTCTCGTGCGCTCGAAGACGCTGGCGGCGCAGTTCGAAGATCGGTTCAGCGTGCCGGCCGAAGCCGTGTCCCGGCCCGGCGTGGTCCTCACCGGGCTGAAGCCGCGTGCGAAGGCGACTGCTTTCGCGGCGATCTCCCCGCTGCTCTAGCCGTTCACGGGGCGCCCGGACTGCGTGAGTGCCTCGCCCACGGGCGGCAGGGCGCTCCAGGGGAAGGTGATCCAGGCAGACGTCCTGCGCCAGACGTAGTCGCAGGCGACGACGGAGGACGGTTTCTCGTAGAGGACTGCCGTTCGCACCTCGGCCACCTTTCCGGCGCAGAAGTCCCTGACGAGCGCCAGCGTGCGGCCCGTGTCGGCGACGTCGTCGGCGATCAAGAGCTTCGCCTCGGCGAGGTCGACGAGCTCGGGGACGGGAGGAAGGATCATCGGCGCGGGCAGGCGCTCGTCCACACCCGTGTAGAACTCGACGTTCATCGTGTACGTGTTCTTCACGCCCAGCGCGTAGCCGAGCGCGCCGGCGACGAGGAGGCCCCCGCGGGCGATGGCCAGGATCACGTCGGGCTCGTAGCCATCGGCGTGGATCCGCTCCGCGAGGTCGCGCGCGCCCTCGCCGAGCTCGTCCCAGGCCATCACCTCGCGCTCGTCGCTCAT
>JBKPRJ010000034.1:0-12888 GCA_046734455.1 Actinomycetota bacterium | reverse complement strand
GCGAAGTTCACGACGGCGAAGCGGTAGCCGTTCCCGATCTCCTCCTCGAACTGCCTCGTGACCTCGGCAGCCGACATCTCGGGCTTCTGGTCGTACGTGGCAACGTCCTTCGGGGACGGAACGAGGATGCGGGTCTCTCCCTCCCACTCGCCTTCGCGCCCGCCGTTGAAGAAGTACGTGACGTGTGCGTACTTCTCGGTCTCCGCGAGGTGGAGCTGGCGAAGATGGTGCTCGGCGAGCACCTCGGCCATCGTGTCGGCCACGTCCTGCTCTTCGAATGCAACCGGGCAGTCGAAGTCGTCCCGGTAGCGCGTCATCGTCGTGAGGTCGAACCCGCCCTCGAGCAGTCGCTGCGTGAGCTGGCGCGCGCGGTCCGGGCGGAAGTTGAAGAAGATGGCGGCGTCGCCGGGGCCGAGGCGCGGCCCCGGCGCGACAACCGGCTCGATGAACTCGTCGGTGACCCCGGCTTCGTAGCTTGCGCCGATTGCCGCGACCAGGTCATCGGCCGGCGTTCCCTCACCGTCGAGAATCGCCTCGAGTGCACGCTGGGTGCGGTCCCAGCGCTGGTCTCTGTCCATCGCGTAGTAGCGCCCGCAGACGGTGACGACCCGGATGTCGGCGTTCACGAGCTCGGCAATGTCGCTCCGGGCGGAATGGGGCGAGACGTCGCGGCCGTCCGTGAAAGCGTGGACGAAGGTGCGCTCCGCCATCCCCTCGCGGCGCGCGAGCTCGATCAGCGCGCGCAGGTGGTCGATGTGGCTGTGCACGCCGCCGTAGGAGACGAGCCCCAGGAGGTGCACGTTCGTCCCGCGCTCCTTTGCGCGCTGGAACGCGCTTCGGAGAGCCTCGTTCTCGAGGAAGTCGCCGCGCTCGATCGAGCGGTTCACCCGCATGAAGTCCTGGTCGATCACACGGCCGGACCCAATCGTCAGGTGGCCGACCTCCGAGTTCCCCATCTGCCCGCGCGGCAGGCCGACCGCCTCGCCGGATGCCTCGAGCGTGGTGTGCGGATAGCGGCGCCAGAGGTCGTCGAAGACGGGCGTGTCCGCGAGCTCGACCGCGTTCCCGGGCCCGGGCGGCGCGCAACCCCAGCCGTCGAGGATGACGAGCGCTACGAGCGGATACGGGCTGCCGACTGGCAAATCGCCGTGAAGGAGTCGACCTCGAGCGACGCGCCACCGACGAGGGCGCCGTCGACGTCGGGCTGGGAGAGGAGCTCGTCCGCGTTCTCCGGCTTGACCGAGCCGCCGTAGAGAACGGGCACGTCGACGAGCCCCTTGATGAATGCGTGCGCTTCCTGGGCCTGTTCCGGGGTGGCCGTGTTGCCCGTGCCGATCGCCCACACAGGCTCGTAGGCAATGACCAGCTGCTCGTGCGGGCCGACGGCATCGCGGATCGACTCGACCTGGAGGCGAAGCACGAGCTCGGTCTGGCCGGCGTCACGCTCCTCCTCCGACTCGCCGACGCAGGCGATCACGTTGAGGCCGGCCTCGAGTGCGGCGATCGTGCGGCGGGCGACGGTTTCCTCGGTCTCTCCGAAGAAATGGCGGCGCTCCGAGTGGCCGACGATGGCGCCCTCGACGCCGTGTTCGAGGAGCATGTGCGCGGAGACCTCCCCGGTGAAAGGCCCCTCCGGCGCCCAGTGGACGTTCTGGGCGTACGTCGTGAGGCCGGCCGCGACCGCGGCGTCGAGCGACGGGTACGGCGGACAGATGACGACGTCGACGCCCTCGGGCGGCTCGAAGGCCTCGGCGAAGGCCCTCGTCTCAGCGGTGCCCTTGAACATCTTCCAGTTGCCCGCAATCAGCATTTTCGCCGGGGCCGCCGCGGGCCTCCCTCCAATTTCAGCCTATTCGGAAAAGACTGACGTGTGGTGCGTGGGAGTGAGCAGAAAGTGTGCAAATCAGGCCTCGGGGATGACGACGACCCCGGGAAGATCCTTGCCCTCGAGAAATTCGAGCGAAGCACCGCCGCCCGTCGACACCCACCCGATCCGGTCGGCAAGTCCGAGCTCCTGCACCGCCCGCACGGAGTCTCCCCCGCCTACCACCGTGTGCCCCTCCGACCCCGCGACCGCGCGCGCGACCACCTCCGTCCCCTCCGCAAATCGCGGCCACTCGAACACCCCCATCGGACCGTTCCAAAACACCGTGCCGGCGCCCGCGATCTTCGCCGCGAACGCCTCGCGCGTCTTCGGGCCGATGTCGAGACCCAGCCAGCCCTCCGGCACCTCGTCCGCTGCCACGACCGTCGAGTCCGCCTCGGCGTCGAATGCGGAGGCCGCGACGACATCGACCGGTAGCAGCACCTTTGCGCGCGGGTCGACCTCCTCCGCCATCTTCCCGCCCACGAGCACCGCGTCGGCCTTCTCCGCAAGCGACTCGAGGACGCCGATCTTGTCCTCCACCTTCGCCCCGCCCAGCACAGCGACGAATGGCCGCGCCGGCTCCTCCAGGAGCGACCCGAGCTCGTCGAGCTCCCGTTCCAAGAGAAGCCCCGCGTACGCGGGCAGCAGGTGCGCCACCGCCTCCGTCGAGGCATGGGCGCGGTGCACCGAGCCGAACGCGTCGTTCACGTAGAGGTCGGACCCCTCGGCAAGCTCCTGCGCGAATGCAGGGTCGTTCTTGGTCTCACCGGGATGAAACCGCGTGTTCTCGAGCACCGCCACGCGCGCATCGTCCACGAGCCTACGCAGGTGCGCCTCCACCGGCTGCAGCGAAAAGGCCGGATCCTCGCCCCTCGGCCGACCCAGGTGGGAACAGAGCCGCAGCTTCTCCGCGCCGCCGTCGAGGATCAGCCGGATCGTCGGGAGCGCGGCGCGAATCCGCGTGTCGTCCGCGACCCGCCCGCCTTCCAGAGGGACGTTGAAGTCGACGCGGGCGAGGACGTTCTTGCCGGCGACGTCGGCGTCCCGGACAGAGCGCGGCCGATGCACTAGAGCAGGCGCTGAACGAGATCCACGAGCCGCGACGAGTAGCCCCACTCGTTGTCGTACCAGGAGAAGACCTTCAGCTCGTCGCCGTTCGCCATGGTGAGCTGCGAGTCGAAGATCGACGAGTACGAGCTGCCGACGATGTCCGACGAGACGAGCGGCTCGTCCGAGTAGAGGAGAATGCCCTCGAGCGCGCCGCTGTCGGCAATCGACTCGAAGTGCGCGTTCACCTCGTCCTTCGAGATCTCCTTGCCAACGCGCACTGTCAGGTCGACGATCGACCCGGTCGGCACCGGGGCGCGAACCGAGATTCCGTCTACCTTGCCCTGGAGGTCGGGGATCACCAGGCCGATCGCCTTTGCGGCGCCGGTCGAGGTCGGGATGAGGTTGATCGCGGCCGCGCGGGCGCGGCGAAGATCGGAGTGCGGGAGATCCAGGATCTGCTGGTCGTTCGTATACGCGTGGATCGTCGTCATGAACCCCACCTGGACCTTCCACTTGTCGTGGATGACCTTCGCGAGCGGGGCGACGCAATTCGTCGTGCAGGAAGCGTTGGAGACGATCCGGTGGTTCTCCTTGTCGTAGGCGTCGTCGTTGACGCCGAGGACGAGTGTCACGTCGGGATCGGTCGCAGGCGCCGAGATCAGCACCTTCTCCGCGCCGGCGTCGAGGTGCTTCTCGGCGGCATCGCGCTTCGTGAAGAGGCCGGTCGACTCGAGCACGACCTGCACGCCGAGGTCGCCCCAGGGGAGCGCAGCAGGATCGCGCTCGGTGAGGAGCTTGAACTCTTTCCCGTCGATGCTGATCGCTCCGTCGGAGGCTTCGACCTCCGCGTCGAGCGCTCCCAGCACCGAGTCGTGCTTGAGCAGGTGCGCCATCGTCTTGGCGTCTCCGATGTCGTTCACCGCCACGATCTCGACATCGGCGCCGCGCGCTCGCGCGGCGCGGAAGAAGTTCCGCCCGATTCGCCCGAAACCATTGATGCCTACGCGCAGGGCCATCTACACACTCCCAGTTCGCTCTCCCCCAGCCCCGACGATTCTAAGCGAGCGGGCCGGAGGGGAAGCTCCGAGGACGACCTCCCCCTCCGGTTGAACCGCACTCCGGACCGTGATGCCGGACGGGGTCTGAATCCGACACCCGACGAGCGCGGACCCGCTCCAGCCCAACATAGCCCTCAGGCTGCGGGCAAGGCAACCCGGACCCATCCAGAAATTGCCAAGACAACACTTATCGTTCGGCTAGTTTCTGCAGCTTGGAGAGACGCCGGTGGGCGGCCGCCTTCGTTGCGGGTGGCTTCAGGCGACGCGCGAGCTCTCGCAGCGACAGCGTCGGATTCTTCGCCCGCAGCTCGGCGATCTCGCGCAGCTCCGGCGCGAGCTGCTCGAGGCGCCCGTCCGCCTGGAGCCGGCGAATCGCCCTCAGCTGCGTCTCCGCAGCCCGGCTCGCGCGAACGATGTTCGCGTGGTCGGCGTTCGCGAGCCGGTTCGCGCGGGCGCGGGTCGAGGCGACCACCGCGCTCTCCTCCAGGCTCAGCGCAGCCTCGTGGGCGCCGAGAAAGGCGAGGAGCTCCGCGATCGTGTCGGTCGCCTTCGCGTACGCGACGGCATGGCGGCCGCGGTCGTGCATGGCGAGCCGGAACCCCTCGGCGGCCGCCAGGGAGGCGAGGTGCTCCGCGCCGTCGGCGTTCGCTGTCCGAAACTCCAGGTGCGCGTTGCGCGGGCCGCTCACGGACCCGGACGCGAGCAGGGCGCCGCGCAGATACGCGGCCCGGCAGCACGAGCGCCCGACGACGCGCGCCGGCGGGCGCTCCAGCGGAGCGAGCCGGGAATCGAGAACGCCCGCCTCGTTCAGCACCTGCAGCGCGCGCGCGTCGTCGTCGATGTGGATCTGGAAGCGCGTCGCGTGCTCGAACGCCTGGCTCTTGAACGTGCGGATCTCGCGAGGCACGTCGTAGGAGCGCAGGAGCGCGAACGCCCGCCGGGCCACGGCCGGGCTTGCGACTTCCAGGTGAAGCGAGATCCGGCCGCTGCCGCGGAAGTGGACGCTGCCCGCGGTGCGGATCAGTGCCGAGAGCTCGGCGAGCCGGCAGCAGGCCTTGCGGGGGTTGATGCCCGCGAGCTCGGCGCGGACGTCATCAGAGAGCATGCTCGAGCTCGAGGAGGCGCCGCTTGTACTCGCCGCCGAGCGACCCGTAGCCGCCGAGGCCGCCCGCCGACACGACGCGATGACACGGTACGATGAGCGGAAAGCGGTTGCCCGCGCAGAAGGTCCCTGCCGCGCGCGGGGCGTTCGGCCGGCCGGCGAGCGCGGCGAGCTCACCGTACGTGACGGTCTCGCCGTAGGGCACCGCGCGCAGGGCCTCGGCCAGGGCAATCTGGAACTCCGTCCCCCAGGAGAGGTCGACCTCTACGTCTTCGAACGAGACGGGATCGCCCGCGAAATAGCGGCGCATCCGTTCCGCGAGCGGGTGTCCGTTCGCCTCGGCCCGCGTGTCCCGTGCCGACGGAAGCTCGTGGTAGAGGAGCCGTTCGGCGTCGAAGTAGAGCTCGCCGACTCCCCAGCCGGGCACCTCGTAGGACAGGACCTGCACGTCCATACAATGCCCGCTCGCGCCGGCGCGAGGAGGGTAAGAGACTGAAACGGGGCGGCCCCCCGATACCAGGTCGGCAGCCGCCCCGCCTCATTCGGCGCATCCACCTGCGCCGAGCGCGCCCAGGCCCCTCCAGCGCGGGCGCATCTTGGAGGCCCTACTTCACCTTCGCGCAGACTGCGTAGAGCGTCACCGTGCCGGGATCGACACCGGACGGCGCGTTCAGCTGCACGTTCCAGCCGCTGCGGTCGTCCGGGTTCGACGGGTCGACGATGTGCGGCCAGGAGGATCGAACCGCCACGTCCTTGGCGACATCCTCGCTCGAAAGCTCAGCGCCGCCCGAGATGGCGACCATGTCGGGGTCCTCGCACCATGCGCCGCCGATGCCGTTCGGCCCGAAGTCCAGCTGCATCGTGGCGATGGTGATCCGATCCTTGAGCCGATCCTTGAGGCCGTCCGAGAGATCGCTCATCTCGATCGTGCCCTTGCGGATGTCTTCGCTGCGGATCGTGTTGTTCTCGATATCGCCCGACGTGACCTCGCGCGCGTTGGCGGCCATGGCCGGACCCGCGATTGCCAACGCGAGGGCGACCACGCCCAGCAAAACCAGGGTCTTCTTCAATGAAGGCCCTCCTTCAAGGGGGGTGCATCCCGTCAGGCGAGCAGCGTCCGACCCCCACAGAGACGCCTGCCTGCTGGTATCGGGGGCGCCGCCCAACCTAACATCGTTACACGATGATTAAAACGGGCAAATTGTAAAGATCGCGAGCCAAGCCGCTCGCCCGGCACTCTCTTCGCCGCACGCTCATAATTGGCTCCCATGAGCGCACCAGGAATCTTCATGCCAGTTCCGCCAGTCAACGAGCCGGTCCGCATGTACGCGCCCGGGTCCCCGGAGCGAGCGAGCCTGCAGCTCCGCCTCGAGCAGATGAAGGGGGAACAACCCGAGATCCCGTGCATCATCGGGGGCAAGGAGGTCACGACCGGGAACCTGAAGCCGGCCGTCATGCCCCATGACAAAGACCACGTCCTCGCGAACGTCCATCAGGGTGGCGCAAAGGAAGTGGAGCTGGCGATCGAGGCCGCCGCCGAGGCCTGGCAGGACTGGCACCGCCTTCCCTGGGAGGAGCGCGCCGCGGTCTTCTACCGCGCCGCAGAGCTTCTCGCGGGCCCGTGGCGCGACACGCTGAACGCGGCGACGATGCTCGGCCAGTCGAAGACCGCGCACCAGGCCGAGATCGACGCGGCCTGCGAGCTCATCGACTTCTGGCGCTTCAACCCGTACTTCATGCACCGGGTGTACCAGGAGCAGCCGTTCTCAGGCCTCGGCGCGTGGAACCGGATGGAGTACCGCCCGCTCGAGGGCTTCGTCTTCGCCGTTACGCCCTTCAACTTCACGGCCATCGGAGGGAACCTCCCGACCGCGCCGGCGCTCATGGGCAACACGTCGGTCTGGAAGCCGGCCGGGACGGCGATGCTCTCCGCCTACTACATCATGAAGCTGCTCCAGGAGGCCGGGCTGCCCGACGGCGTGGTCAACCTCGTCTACGGCTCCGGCAAGGAGATCGGGGACGCCGCGCTCGCGAGCCCCGAGCTCGCCGGCGTGCACTTCACCGGCTCGACTCCGGTCTTCCAGTCGATGTGGAAGACGATCGGCGACTCGATCGCCGGCTATCGCAACTACCCGCGGATCGTCGGCGAGACGGGCGGCAAGGACTTCATCGTCGCGCACCCCACCGCGGACGTCGAAGAGCTCGCGACCGCGATCGTCCGCGGCTCCTTCGAGTACCAGGGGCAGAAGTGCTCGGCCGCCTCGCGCGTCTACGCGCCGTCGAACCTCTGGCCCGAGCTCAAGGAGCGCCTGGTCGCGCAGGTCGGCGAGCTTCGCGTCGGCGACGTCTCCGACTTCTCCAACTTCATGGGTGCCGTCATCGACGCGAGCTCCTTCAAGACGCAGAAGGAGGCGATCGAGGAGGCGAAGGCGCACGCGAAGTCAAGCGTGGTCGTGGGCGGCGGCGTCGACGACAGCGAGGGCTACTTCGTGGAGCCCACGGTGATCGAGACCGAGGACCCGGACTTCCGCCTCCTCCGCGACGAGCTCTTCGGCCCGGTCGTGACCGCCTACGTCTATCCGGAGAAGAAATGGGACGAGACGCTCGACCTGGTCGACAAGACCGCTCCCTACGGCCTCACAGGCGCGATTTTCTCGGACGACCGGCTCGCGCTCGTCGACGCCGAGGAGAAGCTCCGCTACGCGGCCGGGAACCTCTACCTGAACGACAAGCCGACGGGCGCCGTCGTCGCGCAGCAGCCGTTCGGCGGCTCCAGGGCATCGGGCACGAACGACAAGGCAGGCTCCATGTGGAACCTCATCCGCTGGGTGAGCCCGCGCACGATCAAGGAGACGTTCGTCCCGGCCACGGATTACCGCTATCCGTTCATGGGCTCGGACGGCGCCGACGGCGCCCTGTAACCCATCCGAGGGATGACGCAGGCCCGAGGCCGCGCCGACAGTCGCGGTAGGGGATCTGCATGTCCGCGCCGCTTTCAGAAGCCGATCACGACGCCTACTGGCGTCCGCTTGGCCGGCTGCTCGTCCAGCGTGGGCTGCTGAGGCAGGACGAGCTCGAAGCCGCGCTTGACGAGCAGGACCGCACCGGAGACCTCCTCGGAGAGATCCTGATGAGGAACGGCCTCCTGTCGAAGCTCGCGCTCGCGAGCAGCCTTCACGAGCAGTCGCTCGCCCCGGAGCCCGAGAGCGGGTTCGGCTCCGGCCTTCGGAGCGCCCTCGGCGGTGCCGAGACGGACGGGCAGCGGGACATCGCCCGCGGCGACGAGCCGCAGACGGAAGGCGGCTTCGGGTCGGGCCTCCGACGCGCTCTCGAGCGCCACGAAGACGACGACTAGTCCGGGCCCTCGGCTCTCGGCAATCGCGTCAAGAGCACGGCCGCGATCAGCGCGGGGATGGTCAGGACGACCCCGGCGACGCGGACGCTGAAGGCCGACGCGATCGCGCCGTCCACGAGGCTCGCCACCGGCCTCAGGCCGAGGAAGGCGATGCTCCAGAGAGCCATGATGCGGCCACGCTCGGTCTCTGCGACGCCGAGCTGGAGAAAGCTCGTGGCGCCGGCGTTCGTCGCCAGATAGCCGAAGCCGGCGACGAAGAGAAATGGCAGTGCGAGCGCGAGCCAAGGCATGACGGAGAACGCGCACACCCCGCCGACGAGAAGGAAGAGCGTGGCGATGATCCGCTGACGCTCGGGTGTGTGTCCGGCGAGCACGAACGCAGCGGTGACGGCCCCAGCTCCGAAGACGCCGATGATGTAGCCGGAGTAGGTATCCGGCTTGCCGAACGCGTCCGCGAAGGCGGGAGCGAGCGTGTTGATCGGGTCCGAGGCGAACCCGACGGTCATGACGATGCCCAGCGCGTAGAGGAGCCGCGGCTCGCGCCGGAGCAGCTCGAAGCTGTCGCGGAGCCTGGAGCTTTCCGGCCGTTCCTGGCGCCGTGGCCGGACCAGCGTGAGCGCCACGACGAAGACGAGGTAGGACACAGCATTGAGCGCGAACGCGGTCGCAATGCCCAGCGTGGCGATGACCGCCGCGGCCGTCGCGGGCCCGACGGCGCGCGCGATGTTGAACGTCATGGAGTTGAGTGCGACCGCCGTCGGCACCTCGCGTCTCGTCACGAGCGAGACGAAGAGCGCTTGCTGCGCCGGCGTGGAGAACGCCGTCACGACTCCCTGGGCGAGCCCGAAGCAGATGACGAGAGGCGTCGTGGCGAGATCGAGGGCGGTGACGAGCGCGAGCACGCCGGACAGCGCCGCCGCCATGGGCTGCGTGACGAGCAGCAGCCGGCGCCGGTCGAAGCGGTCGGCCGCGCTGCCCGTCCAGGGGGCCAGAAAGAGAATCGGCGCGAACTGGCAGAACGTCAGGACGCCCAGCAGGAGCTCCGACCCGGTCAGCCGGAAGACGAGGATCGCGGCGGCGAGGTTCTGGAACCAGGTTCCGCTCGCCGATAGCGCGTTGCCGAAGAAGTACGGGCCGAACTGCCGCGACCCGATGAGGTCCAGCGCCGCCCGCGGGCCGACCTGCGCCTGCTCCGGCGGCTCCGCCGCCGCAGGCTCGGCTATGCCCGCCCGGCCTTGTGCAGCGCGGCGTAGATCTGGCGCCCCGTCTTCGCCGGCACCCCCGGCACGCCCTCGAACTCTTCCGGTCCCGCCGCGAGGATCCGCTCCGGCGAGCCGAAGTGCCGGATGAGCGCGCGGCGGCGCGCGGGCCCCACACCCGGGAGCGCGTCGAGAATCGATTCGTGGGCGCGGGAGTCCCGGCGCTGGCGATGGAAGCCGAGCGCGAACCGGTGCGCCTCGTCGCGGACCCGCTGCAGCAGCTGGAGCCCCGGCGACGCAGGATCGAGGACGATCGGGTTCGGCCGGCCGGGCACGAAGACCTCCTCCTCTTTCTTCGCCAAGGAGATCACGGCCACGCGCGGCAGGTCGTAGGCCTGCATGGCGGAGAGAGCGGCTGAGAGCTGTCCCTTGCCGCCGTCGATGACGACGAGATTCGGAACGGACGCGAAGCCCTCGTCGTATTCCTCCATCGTCGTCGCGGGCTTGGCGCGCGCGAAGCGGCGCGAGATCACCTCGGCCATCATCGCGAAGTCGTCTTGTCCGCCCT
This sequence comes from Actinomycetota bacterium, assembly GCA_046734455.1. GTDB lineage: Bacteria > Actinomycetota > Thermoleophilia > Gaiellales > Gaiellaceae > DATEOR01. The sequence goes on along the minus strand of JBKPRJ010000034.1, from coordinate 2,689 downwards.
CCTTGCGGATGCCGAACTTGCGGTAGTGCGCCTTCTTCGGCAGGGCGTCCTGGAAAACGACCATCGAGCCGACCGGGGCCTGGTCCTGGATGTTGGAGATGTCGAAGCACTCGATGCGGAGCGGAAGGCTCTCGAGGTTCAGCGACTCGCGGAGCTCCTCGAGCGCCTCGATGCGGCGGAGGCGCTTGCGCTCGGTCTGGGCTGTGTCGTGCTCGAGCGCGAGCTCTGCGTTCTGCTGCGCCAGCTCCTGGAGCCGACGCTTTTCGCCGCGCTGCGCCGGGCGCACCTCCACGCGTGAGCCGCGCTCTTCCGACAGGAACTCCGAAAGCGCCCCGCTCGGCCGCGTCTGCGGGGGAACGATGATCTGCGGCGGGATGCTCGGCGCGCTGCCGTAGTACTCGAGCGCGAACGCCTCGAGGAGCGAATCCAGGTCCTGTCCGGCCACGTTCTCGAGGAAGAAGCTGTGCCGGTCGGTGAGGCGGCCTCCGCGAAGGGGGAAGACCTGCACGGCGGCGTCCCCGTCCCCCACGGCAATCCCGATGACGTCGACCGTCCCGATCGCGCGCTTGTCCGCCGCCTGCCGCTCGGCCAGGTGGCGCACGGAGTAGAGGCGGTTCCGGTAGCGAGCGGCCGCCTCGAAGTCCTGCTCCTCCGCCGCCGCGCGCATCTTGCCCTCGAGCTCGCGCAGAATCGGCCTTGTCTCGCCCGAGAGGAACTCGATCACGCCTTCGATGATCTCCCGGTAGTCCTCCTTGGACACGTAGCCGACGCAGGGCGCGAGGCAGCGGTCGATGTGGTAGTCGAGGCACGGGATGCCGGAGTGCCGGCCCGGCTGCGGGCCCTCGCAGGGCCGGTACGGGAAGACGCGGTTGAGGACGTCGAGGGTCTCCCGCACCTTCTTCGCGTTCGCGTAGGGGCCGAAGTACACGACGCCCCGGCGGTGGCGTTCGCGCGTGAACATGACGCGCGGAAAGTCGTCCTCGACGGTCACGGCGATGTACGGATACGACTTGTCGTCGCGAAGCCGGACGTTGAACGGCGGCCGGTGCCGGCGGATGAGGTTCTGCTCGAGATGGAACGCCTCGGTCTCGTTCGACGTGACGATCACCTCGATCCGCTCCACCCGCTCGGTCAGGTTCTCGAGGCCCGGGCGCGAGTCGCCGCCGCGGAAATACGAGCGCACGCGTGAGCGCAACGACTTCGCCTTGCCCACGTAGAGAACCGCGTCATTGGCGCCGCGGTAGAGGTACACGCCCGGCCTCGCCGGAATGCCCTTGAGCTGCGCCTCGATGCGCTCCGTGCGGCTTTCTGCGGTCGTGGTCATTCCCCTTCAAGCCTAGCCTGGGGAATACGAGCGCCCGGCCGGGGGTTGTTACCTAGAGCATGGCCACGAACGCCCAGCCCGAGTTCCTCGAGGCCACGTACGGCTCCGTGTGCCGCAGCACCCACTGCAGCGAGAAGCGGCGCCGGACGCTCGAGAGCGTCGTCCACCTCGCGGTCGAGCTCGCGCGCGAAGGGCGCGAGGGCCGCAAGGTCGGCACCCTCTTCGTCATCGGCGACGTGGATACCGTCCTCGCCCAGTCGCGCTCGCTCCTCCTCGACCCGCTCTACGGGCACTCGGAGGAGCTCCTTCACGTCGAGCGCCCCGAGTTCCGCGAGACCGTCAAGGAGCTCGCCCAGCTCGACGGTGGCTTCGTCGTCCGGGACGACGGCACGTTCGTCTCCGCGGGCCGCTACGTCGACGTCGAGGTCGGCGCACCGGAGAATTTCCTCCCCGGCCTGGGCACGCGCCACGCCGCCGCGGCATCCGTGAGCCGGCAGACGAACGCGATTGCCGTCGTCGTCTCGCAGAGCTCGGTCGTGCGCGTCTTCGCCAACGGCCAGGTGCGCGCGGAGATCATCCCCGAGCTCTTCCTCATGTCGAAGGAAGGCCTCTTCGCCTCGCGGGCCGACGTCCGCCAGGTGCCCGAGGCCGGCGTCACCCTCGCAGTCGCCGACTAGGGGTGCGGGCCCGCACCACAGCCCGCGTGAAGAACGGGCCCGCTCTTCGAAGGTAGGACGAAAGGCGTAACGCAAGCGGCTACGATTGCGCCGTGGCCGTGGAGACCTCGACGCAATACGTCGCGTACACGCTGTACAAGGCGGATCCCGCCTGGCTGCGCCTCCCGATCGAGGAGCGCAACGCCGGCAAGGAGGCCTTCGCCGAGGTCGCGGCGGCCTGGCACGAGCGGATGGAGCTTCGCTCCTACAGCTTCGTGGGCGTTCGCCCTGAGGTCGACTTCATGCTCTGGAAGCTGACCGATCGCTACGACGACCTCCGCGAGCTGGCCACCGACCTCAACGGGACACCGCTCGCGCCCTACCTGACCACGCCGTACTCGTATCTGGCCGCAGCGGAGCCTTCTCAGTACTTCGAGCAGAAGAGCAAGCGGCCGCGCCGTGTCGTCCCGCGCGGAGCCCCCTATCTCGTCGTCTACCCCTTCGTGAAGAAGCGGGAGTGGTACGCGCTGCCCATGGACGACCGCCGCCGCGCGATGCAGGAGCACGCTGCCGTCGGCAGCCGTTTCGTCACGATCACGAACCACACGACGTACTCGTTCGGGATCGACGACCAGGAGTTCATGACCGCGTTCGAATGTGAGGAGCCGTCAGACTTCCTGCAGCTGATGAAGACGCTGCGCGAGACCGA
>JBKPRJ010000033.1:0-12726 GCA_046734455.1 Actinomycetota bacterium | reverse complement strand
AGCCTCGCCGCGCTCATCGCCAGCGTCGTCGTCCTCGCGCTCGGCGTCGCGCTCCTCTTGCTGCTCCGTTAGCGAGGGCCTGAGAGCAACGGCCGCGCCGGCCCTTTCGGACACCGGGGTCTGACCCCGTTGTTGAAAGCTTGCCGAGTTTCGGTGACACCTTTGGCCGCTACGAGCGGTCCCGCGTTGCATGCGTCATGGCCGTTCCCGACATCGGGGTCTGACCCCGGTGTGGACAAAGCGAGAGGCGGACGGGCGCCGCAGCCCCCCGCCTTTCTTCGAGCGTCCGAGGGGGAGAAGGACGCGCTGCAGTCCATACGCCCTTCGGAGCAAATTGGATGCTCAGACCTGAGGCTCAGTCGGCGCGCGGTGGAGCTCCTTCAGGATTGCTCGCTCGAGCGCGGCCCTGAGGTCCTGCGCGCGAACCCCGAATCCGTAGGTCGAGATGACGACGAAGATGCCGTCGTCGGAGCGCGCCACGGACACTCGCGGCTCGAGCATGCGCCGACCTGCGTACATGTCGCGAGACGTCACGCCGATGATCAGGGTTTGCGGCCCTGTGAGCAGGAAGTTCTGCCTCAGCTCGGCCAGGAGCCTTTCGGCCACGTACTGCTTCCGCATCGGATCATAGGTCGAAGCATCGAGCGAAACTGCGCGCCGGACGAAGAGGATGCCGGCTGAGGGCCCTATGGTCTCGGCCACAGCTCCGAGCGCTTCGGATGGATACGCGCCCATCGGGACGAGGTGCAATCCCGGCGTGACGGGCTCCGCCCCGGCAGGCGGTTCCGTGTGCTTGGTCGTGCGAGCGCCTTCAGGCACGAAGTTCTGGGCTAGGTTGACGATCGCCACGAGCAGAACGGCTGCGACCCATATCAGCGACGGCCGAAGCCTCCGCCGTGTGGTCGTTGGCGTAGCTGGTTGCTCCGTTTTCTCGGGTGGCGCCGCGGCGGGATCGACCCCGGTCGCAGCGACGAGATCGGCAGCCTCCTTGTTCGGAAATGACTGCGCGAGCGTGGCTATTTCGCGAAGGGCCGTTTCGTCACCGGCCAGCCGCGCCGGCTCGATTGCGTTCCAAAGGAGGATGAGGGCCTCGTCGGTTTTCCGCTCCTCGAGCGCTCTGCGAGCTCTGTCGACATCGTTTGTCACACGGCGAATATCGGCTTGCCAAGCCGACAGTTGAATCGGCAGACTCGCGCTGTGGAGCACCGCATGTACATCGCGGGCGAGTGGGTGGACAGCGAGTCCGGCGAGCGCATGGACGCGACGAGCCCTGCGACGGGGGAGAGCCTCGGCAGCGTGCCGGCCGGCACACGTGAGGACGCGCAGCGCGCGATGAAGGCCGCCAACGCCGCCTGGCGCGACTGGGCGGCGCGTTCAGCCTTCGAGCGCGCGGAGGCGATGGAGCGTATCGCTGCGGTCGTGGGCGAGCGGCGCGACGATCTCGCGCGCACGCTGACGCTCGACCAGGGCAAGCCGCTCAAGGCCGAGGCCTACGACGAGGTCGACGAGCTCCAGCAGTACTGGCTCATGGCGGCCGCCGACGCGCGGCGGCTGGAGGGGACCATGCCGCCGTCGGTCAGCGCCGACAAGCGGGTGCTCGTCTACCGCGTGCCGAAGGGTGTCGTCGGCGTGATTACCCCGTGGAACTGGCCGTACACGATGCCGGCCGAGGTCGTCGCGCCCGCGCTCGCTGCGGGCAATGCTGTCGTCTGGGTGCCTGCGCCGACGACGTCGGTCGCCGGTGTGAAGCTCGCAGAGTGCATCGCCGAGGCCGAGCTTCCTGCCGGTGTCTTCAACTTCGTTACCGGGCAGGGCGCCGTCGTCGGCGACGAGATCGCCGGCAGCACCGACACGCACGCGGTCGGCTTCGTCGGCTCGATCACGACGGGCTACAAGGTCGCCGAGCGGGCTGCAGGGAAATCGCTTCTCCTCGAGATGGGCGGGAACGGGCCGGTGGTCGTCCTCGAGGACGCCGATCTGGACAAGGCCGTGGCGGCCACGCTGGTCGCGTCTTTTCTCTGCGCGGGCCAGAGCTGTACCGCGGGCGAGCGCTTCCTCGTCCACGAGTCCGTGCACGACGCCTATCTCGACAAGCTCGCCGCCGCGATGGCCAAGGAGATACGGCTCGGCGATCCCTTTGCGGACGAGACGACCATGGGCCCGCTCAACAACGAGCCCGTGGCGGAGAAGATGGACCGCCACATCGGCGAGGCGGTCGAGCGCGGGGCCGAGGTGGTTTCCGGCGGCAATCGCGCCGCGGGGTATCCGACCGGCCTGTACTACGAGCCGACGGTCCTCGCCGGAGTGACCCACGACATGGAGGTCTCCACCGAGGAGACGTTCGGCCCCATCGTCCCGATCGCGACGATCAAGGACGAGGAGGAGGCGCTCGCGCTCATCGACGCCTCGCCGTACGGCCTTCTGACGTCCGTCTTCACCCAGGATCTACGCCGCGGGATGCGCTTCGCCGAGGCCGCACGCGCCGGCTGGGTGAACGTCAACGAATCGTCCAACTACTGGGAAAGCCACCTGCCGTTCGGCGGCCGGGCCGGCTCGCGGAGCGGGATCGGCCGCGTCGGCGGGCGCCATCCGTTCGACACCTTCACGGAGACGAAAACCGTGATCGTCGAGCTCTAGCGGAGGACTTCGGCCAGCTTCGTCGTCGGCCGCAGGCCCCGGAGCTCGAGCGTCGTGCGGCGCCTGATGATGTCCTCCGGCGTACACGCCCATTCGCGCCGCTGGGCGTAGACGGCCTGCGCGGCGACGTCGGGCGCCTCGGGGTTGAGCCGCTCGAGGAGGGAGGGATCGTCGGCCGCCCCCTCCAGCACCTCCTCGGCGAGACTTCCGTAGAGATGGGAGAGGTGCGAGCGGAGCGCCGGCTCGAGGTCGGGATACGCGCGGGCGAGGTGGACGCCTGCCTCTCCAAGCCCCTCGGCGCCCGGCAGCGGAACGGGGCGGCCCGCAAGGCGATGCAGCCCGAGCTCGCCGCGTACTTGCCGCAGCGCCTCGAGCGCGATGCGGCGATAGGTCGTCAACTTGCCGCCCGCGACCGTGAGCATCCCGCCGGGGCCGCGCAGGTACACCGTCTCCCGCCTGGCACTCGCGGTCGAGCCCTCGGCACCGGGGAGGACACGCAGTCCCGCGTAGACCGAGCGAATGGCGTCGGGCCGGAGAACGCCGGGCTCGAGCGCGCCGGCCGCCTCGGCGAGGATCTGGTCGACGTCCTCCGGCGCCGCCGCCACGTCGTCGGGCTCGCCCTCGTAGAGCGTGTCGGTCGTCCCCAGGAGAAGCATCCCCTCCCAGGGAACCGCGAAGGAGACGCGCACGGTGTCGTGCGGGATCGTCAGCGCCGCGGTCCACGGCTGTTCGAGCCGAAGCAGCGCGTGGGCACCCTTGCTGAGGCGGATCGACGGCGCAGCGGCCGGATCCTCGAGCCGGCGTAGCCGGTCGACCCACGGCCCCGTCGCGTTGATCACGACCCTTGCGCGTACACTCGCGGTCTCGCCGGCGAGCACGTCGCGAAGCTCGGCTCCTGCCACGTGCCCATCAGCCTTGCGGAGCTCGGTCACCTCCGCGTAGTTGAGGACGGTCGCGCCCGCGTCGCCGGCGGCACGCACGTTGGCGAGACACAGCCGGCTGTCGTGCGTCCAGGCATCGGCGTACAGCCCGCAGCCCCGCAGCCCCTCCAGCCGGAGGGGAGGGACGCTTCGCCGCGACCGTTCCGGAGGGACGAGCCCGCCGAGGCGCTCCCGCGCGAGCGTCGAGTACATCCAGAGCCCCGTCTGGATCGTGAAGGCGCGGTACGGCCCGTGCTCGTAGACGGGGAAGAGGAAGGGCAGGCGCCGGACGAGGTGCGGGGCGACGACGCGCATGAGCGCACGGCGCTCCTTGTGGGCTTCGCGGACGAGCCGCACGTCGCCCAGGCGCAGGTAGCGCAGGCCGCCGTGGATGAGCTTCGAGGACGAGCTCGACGTCGCCGCGCCGAAGTCGCCCTTGTCCACGAGCGCAACAGCGAGGCCGGCGCTCGCCGCTTCGTTGGCGATCCCGGCCCCGATGACCCCGGCTCCCACGACGAGGAGGTCGAACTCGCGGCCCGCGAGCTCCTCCAGAGCCTCGGCGCGCCACTCTAGGGCCATAGCGGGTTCGTCCAGGCGCGCCGGCCGGCTTCGTCCTCGACCTCGAGGCGTCCGTGGCGCGTTCCGCGCGGGCGCGTGAGGCGGGCCTCTGTGACGAGCCCGTCGCCGTTCGTCCCGAGCACCTCGCCGGAGTAGATGTAGGCGCCTTCGCCGGCGTTCACGCGCGCGCCCTTCGTGCGGCCGGTCAGGAGGGTGACGCTGCGCGCCGGGGTGCAGCGAAGGACGACGTCGTCGCCGTCCGTCTCGAGCTTCTCGATCTCGGGGCCCGTGGAGCTGTAGAAGGAACCCGAGTCCAGCGCGGCGAGGACCGCCTCGGCGCTCGTCTCCTCACAGCGCGCCCAGACCCACGCGTGACCGCTGTCGCGCCCGGGATGGTGGGAGTCGTCGGTCGCGATCGCGAGGAGCTCGCGCCCTGCCTCGAGGGCTTCATCCCAGTGGAGAGCGGCGTGGCCGCGCCCGACCTCGAGCTCGCAGCCGGCGTTGTAGACCTCGAGGCCCGCAAGGCCCTCGATCCCCTCGAACTCGTCGGTGCGCAGGCCGCTCCAGTAGGTGTGCGCGACAAACGGCACGCCGCCCGAGGCGCGCACCCACGCCACGGTCTCCTCGAGGCCGGGGAAGTCCGCAGCCGGCGGCTCGGGATCCGACTCGACGCCGAGAGCGAGCACGTGCGCATAGCTCTTCCCATCCCGTCTCAGAGCGTCGAGCTCGGTTCCGGGAATCACCAGCAGGCGCTCGGTCGAGGGCTCCACGGTGCGGATCCAGTGGTCGGTGATGACGAGCGCGTCGTACCCGGCTTCCTCGTAATGGCGCACGAGATCACCCGGTGAAAGCTCTCCGTCCGAGTTGGTCGTGTGCGCGTGCAGCGCGCACTTGAGCCAGGTGCCCGTCTGGTCAAAAACGTGTGGTGGCATCTTGAAGGGAGCCTAACTCCGTGAGAGCATCGGACACCCAATCGGACGCGAGGAGGATCACATGCAGGATCGCGAGTTGGAAGAGCGCGTCAAGCGGGCTCTGGAGGAGTCCCGGCTCACGAGGAGATCGCTCTTGCGACGCGGTGTGGTCTTCGGAGCCGGGTTGACAGCGCTGCCCGCGATCGCGGCTGCGTGTGGGGGGGACGAGACGAGTACGAGCGGCGCGACGGGGACGAGCGGCGGAGCTCCGTCGGTCCCGGCCTCGGGCACGGACATCTCCATGGACGACCTCGTCGCGGCCGCCAAGGAGGAAGGGACGCTGAACACGATCGCGCTGCCGCCCGACTGGGCGAACTACGGCGAGATCATGGACACGTTCCAGTCGAAGTACGGCATCAAGATCAACAACGCCAATCCGAACGGCTCGTCGGCGGAGGAGAACCAGGCCGTCAAGTCGCTGAAGGGCCAGGACCGGGCTCCCGACGTTCTCGACGTCGGGCCGTCCTTCGCCGCGGAGGGCAAGACCGGCGGTCTCTATGCCAACTACAAGAACTCCCAGTGGGACACGATCCCCGACGACCTGAAGGACGCGGACGGCGCGTGGGTCGGCGACTACTGGGGCGCGGTCTCGCTCGGGGCGAACACGAAGGTCGCCGCGCTGCCCGCGAGCTGGGCTGACCTGAAGAAGCCCGAGTACAAGGGCAAGGTCGCGCTGAACGGCGATCCCCGCGAGTCGGGCTCGGCGTTCGCCGCGGTCTTCGCCGCCTCGGTTGCGAACGGCGGCTCCCTCGACGACATCCAGCCCGGCATCGACTTCTTCAAGGAGCTGAAGGACTCGGGCAACTTCATCACCGTGGACGCCACCCCGGCGACGGTGGCGAACGGCCAGACGCCCGTCACGATCGACTGGGACTACCTGCAGCTCGCCTACGGCTCCGAGTTCAAGTCGAACATCACCTGGGAGGTGACCGTCCCGTCCGATGCAGCCGTCGGGAACTTCTACTGCCAGGCGATCAACGCGGACGCACCGCATCCGTTCGCGGCGCGCCTCTGGCAGGAGTTCCTCTACTCCGACGAGGGCCAGCTGCTCTGGCTCAAGGGCTTCTCGCACCCGGCGCGGTTCCAGGATCTCTCCGACCGGGGCGTCGTCCCGCAGGAGCTGCTCGACGCGCTGCCGTCGGCGGATCTCTACACGGACGTCCAGTTCCCGACGCCGGAGCAGAACGACGCGGCGACGCAGGTGATCGCAGACGGTTGGGACGCGGTCGCGGGGTAGGCCCTGGCCGCAACTGCGGAATCGATCGACGCCGTCCGGCCCGCCGCACCCCGGCAGGCCGGGCGGCGTTTCCCTCTCGCCTGGCTCGGGCTCGTCCCGTTCCTCGCGTGGGCTGCGGCATTCCTGCTCGTGCCCGCGGGCGCGCTTCTCATCGGCGCGTTCCGCACACAGGACGGCGAGTTCACGACCGAGTTCGTCAAGGACATCTTCAAGGGCGCGTCGCTCGACGCGTACGTGAAGAGCGTCGAGATCAGCCTGATCACCGCTCTCCTCGGCGGCGCGCTCGGGTTCCTGATCGCCTACGCCGCACTTTCGCCGGGGGCGCCGAGGCTGCTCAGGCCGGCGTTTCTCACCTTCTCCGGGGTGGCGGCGAACTTCGGCGGCGTCCCGCTCGCCTTCGCGTTCATCTCCACCCTTGGGACCGTCGGCCTCGCCACGCGGGCGCTCGACTCGATGGGCCTCAACCCGTACGACCACGGCTTCACGCTGTTCGGGTTCTGGGGGCTGGTCGTCACCTACCTCTACTTCCAGATCCCGCTGATGATCATCATCATCGCCCCCGCCATCGACGGCCTGAAAGCGGAGTGGCGTGAGGCCGCCTCGAACCTCGGCGCGAGCTCGACGCAGTACTGGCTCTACGTCGGCGTGCCGGTGCTGCTGCCGTCCATCCTCGGCTCGATGGTGCTCCTCTTCGGCGGCTCGTTCGCGGCCTACGCGACTGCGTACGCGCTCACGTCCGGCCACATCCCGCTCGTCCCGCTCAAGATCGGCGAGCTCATCAGCGGCAACGTGCTCTCCGATCCCCACCAGGCGTACGCGCTCGCGTTCGGGATGGTCATCGTCATCGCGGTCGCGATGGCGATCTACTTCGTGCTCGAGCGCAGAGCCTCGCGCTGGCGGAGGACAGTGCAATGACCAGGTCGGGGTGGTTCTGGATCGCGGTCGGCGTCATCTACTTCTTCGTGCCGCTTGCCGCGACGGCTGAGTTCAGCCTCAAGGACGGGGATTCCTACAGCTTCGCCGCCTACCGGGAGATCTTCGACGACCCCGCGTTCCGTGACACGTTCTTCCTCTCGCTGAAGCTTGCGATCGCGACGATCATCGTGGCGCTGCTCCTCTTCATCCCCACGGTCTACTGGGTGCACCTGCGGCTGCCGCAGTTCCGCCCGCTCGTTCAGTTCCTCTGCGCGCTCCCGTTCGTCGTCCCGCCGATCGTCCTCATCGTCGGGCTGCTCTACGTCTACAACTACCAGTGGGTGCCGGCGAAGTACCTGGGCTCGCCCTACTACCTCGTCCCGGGCTACGTCGTCCTCGGATTCCCGTTCATGTTCTTCGCGCTCGACAACGCATTCCGCGCCATCGACGTGCACACGCTTACCGAGGCCTCGCAGAGCCTGGGCGCGGGGTGGACACGGACGCTCTGGCGCGTGATCCTGCCCAACGTGCTCACCGGCGCGCTCGCCGGCGCGTTCCTCACGTTCGCCCTCGTCATGGGCGAGTTCACGATGGCGAGCCTGGCGCTCTTCAACACCTTCCCGACCTACATCAACTACATCGGCCAGACGAAGGCGAACCCGGCCGCAGCGCTCACGATCATCTCGTTCGGAATCACGTGGCTGGCGCTCCTCGGGATCCTGCTCGTCGGGCGCCGACCCGGGCGCGCGGCCGTGCAAGTGGGAGGAGCCCGCTGATGGGATATCTCGAGCTCGAGAAGCTGCACAAGGAGTTCGGCGACTTCACGGCGATCCACGAGATCGACATCGCCCTCGAGGCCGGCGAGTTCCTGTCGCTGCTCGGCCCTTCGGGATGCGGGAAGACGACGGCGCTTCGGATCGTCGCCGGGTTCGAGCGCCCGACCTCCGGGCGCGTGGTCGTCGAGGGCAAGGACCTGACGCACGTGCCGCCCAACCGCCGCGACATGGGCATGGTCTTCCAGGCCTACTCGCTCTTCCCGAACATGAATGCGGCGGACAACGTCGAGTTCGGCCTTCGGGTGCGCGGGCAGCCGGGCGCCGAGCGGCGGAAGCGCGTGGAGGAGCTGCTCGAGCTCGTCGGCCTCACCGCTGCGGCGAAGCGCTATCCGCACCAGCTCTCAGGCGGGATGCAGCAGCGGGTCGCGCTCGCCCGAGCGCTCGCGATCGAGCCGCGCGTCCTCCTCCTCGACGAGCCGCTCTCGGCCCTCGACGCGAAGGTGCGCGTTCAGCTGCGCGAGGAGATCCGCCGCCTGCAGACCCAGCTCGGCATCACGACGCTCTACGTCACGCACGATCAGGAGGAGGCCCTCTCGGTCTCCGACCGCGTGGCCGTCCTCTCGCACGGGCGGATCGAGCAGATCGGCTCTCCGGCGGAGATCTACAACGCGCCCGGCACACCGTTCGTCGCGGAGTTCATCGGCACGATGAACCGCCTCGAAGCAACCGTCGCCGAGAGCGGCCAGATCGACGTGAACGGGACGATGGTGCCCGTCACCCACACGCGCGACCTCCCGCTCGGCGAGCGCGTGCTCGTCCTCGTCAGGCCGGAGATCCTCGAGCTGCAGCGGGCGGAGGGCGCGGCGTCCTCGGCTCTGGTCGGCGAGGTGGTCGCCCACATCTTCCTCGGCGCGATCACCCGCGTGAAGGTGGACGCCGGAGACAACGAGCTCTCGGCCGACCTTCCCGGCTCGAAGGCCGCCGAGCTGCCGGTCGGCACACGCGTGGCGGCCAGCTTCCCAGCGGACGGAGGGCGTGTGTTGGCTCTCAGCGAGCCAGCGTCTGCCGAGCAAGTCCCGGCCGGTCCGTGAAGATCCCCGTGACGCCGAGCCCTGCGAGCTCGCGCATCCGCTCCGGCTCGTTGACGGTGAAGACCGTCGTCGCGAGCCCGCGTGCCTGAGCATCCGCGATCCACTCGGCGCGCGCCGGCTCCTCGAACCCGATTCCCCAGAACCGCTCGGCGGAGAGCGGGTCGTTCGTGTGCAGCACGCAACGGATCTCCGGCCGGCGCCGGGCGACCGTCTCGAGCGCACGGGCCTGGAAGGAGACGACGAGCAAGCGTTCGGGCTCCACGCCGTGGCGCTCGAGCGCGTCGAGGACGGCTTCCGTCGTCTCCTCCTCCTTCACCTCGACGCAGAGGCCGACCCTGCCCGTGAGCGCGGCGAGCACCTCCTCCAGGGTGGGGACGCCGTCGGGAGGGCCTGGATCGTGGCAGATGACGAGCTCGTCACCGCGTGCGCGGACGTCGAACTCGACGTAGTCGGCCCGCTCGGCGATCGCGAGCTCGAAGGCTTCCAGCGTGTTCTCGGGCGCCTCCCAGCACGCGCCGCGGTGGGCGAGGACGAGCGGGGTCACGCCTCTTCGAGCAGCCGTTGCATGAGCGGCAGGTCGATCCGCTCGACGATCTCGTCCGCCTGCGAGAGGCGCTCGGGAGCGAGCGTCCCGAGCACGGCGAAGCAGCGCATGCCGGCGGACTTTGCCGCAGCAACCCCTGCTTCGGTGTCCTCGAAGACGAGGAAGTCTCCTGCGGCGATGTCCGCGCCGAGAAGGTCGCGCGCCCGCAGATAACCGTCCGGCGCGGGCTTTCCGTTCTCGACGTCCTCGGCGCAGACGATGGCCTGGAAGATGCCGGCGAGCCAGGCCGCCTCGATCACGGGCTCGATCTCGGGCCGCGCAGCGCCGGAGACGATCGCGAGCGGGACGCGTTCCGCGGCGTAGCGGACGGCTTCGCGAAGCTCGGCCGGAACGCTCGAGCCGTCGGCGACCGCGGCGCGGTAGCGGCGGATCCGCTCCTCGATCACCTCGTCGACGTCCGGGTGGTCGCGGCCGAGCCAGGTGCGGACGATCTCGGGGTCGGACAGGCCGGCCAGCACGTCGAAGTACTCCTGGGCCGAGAGCGGCCTCCCGTGCTCGGCGAAGAGCTCGATGAAGATCTCGCAGAGGATCGGCTCGTCGTGCGAGAGCGTCCCGTTGAAGTCGAACACGATCGCGCGCGGCCGTCCCATGGGCAGGGGAGACTATCGCCGTGCCGCTGGACGCCCTCGCGCTCGCTCTTGCCGCCGCGTTCCTGCACGCGTTCTGGAATCTCCTCATCGCCCGGGCGAAGGACCCGGAGGCGGCCACGGCGGTCGCGCTCCTCGTCGCGCTCGTCGCCTACGCGCCCGTGGCGGCGCTGACGTGGCGGATCGAGCCCGCCGCGATCCCCTACATCGTCGTCACGTCGTTCCTCCAGCTCGGGTACGTGATCCTGCTCGCGGCCGCGTACGTGCGCGCCGAGCTCTCGGTCGTCTACCCGATCGCCCGGGGGACGGCGCCGGTGCTCGTCCTCATCGTCGGGGTCGTCGCGCTCGGGCTCGGCAGCTCGGCGCAGCAGGCCGCCGGCGTCTGCCTCGTCGGGATCGGCGTGCTGCTCGTGCGCGGGCTGCGGAGGACGGCCGAGCCCGCGGGAGTCCTCTTCGGCCTTGCGATCGCGTGCTTCATCGCGGCGTACACCCTGGTGGACAAATACGGCATCCGCTATGCCGCGCCGTTCGTCTACCTCGAGCTCTCGATGCTCCTTTCCGGGCTCGGATACTCCGCAGGGGTGCTGCGCTTCCGCGGCAGCTCGGCTCTCCGCGCGGAATGGGGCTGGGCCACGGTAGCCGCGGGGCTCGCGACCTTCGGGGCCTACGGCCTCGTGCTTGCGGCCCTCCAGCGCGCCTCGGCCGCCTCGGTGGCTGCGGTCAGGGAGACGAGCATCGTCATCGCGGCGGCCTTTGCCGCCCTCGTGCTCAAGGAGCCCGTCGGCCCGGAGCGGCTGGCCGGAGCGGTCCTTGTCGCGACGGGAGTAGCGGTCCTCAGTCTTTAGGCCACGGCGTCCAAGCGTCTCGCAGGGCATAGGACGACGCTTCAGGCTTGTTGGGAATCCACCCGCGGGCTACGCTGGCCATTCCGTACTAATGGAGCCGGAGGTCCTGAGATAGCAGTCGAGGAGCAAGTACAGCCGCCGGCGACGGCGGGCGGCGACGCTTCCCCACCGGACGTCCGCCTCGAGGAGGTCACGAAGCGGTTCGACGAGATCGTCGCCGTGGACGCGCTTACGCTCGAGGTCCCGCGTGGCAGCTTCTTCGCTCTCCTCGGCCCATCCGGCTGCGGGAAGACGACGACGCTCCGGATGATCGGCGGCTTCGAGGAGCCGACCGAGGGCACGATCTACCTCGGCGACCGCGACGTCACAGACCTGCAGCCGTACAAGCGGGACGTGAACACCGTGTTCCAGAGCTACGCGCTCTTCCCGCACCTGACCGTCTTCGAGAACGTCGCCTTCGGCCTGCGCCGACGCGGCGTCGACAAGAACGAGGTTCGCAAGCGCGTCACCGAGATCCTCGACCTCGTCCAGCTCAAGGGGATGGACCGGCGCAAGCCGCGCCAGTGCTCCGGCGGCCAGCAGCAGCGCGTCGCACTCGCCCGGGCGCTCGTGAACAGGCCCCAGGTGCTCCTCCTCGACGAGCCGCTCGGCGCCCTCGACCTCAAGCTCCGCAAGGAGATGCAGCTCTTCATCAAAGGCCTCCAGCAGGAGGTCGGCATCACGTTCATCCACGTGACGCACGACCAGGAGGAGGCCATGACGATGGCCGATTCGATCGCCGTCATGAGCGACGGCCACATCGAGCAGCTCGGCTCCCCAGACGACCTCTACGAGCGGCCTGCGACGCCGTTCGTCGCCCGGTTCCTCGGCGTCTCCAACCTGCTCGAAGGTGTCTCGAACGGCGATGGGACGGTTCGCCTCGAGGACGGGACCGTCATCCGCGCGCCCGGTGCGGCGGACAAGCAGGGCCCGGTCGCCGTCGGCATCAGGCCGGAGAAGATCCGGCTCGGGCGCATGGAAGAGAACGCGCTCAGCGGAGAGATCAGCGAGCGCGCGTACATCGGTGTCTCCACCCAGTACATCGTGAGCACCCCGCACGGCCCGGTCACGGTCTACGTGCAAAACAGCGACGCCGGCGCTGCGGCAGTCCACCCCGGCGACCAGGTAACTCTTTCGTGGAACCCAGATTCCACGTTCGTGGTCGATTCCGAAAAGGAGAAAAGCGAATGACCGACCCCCGGTTGAACGACCCGATCACCCGACGCCTGTTCCTCAAGCGCGCCGCGGTCGGCGCGAGCGCACTCAGTCTTCCGGCCCTCATTGCGGCCTGCGGCGGAGGCGGCGGGATCTCGGGGCAGACGAACAACGCAGGCGGGGCCTCGACCGAGGTCAAGCAGCAACTCGCGGACACACTCGTCTTCGCGAACTGGCCGCTCTACATCGACCAGAAGGGCAAGAAGCGCCCATCCCTCGACGAGTTCACCGCGCAGAGCGGCGTGAACGTCCGCTACATCGAAGAGGTCAACGACAACGAGGAGTGGTTCGGCAAGTACCAGGCCCAGCTCTCGCAGGGCCAGGACATCGG
>JBKPRJ010000032.1:0-11922 GCA_046734455.1 Actinomycetota bacterium | reverse complement strand
AGCTACGAGGAGATGCTCGAGATGGCCGCCTCGGGCGCGAAGGTGCTTGCGCTACGCTCGGTCGAGTTCGCGCGGAACCACGGCGTCAAGCTGCACGTGCGCTCCACCTTCACCGGCGAGGAGGGCACGTGGGTCACGGAGGAGGACGAGCGGATGCTCGAGAAGGCGATGATCTCAGGCGTCACGCACACCCTCGAGGAGGCGGTGTACCGCGTCTCCGGGGCCGAGCGCGCCGACCTCTTCGACGCTCTTGCGAGTGCCTCGGTCAGCGTCGACACGATCATCCAGACCGGGGACGACATTGTCTTCTCGGCGCCGATCGAAGACCGCGCCGCGACGGAGGACGCGCTCACACGCCTGGACGCGAACTGGGAGGAGCGCGACGGCCTGGGGAAGGTGAGCGTCGTCGGCGCTGGAATGAAGAGCCATCCGGGGATCGCGGCGCGGACGTTCCAGACGCTGCGCGACCTCGGAGTGGAGCCTGATCTCGTGGCCACCTCGCCGATCAAGATCGCCTTCTACGTCCCGCAGGGGGATGTGGAGCGAACCGTGGTCGCGCTCCACGAGGCCTTCGAGCTCTCCTCCGTCGAGGCGGAGCGCGCGCATGACTAGGGTCGGCGTCGTCGGAGCGACGGGAGCGGTCGGCACCGTCACGCTCGGACTCCTCGCCGAGCGCGGGCTCGAGAACGTGCGCGCTTTCGCGTCGGCACGCTCGGCGGGGAAGCAGGTGCCGTACGGCGACGGCGAGCTGAGCGTCGAGGAGGCGACCGAGGAGAGCCTCGGCGCCGGCGATCTCGACCTCCTCTTCTTCTCGGTCGGCACGGAAGCGAGCCGCGAGCTCGTCCCCCATGCCGTCGGGGGCGGCACGGTGTGCATCGACAAGTCGGACGCATACCGCCTGACGGACGGCGTGCCGCTGGTCGTTGCGGGCGTGAACGACTCCGCGCTCGACCACGACGAGATCGTCGCGAATCCGAACTGCTCGGCGATTCAGCTTTCGTGTGTGCTCAAGCCGCTGCACGAAGCGGCCGGTCTCACCTCGGTGCGCCTTGCGACGTATCAGTCCATGTCCGGCATCGGCGACGCAGGGATCGAGAGGCTTCGCGCCACCGAGCCCGCCGAGGGCGACCTGGCGATGGACTGGGATCTCGAGGGCGAGGAGTTCTCGGAGGAGTCGAAGCTTCGGGCCGAGACGCGGAAGATCCTCGGCCTCCCTGACCTGCCGCTGCAGGCGCAGTGCGTCCGGGTGCCCGTGCTCGTGGGCCATGCGCAGGCGATCTGGATCGAGACGACGGAGCCGCTCTCGGCGGGAGAAGCGCGTGATGTCCTCGGATCGGCGCCGCACGTGGCGCTGCAGGACTACGCGACGCCGAAGGACTCGGCCGGTCGCGACGAGATCCTCGTCGGGCGGATTCGCGCCGACACTGCCAGTGGGTCAGGGCTCGCGCTCTGGAGCGTGAACGACAACCTCCGCAAGGGCGCTGCGCTCAACGCCGTCCAGATCGCGGACGCCCTCCTCGAGCGGCGGCTGGTGCGCGCGTAGCTCCTGGGGCCACCCCGAGCCACCACCCGCTTTCAAGCGTAGCCCCCTCCGGCGCGCATGTGGCGCGCGGAATGTGTCGAGCCCGTGACCCCGGCTTACGGCCGCTGAGGGACGGGCGCGGGTGTCAGCACTTCCTTGACCTTGCGCCACAGAAGCGCGGTCGAACCCTCCGTCACCGGCTGAAGCCCGCCGAGCTCGAGCCGGGCCAGCGCGACCTCGCCGTCCCAGCGGACGGGATAGAACCCGAGGTCGGCGAGAAAGTCAGACGGAAAGATCGTCCGGTGGACGAGGAAGCGCTCGTAGGCGCTCACACCCTCCGGATAGCGGTACGCGAAGGTCTCGATCGCCTTCGCCTTACGGTCGCGTGCCTCGCCGATCACCGACAGGAACAGGCTCTGGATCGCCCACGGCGCGGTCGGGTCGACGAGATAGGCGCACGTGATGAGGACGGCGTCGTCGGAAGGGGGACCCGCTGGGAGCTCGTCCGCACGCGGAAAGTGGCCCGCCGGCCCGTACTGGATAAACCCCAGCAGGCGATCGCCGTCGTCGTAGTACAACGTGCCCCAAGGGCCCCAGTCGTCCTCCATCCGCTCGGCCCATTTCCCCTTCGCAGCGGTGCGCTCGGACCGCGACTGCCAGAACACACACCCGACGCAGGGCGGCGGCGCATGCGCGATCGAGGCGGCGGTGATGGGATGGAGCCGGGTCGGCATCTACTGAGCGGCACTTCTTAGCACGAGGCGGGTCGCCTCGGGGCGGGCCAGAAAGCGGAACGGGACGAAGCTCGTCCCGAGCCCGCGCGAAACGTGCAACAGACCGGCGGGAGTCTCGTGCAATCCCTCCCAGTGCTCCGCCTGAAGATGCTCGAGCCGCACCTTGCCCCGGGGCGTCGGAATGCAGATCTGGCCTCCGTGCAGATGCCCAGCCAAAACCACGTCGAATGCTCCGGGCGGCAGGTAGCGCACGACGTCGGGGAAGTGGAAGAGGAGTATGCGGAGGTCCGCCTCGGGATCGGCGAGGCCGGCCAGCCGGCTCCAGTACGGGCCAAGGCTCTGGTCGCCGCCGACGATCTGCACCGTCTTGCCGTTCAGCTCGCGAAGCACCGCGGTGTTCTCGAGCAGGACGGCCCCCGCGCTTTCCACCACCGACGCATCGGTTGCCTGCGAGAACGGGTCCCGCGTCACCTCGACGTCGTGGTTTCCGAGCACCGCGAACACGCCGAGGCGCGGCTCCAAGGCCGCCACCGCCTTCTCGAGCTGCGGCTCCCCTCGCCGCCGCGAGAGCAGGTCGCCTGTGATGGCGACGATGTCGCTCGGCCGTTCGGAAGCCCAGCGCGCGGCTCGCTCGAGCGTGCGGCCGTTGAAGGAGATCGTCCCGAGGTGGAAGTCCGATAGGTGGGCGATCGTCAGCCCGTCCAGTTCCGGAGGCAGGTCAGGAAGAACCGCTTCCACCTCGCGGAACTCGACCCACTGGGACTCGAAGAGCGACCAGCCAAGAAGGCCCGCCGCGGTCGCCCCAGCGGCGGCAACGACACGCCGGAGCAAGTCCTACCCCTCCTGCGAGCGGATGCTCTCGCGAAGCCGGGTGCGCGCGGCCTCGATCTCGCGCCGCAGCTCTTCGGTGCGCTCGAGCCCACCATTCGTCTCGGCGCTGCCACCCGACCGCTTGGCGAGCAGCGCGCGGACCGCGGCCGCGAGAGCTGCTGCGGCCGCGATGAGGAGGAGGAACTTGCGAACCATCGGTGGGGCGAGTTTAGGCAATAAGAACTCCGGCCTGGCCCTCGAGCGGGTTTGAGGAACCAGGCCGGAAATGCCCCTCCGGTAAGAGAGAGTCATCGCCGGCCGGAAAACTTGCGCGCCCCGCGCACGTAGCAGTCTGTTACTCCGAGAGGGCCGGCGCCGGACGGACCACCGGGGCGGGCACGCGCTTAGGGCGCTTCCAGCTTCTCGAGGACGCCGTCGACCGGGACGACGTGGCGCCTGAACTTGAGCTCGGAGTCGTCGAGCCCGGCCGCCACGCCGATCAGCTGCGAGAGGTGCAGGATCGGCATCTGGTAGCTCTTGCCCGTCGACGCCTCGAGCTTCTGCTGCCATGCGTCCAGCGAGAGGTGACAGAGCGGGCACGGCGTCACCATCGCGTCGGCGCCGGCCTCGAGCGACTGCTCGATGGGTTGAATCAGCTCCCCGAGAGCCAGTTCCTCGCGGGCCTGGATGATCGGGAACCCGCAGCATTTGATCTTCGCGGGATAGTCGATCGGCTCGCCGCCGCAGGCCTCGATGATCGCCTCGAGCGACCACGGCCGGTCGGGATCCTCGAAGCCCATGAGCTTCGACGGCCGCAGGATCTGACAGCCGTAGAACGGCGCGACCTTGAGTCCCTTGAGGCCCTTGTGCGCGACTTCCTTGAGCTTCTCATAGCCGTCACCCTCCGCGATCAGCCAGAGGAGATGCTTCACCTCCACGCCGCCCGAATAGCGCGGTGCGCCGACGGTCTCGAGGTTGTCGCCCACGCGCTCGCGGAGCGCGTCGTCGTTCTGCAGCTGGAAGTTCGCCTGCCGCAGGTTGAGCGTGCAGACGTTGCAGATCGTCATCAGCGTGTCCGCACCCGTGGCCTCGGCGTAGGCGAGGATGCGCGCGTTCAAGTGCAGATAGTAGTCCGGCTCGGCTTCGTGGATGTCGCCGGCGCCGCAGCACGTGACGGACTCGAGTTCCTCGAGCTCGATTCCGAGCTTCGGCGCGAGCGCCTGCGTGGAGCTGTCGAGCTCCTTCGCGGAGAGCGAGGCGAGGCAGCCCTTGTAGTAGGCGACCCTCATCCCTCTGCCCTCGGAGGCGTCTCGCCCGGCGTGATCTCCGGCGCATCGCGCCGCGCACCGCCGTGGTCGGTGTGCTCGATGCGCGCGAGCGCGCGCTCGCCCTGGACGATCCCGGCCGCGCCGCGCACGCCGCGGTTGCGCACGACGTCGTAGAGCGCCCGAGCCTCCTGTACGTTCTCCGCGACGTGCGGCGGGAAGGGCGGCGGCACCTTGCCGCGCTTGGCGAGCGAGAGCGCGAACTTCGTCTGCTGAATCGCCGAGACGACGCCCTGCGTCTTCGGGACGAGCTCCGTCTCGCGGAGCCACCCCGTCGTGCGCGCGGAGTGCACGAACCAGTTCGCGTGCTTCGCGCCCATGTCGCGGTCGATGCCCTCCGCGATCGACTCGGCGCCGAGCTTCGCGATTGCATCACGCGGGTCGACGCCCTTCGGGCAGCGCTCGTTGCAGAAATAGCAGCGCGTGCAATCCCAGATCCCGTGCTCGTCGTTGTAGTCCTCGAGCCGTTCGACCTTCGTCCGATCGCGCGGGTCGCCGACGAAGCGGAAACCCTTCGCGAGCGCGGCCGGACCGAAGAACTCGGGGTCGGACTCCATCGAGTTGCACTCGGAGACGCAGCAGCCGCACATGATGCAGAGCGCCTCCTTGTGAATCGGGTTCATCTCCTCCTGGGAGTGGATGAACTCCTTGTCCGGGACTTCCTCGTAGCCAGTCTCGAGCCAGGGCTTCATGTTCTTGATCTTCGTCCAGAAGGGCGACATGTCGACGACGAGGTCCTTGAGGACGGGCATGTTGCCCATCGCCGAGATCACCGGGACGTGGCCGCGGTCGACGATCGGCTTCATCCGCTCCTTGCAGGCGAGGACGGCGCGGCCGTCCATGCGCATCCCGCAAGAGCCGCAGATCATCATCCGGCAACTCTTGCGGTACGCCAGGGACCCGTCGACCCGGTCCTTGATCAGGTCGAGGACGTCGAGGAGACAGGCCCATTCCGGCGCCTCGACCTCGTAGTCCACGAGCTCCCGCTCGCCCGAGTCAGGGTCGTACCTCCAGATCTTGAGAGCGACGTTCAAAAGGCCTCCTAGCTCTGCCCCATCAGTTGTGCGAAGTCGACCACCTGGTCCGCCGGGGGCTTGTCGATGCTGACGTCGGTTCCGAAGTCGTAGAGCTCGGTCGTCATGGTCATGTTCATCTGGAGCCCGGGGCCGTTGCCCTCGAACGTCTGCTTCATCCGGCGCACGAAGCCCTCGTCGTCGATCCAGACCTCGACCGGAACGCTGCTGATGCCGCTCTGCTCGACGAGCTGGTCGAGCTGCTTCTTCAGCTCGGGATCCTTGGCGCCGAGGGCCTGCAGGTCGACGACGCCGGTGTAATGCGTGGTCGGGACACCGCGGACGTCCTCGTCGCCGACCGCCTGGACATCCGACACCCCGCGGAGATAGTCGAGACCCTGCGAGGGATCGGACTGCCCCGCCTGCATGAGCTGGCCCAAGTCGATCCCCTGCTCCCGCCCGAGCTTCTCGAAGTCCATCTTGACCCAGGTCTTGCTCCCGGGAAGCGGGCCGATCTCGGGTGGCAAGTGCATATAGAAGATGGGGAAGTCGAGAACCATGTCCATGTCGATGTCCTGCCCGGCCAGCGTCATCGTGTACGACATCTGACCCTGCTTCTTCGCGCTGTCGAACGCGCCGGTGCCGGACATGTCCACGGATTGCCCCGCGACCTCCGTCTTCCCGGTGATATCCGCCTTGTAGGTGCCGGCCTCGTTGGTCTTCGCGGCCGCGAGGACGATCGCGGCTTGCGGCGCCTGCTCTGCCGTGGGCTCGGAGCCGCCGCAGGCGGAGGCCGCGAGCGCGAGCACGAGCGCGAGCAGAATCCCCAGGCCCCGCATCAGTACTTCCTTTCCTGTGGTTGCCACTTCGTCATGCGAACGGGCTCCCACGAGAGCTCCGGGCGGCCGTCCCTCCATGACACCAGCGTATGCCGAAGGAAGTTCTCGTCGTCGCGGTCCGGGAAGTCGTACGGGCGCGCGTGGGCGCCGCGGCTCTCCTTGCGCGCGATCCCGGCCTCGATCATGCACGCCGCGAGCTGGAGTAGGAAGCCGAGCTCGAGCGCCTGCGTGAGGTCGTTGTTGAAGACGTCGCTCTTGTCGTCGACCACGACCCGCTCGTAGCGCTCGCTGAGGCCGGCGATGATCTCGCCCTCGCGGCGCATCTGCTCCTCGCGACGGAAGACGCCGAAGTTCTCGTGCATCGTCGAAGCCATCTCGTCGCGAATCGCATGCGGCCGCTCGCCGTCGGCGCGGTCGAGGAGCTCGTCGAGCTCGCGCTTGGCATCCGCCTCGGCGGCCTCGGGCACGGTGACCGTCGTGTGGGAGAGCGCCCACTCGGCGGCTGCGCGCCCGGCGCGCTTGCCGAAGGTGATCGTCTCCATGAGCGCGTTCCCGCCAAGGCGATTCGCGCCGTGGACGGAGACACAGGCGCACTCCCCGGCCGCGTACAGCCCTTCGAGCGTGGTCTTGCCGTCGAGATCGGTCTCGACGCCGCCCATGTGGTAGTGGGCGCCCGGCCGCACGGGGATCGGATCGTGGATCGGGTCGACGCCCGCGAACACCATCGAGAGCTCGCGCGTCCCGTGCAGGCGGTCGATGATCTTCTCCGCTCCCAGGTGGCGCAGATCGAGGAGCACGTTGCCGTCCACGCCGCGCCCCTCGTCGATCTCCACCTGCTCCGCGCGCGAGATGACGTCGCGGCTCGCCAGCTCCATCGCGTTCGGCGCGTAGTTCTTCAGGAAGCGATCGCCGTCGGAGTTCAGGAGGTATGCGCCCTCTCCGCGGCAGCCCTCGGTGATGAGCACGCCCGTCGGCGAGAGCGTCGTCGGATGGAACTGCATCATCTCCATGTCCTTGAGCGGCACGCCCAGGCGCAGCGCCATCGCCATACCGTCGCCGGTGCAGGCATAGGCGTTCGTCGTCCCCGAGTAGAGACGGCCTGCGCCTCCCGTGGCGAGGATGACGGTCTTCGCGCCGATCGTGCGGAGGCCGCCGTTCAGGAGGTCCCAGCAGATGACGCCCTGGCAGCGGTTGTCGTGCTCGACGAGCTGCCAGGCGAAGTACTCCTCGTAGACCTGCAGGTCGCGCTTCATCACCTGCTCGTAGAGGACGTGCACGAGGACATGGCCGGTGATGTCGGCGGCATAGGCCGTCCGCGGAGCCCCCGCGGCCCCGAACGGCCGCTGCGCGATCCGCCCATCGTCGGTACGCGAGAAGACCGCGCCCCAGTGCTCGAGCTGGTAGACGTCGCCGGGCGCCTCGTCGCAGAGAACCTCGATCGCGTCCTGGTCTCCGAGGTAGTCGGAGCCCTTGACCGTGTCGAACGCGTGGATCTCCGGGCTGTCCTCCGACGCGTTGCCGAGCGCCGCGTTGATCCCGCCCTCGGCCGCGCCGGAGTGGCTGCGAACCGGATGGATCTTCGAGATGAGCGCGACGTCCGCCCCCTGGTCGTGGGCCTCGATAGCCGCGCGCATGCCGGCACAGCCGGCACCGACGATCAGGACGTCGTGCTTCGCTTCCACCAAGGAAAGACGCTATCCGATCGAGCAGAGGGAGGGCGTCAGACGCGTGGGCCGGCCGAGACGATGTTCTCGTCGGCTCCGAACTTCTCGAAGTTCTCCTTGAAGCGGCGCGCGAGGTACGTAGCCTTCTCGTCGTACGCGGCCGGGTCCCTCCAGGTCGAGCGCGGGTCGAGAAGCTTCGTGTCGACGCCCGGAACCTCGACGGGCACCTCGAATCCGAAGATCGGATCCTCCCGGTAGGAGGCGTCGTCGAGCTCGCCGTTCAACGCGGCGCGCAGGAGCGCGCGGGTCGCGGCGATCGGCATGCGCTCGCCCTCGCCGTACGGCCCGCCGGTCCAGCCGGTGTTCACGAGCCATACCGAGGAGCCGTGCTCGTCGAGCTTCTGGCCCAGCATCCGCGCGTAGACGGTCGGCTGCTGCGGGAGGAAGGGAGCGCCGAAGGCGCAGGAGAAGGTCGGCTGCGGCTCCGTGACGCCGATCTCCGTGCCGGCGAGCTTCGCCGTGAACCCTGTGAGGAAGTAGAAGAGCGCCTGATCGCGCGTGAGCCTGGCGATCGGCGGCAGCACGCCGAACGCGTCGGCGGTGAGGAAGACGACCGCGCTCGGGTGGCCGGCCCGCTTCTCGGGCAGGGCGTTCGCGATCTGCTCGAGCTTGTAGGCCGCGCGCGTGTTCTCGGTCTTGGAGTCGTCGTTGAGATCGAGCACGCCGCGCTCGTCCGCGACGACGTTCTCGAGCACCGTGCCGAACGCGTGCGTCGCCTTGGAGATCTCCGGTTCGGCATCGGCGGACAGACGGATGACCTTGGCGTAGCAGCCGCCTTCGAAGTTGAAAACGCCTGAGTCGCCCCAGCCGTGCTCGTCGTCACCGATGAGGTGGCGCTCGGGGTCGGCGGACAGCGTCGTCTTCCCGGTGCCGGAGAGGCCGAAGAAGATCGCCACGCGCCCGTCCTCGGCCACGTTCGCCGAGCAGTGCATGGGGAAGACGCGCTCGAGCGGAAGGCGGTCGTTCATGACGGTGAAGATCGACTTCTTGATCTCGCCCGCGTACTCCGTGCCGCCGATCAGCACTTCGCTCCGCGAGGGATGGAGGACGACGAAAGTCTCGCTCCGCGTCCCGTCCTCGTCGGGGTCGGCCTCGACGTCCGGCGCATGGAAGACGACGGCGTCGGGCTCGAAGTCGGCGAGCTCGGACTCCTCCGGATCGATGAAGAGCGTCTTGGCGAAGAGCGCGTGCCAGGGAGACCCGGTGAGCACACGCACACAGATCCGATGCATGGGGTCGGCGCCGGCGAACGCGTTGACGACGTAGAGGTCGCTCGTGCTCAGATGCTCGGCGATCGTCTCGCGGAGGCCCTCGAAGTGCTCCTCCGAGATCGGCTGGTTGACCTCGCCCCACGCGATCCGGTCCTCCGACTCGGGCTCCCGCACGAAGAACTTGTCCTTCGCCGAGCGGCCTGTGTGCTTGCCCGTGTCGACGACGAGCGGGCCGCCCTCGGCAAGGGTCGCGTCTCCGCGCGCCAGGGCGTGCGTGTAGAGGAGCGAGGTGGTCGGGTTCCAGAAGACGCGGCCTTCGGGCTCGAGCCCGTGACCTTCGAGTCCGCTGGAGGCCGTGGTGATCGCCATGCTCGCCGTATCGTACGCATCATCCGGTCTGGGAGGCCGGATGAGGCCTGCAAATGGAGTACATCCTCGAACGTACCCAGTTCGTCCCGGTCTCGATCCGGGACGCCTTCGGCTTCTTCTCCGAGGCTCGCAATCTTGAGGAGATCACGCCCAGCTGGCTCCGTTTCGAGGTGCTGCGCGCGCCGGACAGGCTTGGATACGGCTCACTCCTCGCCTACCGCCTCGAGCTTTTCCGCGTCCCGGTCCACTGGCTGACGAGGATCGCGATCTGGCAGCCGCCCAGGAGCTTCGCCGACGAGCAAATCTCGGGCCCGTATCCCCTCTGGGAGCACACGCACCGCTTCTCCCCCATGGACGGCGGCACGGAGATCTACGACCACGTCCGTTACCGCGTGCCGGGCGGGATTCTGGCTCCCGTCGTGCAGAGGCCCTTCGTCGGCCGCTGGCTCGACGAGATCTTCGACTACCGCGCCGAGCGCCTCGAAGAGATCCTCGGATGACGCCCGAGCCCTGCCCGGTCTGCGGCGCCGAGGCCGCGAACACCGTCGGCCCCGTCTACGGCGGCGTCAAGCGCAAGCTGTGGCGGAGCCGGCCCTTCGAAGAGCGCCTCTACCGCTGCGTAGAAGGCCACGTCTTCGCCGTCCGGAGGGAGGGCGGCGAGGTCGCGACGACGGCGTACGAAAGTGTGGACGAGTGGCTCGAGCGGAAGACGGGCACCGAGCGGCCCGACCGGCCGCCAGGCCTTTAGGCGAGCTTCCGCGCAGGCTCGGTCTCGAACCACGTCTCCGGGGTGTAGACGAGGTCGGGCTCGCCGCGCGGAGCAAAACCGTAGCCGAGGAGCATGTGGGACTTTGGGGGCGCCAGTAGCTCTGCCCCGGTCCATTCGGCCGGGCCTCGCGCGATTCGGATCGACCTGAGGCCGCCGCCGGATTCGAAGATCCCCAGCTCGTGACGGCCGAGCTCGCCCGGGTCGGCCGAGCCGCCCGGCCGGTACCGGATCTGGACGCCGAGTCCGGAGGCTCGCAGCTCGCCGGGCCTCACCCGAAGCCGAGCGCTTCGATACGGCGCGCCGAGGAGAAGCCCCGGCAGGCCGCCGGGAGAGACGCGCGAAGCGCGGAAGAGGACGGCCGGCTCACCCTTCCACAGCACGTACGTGCGGAGGTTCAGCTGCGAGAACGGCAGGACGGGCAAGCGCCCGACCCGGCCCCCGCGGACCTTGAAGGACACGAGGGAGACGAGATAGCGGCCGTCGACCTCGGCAGGCTCGGCACCCGGCGGAGCGGCGCGCTCGACCGACTCGCGGTCGGTTTCCCAGCTCGCGAGCAGGAGGTTCCGGACGTCCAGGCAGATGCGCACGGGCAGGAACCCTAGTTCGCAGGCGAAAAACCCTGCCGTGGAGACACGAGCCGCGATCGACCGGTTTCTCGAGAGCCCCGCGCTGTCGGACGCGACCAAGCGCGCGTATCGGTCCGATCTGGAGGAGTTCGCCGCCTGGCTGCGCCGCCGAGGCCTCGGCCTCGAGGACGTCGACAGCGCCGCCATCTCCGAGTACGCGGCCGACCTCGGGGCCGACCGGCCCGGCCGGACCCCGCGCAAGCTCGCGCCGCAGACCCTCGCGCGCAAGCTGGCGGCCGTCCGCTCGCTCCTCCGCTCCGCCCTCGGCCCGGCGCAGGTTCCGCAGCTCTCGCTGGCGGGACGAAAGGGCCGCCGCCTCCCACACGCCCCTCGCCCGGAGGAGACCGACGAGCTGCTCTCGGCCCTCACCGGCGACGGCCCGCTCGCGCTCCGCAACCGCGCGCTCTTCGAGCTCCTCTACTCCGCCGGCCTCCGCACGCAGGAGGCCGTCGACCTCACGCTCGCATCCGTGGACTTCGAGCAGGAGGCCGTGCTCGTCCGCGGCAAGGGCGGGAAGGAGCGCGCTGTCCCGCTCGGGGAGGAGGCGGCCTACCGGCTGCGCCTGTACCTCGAGGACGGCAGGCCGGCGCTCGCCAGGGGTGCCGACGACCACGTCTTCCTTTCGGCGCACGGGCGCCCGCTGGACACCTCCACCCTCCGCCGGCTCGTCCCGAACCCACACCGCCTGCGCCACGCCTTTGCGACCCACCTGCTCGAAGGCGGCGCCGACCTGCGCACGATCCAGGAGCTCCTCGGCCACTCGTCCCTGTCGACCACTCAGGTGTACAGCCATGTCGACGCCAAGCGACTCAGGCGCGTCTACGACCAGGCTCACCCCCGTGCCTGACCCGAAGCGCCATGTCCGGGGTCAGACCCCGGCCATGCCTCCGCGAGCGGCGTCCAAAACGGACCCCGGGGTCAGACCCCTGTGTCCTTTCGGGACACGGCCAGTTCGTAGACCCTTTGGAGGATCGTCGATT
>JBKPRJ010000031.1:0-37045 GCA_046734455.1 Actinomycetota bacterium | reverse complement strand
CGTGCGGGCGCCGGCATGGTGCACCGCGTCGTCTTCCGCGTCGCCGACGAGGCCGCGCTCTCGTTCTGGGCCGACCGGCTCGCCGCGGAAGGGATCGACGTCCGCCGTGAGGACGATTCGCTCCTCTTCGAGGATCCCGAGGGCCTTGGGCTCGAGTTGCGCGCCGTGAAGACGGAGGACAGGCCGCTCGTGGCGAAGAGCCCCGACATCCCCGCCGAGGTCGCCATCCAGGGCTTCGACGAGGTGCGCGCGTTCACCCGCGACCCCGACCGCAGCAGCGGCTTCCTCGAGGACGTCCTCGGCTTCGAGGCGGGCGACGGGGACGGCTGGGAGGTGCGCGGAGAGAACCGGGGCGGGCACTACGTCTACGACCCGGCGGAGAGCCTCGGCACTCCGGGCGCGGGGACGGTCCACCACGTGGCCTTCGCGTCCTTGATGGACGACCACGAGGCCTGGCAGCAGCGCGTCGCCGAAGCGGGCGCCCACCCCACTCCCGTGATCGACCGCTTCTACTTCCGCTCCATCTACTTCAGGGAGCCGAGCGGCGTTCTCTTCGAGATCGCAACGATCGGCCCCGGCTTCGACTCCGACGAGCCGAAGGAGACCCTCGGCGAAGCCCTGTCGCTGCCGCCGGCGTTCGAGCACCTGCGCGAGCAGATCGAGCCGAAGCTGACGCCCATCTCCAACCCGCGCAAGCCCGCTGAGGTCTCCGGATGACCGAGCTCGAGACCGAGACCACGAAGCTCGCTCCGGAAACGCGCATGGGCGCCGTCGAGCTGACGGTGACCGACCTCGACCGCTCTGTGTCGTTCTACGAGGATGCAATCGGCCTCGTGACGCATCGGCGCGAGGACGGACGGGCTGCGCTCGGCGCCGACGCCGAGGACCTCCTGGTTCTCGTCGAAGATCCTGATGCGCGCCGAGCCGGACGGCATGCCGGGCTTTACCACGTCGCGCTGCTCCATCCATCCCGCACGGAGCTCGCCCGCGCGGCCTCGCGCCTGGCGCGAACCCGCACACCCATTCAGGGCGCCTCAGACCATGGCATCTCGGAGGCCGTCTACCTCCCGGATCCGGACGGGAACGGCATCGAGCTCGCCGCCGACCGGCCGAAGGCGGAATGGCCCGACCTTTCCGTCATGAGCGGCGGACCGGCCCCGCTCGACCTGAACGCCCTGCTCGAGTCGGTCGAATACGAGGAGACGCAGGAGTCCGTGGACCCCGCCGCGACGATCGGCCACATCCACCTCCACGTGGGGGATCTCGAGGCGTCGACGCGCTTCTACGTGGACGTCGTCGGGTTCGACGTCATGACCCACCTCCCGAGCGCCGTCTTCGTGGCCGCGGGCGGCTATCACCACCACGTCGGCTTCAACATCTGGCGCGGCCCCGGCGTCCCGCCGGCGCCGGACGGCACCGTCGGCCTCCGACACTTCACCGTGGTCGTCAAGGACGAGGCCGAGCTCGACGCGCTGCGCGGGCGTGCACGGGCCGCGGGATTGGAGCTCGAAAACGCCGCGGAGGGCCCTGTCCTCCGCGATCCTTCGGGAAACGCGCTTCTCTTCCGGACGGCCTAGGAAATCAACCGCGCGGCAGATCCGCGCATGCCGTCGAAGCGCGGGACGACCTTCGTGACGCTCTCACGCGCGCACCAGACGAGATCGTTTTCGGCAACCGTCTCGCTGACCCTGCGGATGGAGCGAAACGCCTCCTCGGCCGTCGGGAACGAGGCCGCGAGCTCGAGGGCGCGTTGGGCTGCCTCCGTCGGCTCTCCGCCCACGAGGGCGGCGATACGCCCGGCGCAGTAGGCGTCGTCCTCGCTCGGGCCGCCTCGGAGCCCGGCGCACACCACCTCGACGTCCTCCCCGCGCTCTCGCGCTGCAGATGCGACGGCTTCGAGGTTCAGCACGCTGCCGACCAGAACCACGTCGCAGTTGGCCGCGGCCTGGACGATCGCCCGGGTCCCGTTCGTCGTCGTGTGCACGACCGACTCGGCCCGCGGCTCGAGGAACTCGAGCGGGGAGTTGCCGAGGTCAAAGCCAGGCAGCGGATCGCCGCCGCGCTCACCGGCCAGCACGGCGTCCCCGAGCTCGTCCCGAAGCGCGCGGGCCTCCTCGACCTCGGCGCAGCAGTAGACGGTGCGATACCCCGCGTCGAACGCCTGGACGATCGTGGACGTCGCGCGCAGGACGTCGACGACGATACCCGTGGGAATGCGCGCGGCCTCCCCCGGTGCAAAGGCGACGTGGACGCGCATCGGGCGGACGTTACCCGGATACCATGATCCCGATGGCCACGCCCGAGCAGACGCAGACGATGGTCTGCTACCGGCATCCGAGCCACGAGACGGCGGTCACGTGCTCCAACTGCGGGCGACCGATCTGCACAGAGTGCATGGTGTTCGCGGCGGTCGGGATCAAGTGCCCGGAGTGCGCCGGAACGCCCACCGGAGCGAAGAAGGCCGCTGTGCGGGCGCGCCCCTTCGCCGGCGTCGGCACGGACTTCATCGTCACAAAGGCGCTCATCGTCGTGAACGTCTTCGTCTTCCTCGCGCAGGTCGTCCAGTCGGGCAGCCTCACCGACCCGTTCGGCGAGCTGTTCGTGCGCGGGGCGCTCTACGGCCCCGCCGTCGCGAACGGCGACTGGTACCGCCTCGTTTCGTGCGCCTTCCTGCACGGAAGCATCCTCCACATCCTCTTCAACATGCTCATGCTCTGGTGGTTCGGACGCGCGCTCGAGCACCTGCTCGGTCGGGGGCGCTTCCTGGCCATCTACTTCATCTCGATCCTCGCCGGCTCGGCGGGCTCGCTCGTCCTGACCCCGGACAAGCCGACGATCGGCGCCTCCGGTGCCGTCTTCGGAATCCTCGGGGCGGGGCTCGTCCTCGAGCGCTCGAACATCAACGTCTTCGGCGGATCCGCCCTCATCATCGTCGTCCTGAACCTGGCGCTCAGCTTCACGCTGAGCAGCGTCTCGATCGGAGGCCACGTGGGCGGGCTCATCGGCGGCGCGCTCTGCATCCTCGTCCTCTCGAGCTTCGGCCGCGGGCACGCGGTCTACGGCCGCTTCAACGTCGCTGCGGCCGCAGGCCTCGTCGCGATCGCGGCGGGCAGCGTCGTCATCGCCTACTTCAAGGTCCGCGGCTACGCCTGAGATCGAGCTTCGCACGCTGAAGGACAAGGGTCAGACCGCGCTCGAGATCGCCGAGTACGCGGCCGGCTTCCTGTCAGGCGCCCAGAAATCGCTCGACCTCGCGCTGTACGACTTCGACCTGGAGCAGGAGACTGCGAGGCTCGTGGCCGACGCCCTCCTCGAGGCGCAGAAGCGCGGCGTCAAGGTGCGGCTCGCCTTCAACGTCGACCACGACAAGCCGATCCCGGAGCCGCCTCCGCCCCACGCCGACCCGAACCTGCTCGATTCGCTCGAGGTCCCGACGAAGCGGATCCTGGGCGTTCCCGACCTCATGCACCACAAGTACGTCGTCCGCGACGGCTCCTCCGTCTGGACCGGCTCGACGAACTGGACCGACGATTCCTGGAGCCGTGAGGAGAACGTCATCGTCGTCCTCCACTCGCCGGAGGTCGCCGACCGGTACACCGAGGACTTCGACCAGATCTGGGAGACGGAGAACGTCGAGCAGACCGGCTTCGTCGAGCCGAACCCCATCCGCGTGGGCGAAGCGAAGGTTCGCGCATGGTTCTCACCCGGCCACGGCGAGGCGCTCGCGACGCGGATCGCCCACAGGATCGCGAGGTCGAAGAGACGCATCCGGGTCTGCTCCCCGGTGATGACCTCCGGGCCGATCCTCGGCGCGCTCGCGGAGAAGGTCTCCGACGGGAAGTGCGACGTCACCGGAGTCGTCGACGCGACGCAGATGAAGGGCGTCTACCACCAGTGGCAGCTGAACGGGAACTCCGAGTGGAAGATGCCTGCGATCCGGCGGATCTTCGCGAACGGGCGGTTCACCGGGAAGAACTCGATGCCGTACGGCCAGGGAGACGTGCACGACTTCATGCACGCGAAGGTCGTCGTGGCCGACGACTACCTCTTCACGGGGAGCTACAACCTCTCGCATTCCGGCGAGGAAAACGCCGAGAACGTCATCGAGGTCGAGGATGCGGCCCTGGCCGAAGAGCTGGCCGCTTTCGCGGATGAGATCCGGGCGCTCTACGAGGCCGCCCCAATTCCTTAAAGGACCTTTTACAACTGGCTCAAATGAGGGAAAAGAAATCCTTTCGTAATGCCGATAAACGGGAAGCATGCGAAAGCTTCTCGTTCTTGCGGCCTTTGCAGCGCTCCTGATTCCTGCCGAAGCCGGCGCCTCCATCCTCCTGGGCGTCGAGGGCTCGAAGTCTCGATTCCAGGACCAGACGAACCAGACTTCGGACGTGAACCTCGATTTCATCTCCTGGGGCGTGCACAAGGAGACCTACCTCGACAACGTCCTCGCCGGGGCCAAGCCGACCCCGATGCTCGCGTGGGGAACCGTGAACAAGTACGGGAACGAGGGAATCACGCCCGCCGCGATCGCCAACGGCAAGGGCGACCGAGTCCTCATCGACATCGCGCAGGCGCTCAACCGCTTCGGCCGCTTTGCCTACGTCCGGCCGTATGCCGAGATGAACGGCTACTGGAATCCGTACTGCGCGTACAACTCGAGCGGCAGCTACCGCGGGTCGGCTCATTCGACCAAGAAATTCCGCAAGGCGTTCCGCCGCACGTACCTGATCATGCACGGCGGTGAGATCGCCGACATCAACGCGAAGCTCGTGGCGAACGGCCTTCCGAAGCTCGACCGCGACAACGATCTTCCGGTCAACGACGTGAAGGTCGTCTGGAACCCGCAGGGGTTCGGCAGCCCCGACCTGAAGGCCAACAGCGCAGGCGCCTACTACCCGGGCGACAACTACGTGGACGTCGTCGCCAACGACCTCTACGACTTCGGCCACGGCGTCGAGTGGGAGGCGAACCTCGACCTGTACCGCGCTCATCCGGACAAGCCCTACGCCATCGGCGAGTGGGGTCTCGGCCCGGGCGTCGACAGCGGGACTTTCGTCGAGAAGATGGCGAACTTCGTCAAGAACCATCCGCGGGTCGAGACGATCGTCTACTACCGCAGCCAGACCGGCTCGACGTTCGACCTCTCGTCGAAGCCGAACGCCCGCGCGGCGTACAAGAAATACATTCTCCCGCTCGCTAACTGACGGCCGGCGTGACGCCTGACTCGGCGAGCGCCGCCTGCGCCGCGGCGAGGCGCGCGAGCGGAACGCGGTACGGCGAGCACGACACGTAGTCGAGCCCGAGCCGATGGCAGAAGGCCACCGACGCGGGATCTCCTCCGTGCTCCCCGCAGATCCCCATCTTCAGATCCTTCACCGAACGGGCTCGCTCGACGGCGAGCTCCATGAGCTCCCCCACGCCGCTCTGGTCGAGCGTCTCGAACGGGTTCTGCCGCAGGATCCCATCGTCGAGGTAGTGCGTGAGGAACTTTCCCTCCGCGTCGTCGCGTGAGAACCCGAGCGTCGTCTGCGTGAGGTCGTTCGTCCCGAAGCTGAAGAAGTCGGCGTGCTCGGCGATCTCGTCGGCGCGGACGCAGGCGCGCGGAAGCTCGATCATCGTCCCGCAGAGATAGGCACCGTCGCCCTCCTCCTCCGCGGTGCGCACGGTCAGCTCGCGCAGGCGCCTGAGCTCCTCGGCGAACCCGACGAGGGGGTGCATGATCTCGACGATCGGCGCCTGGCCGGTCCGGCCCTCGACCGCCGCGGCTGCGCGGATGATCGCCCGCACCTGCATCTCGTAGATCTCCGGGAACATCAGGCCGAGCCGGCAGCCGCGCGTGCCGAGCATGGGGTTGGCCTCGCGAAGCGCGCGAATGCGCCTCGCCATCTCCGGCGATTCGGCTTCTTCGAGCGACGGGAGGAACTCGTGCAGCGGCGGGTCGAGCAGCCTGATGGTGACCGGCAGGCCGGCCATCGCCTCGAAGATGCCCTCGAAATCTTCCTGCTGGAGCGGCAGGAGCTTCGCCAGCGCGTCGCGCCGCTCGTCCTCGCCCGAGGCCATGATCATCGCGCGCACCACGGGGAGTCGGTCCTCGGCCATGAACATGTGCTCGGTCCGGCAGAGCCCGATTCCCTGGGCACCGAACTCGCGCGCCTTCGCCGCGTCGGCGGGGGTGTCGGCATTCGCGCGCACCTTCAGGCGGCGGATCTCGTCGGCCCAGCCGAGCAGGACCTCGAAGTCGTCGTTGATCTGCGGGGGAACGAGATTGACCTCGCCGACGATCACCTCGCCGGTGCCGCCGTTGATCGTGATGACGTCGCCCTCGGCAAGCTCCTGGTCACCGATCTTCAGCCGGCGGTTGTCGAGGTCGATCGTCAGCCCCTCGCAGCCTGCGACGCAGGGCTTGCCCATCCCGCGTGCGACGACCGCCGCATGCGACGTCATGCCTCCCTGTGCGGTCAGGACGCCGCGCGCCTCGAGGAGGCCGTGGATGTCGTCTGGCGTGGTCTCCCAGCGGACGAGGATGACGTCCTCACCGCGTTGGCCGCGATCCTCCGCCGTGTCGGCGTCGAGGACGACCTTGCCCGTGGCCGCGCCCGGCGAGGCGTTGAGCCCCTTCGCCGCGACCTCGAAGTCGGCCTTCGGGTCGATCATGGGATGGAGAAGCTGGTCGAGCTGCTTCGGGTCGATCCTGCCGATCGCCTCCTCCTTCGAGATGAGCCCCTCGTCCACCATGTCGACGGCGATGCGAAGTGCGGACTGAGCCGTGCGCTTGCCGCTTCTCGTCTGGAGGAGGTACAGCCGCCCCTCTT
Organism: Actinomycetota bacterium; assembly: GCA_046734455.1. GTDB lineage: Bacteria > Actinomycetota > Thermoleophilia > Gaiellales > Gaiellaceae > DATEOR01. Next base: position 30,233 of record JBKPRJ010000031.1, on the reverse strand, counting down.
CGACGGTGAACTCGACGTCCTGCATCTCCCGGTAGTGCTCCTCGAGACGGCGCATCGTCTCGACGAGCTCGGTGTGCGCCTCGGGGAAACGTGCGTCCATCTCGGCGATCGGCTCCGGCGTGCGGATCCCGGCGACGACGTCCTCGCCCTGCGCGTTGGCCAGGAACTCTCCCCACGGTCCGGCCTCTCCGGTCGCCGGGTCGCGCGTGAACGCCACTCCCGTCCCTGAGTCCTCGCCCTTGTTCCCGAAGACCATCTGGACGACGTTGACGGCCGTGCCGAGGTCGTCTGGGATCCCGTTTGCGCGCCGGTAGACCTGCGCGCGCGGCGTGTCCCAGGAGTCGAAGACGGCGCGAATCGAGGCTGAGAGCTGCTCCCGTGCGTCCTGCGGGAAGTCCTCGCCGGCCTCCTGCCTGTAGATGCCGTTGAACGTCCCGACGAGCTCCTTGAGGTCGTCGGCCGTGAGCTCCACGTCCTGCGACACGCCGCGTTTCTCCTTGAGGGCCGCGATCGCCTCCTCGAATTGGCTGAGATCCACACCTGCGACCACGTCGCCGTACATCTGGATCAGGCGCCGGTAGGCGTCATAGGCGAAGCGCGGGTTCTCCGTCGAGCGGGCAAGGCCCTCCACAGCCTCGTCGTTCAGCCCGAGGTTCAGGATCGTGTCCATCATCCCCGGCATGGAGACGGCGGCTCCCGAGCGGACGGAGACGAGCAGCGGGTCGGCGGGGTCGCCGAAACGCTTGCCGGTCGTCTCCTCCAACCGCTTCATGTGCTCGGCGACCTCGTCCTCGAGCCCTTCGGGAACCTGCCTCCCCGCGCGCATGTAGGCGATGCAGGCCGCCGTCGTGACGGTGAAGCCCGCGGGGACGGGAATGCCGATCGCGGTCATCTCCGCCAGGCCCACGCCCTTCCCGCCCAGGAGCTCGCGCCCGAGGTCAGAGCCCTCGGAGAAGTCGTAGACGTAGCGCTTGTCCATTCCGGGCGGGATTATCACGCCTCCTTTCGCCGTCTTGACGGGCCCATGGCAACGAGCAACACTGCGGCCATGCGCCGCATGCCCCTCAATGTTGTTCTGCTGCTCGTCTTTTTCGCCTGTGCCCTCATCGGGGCCGGGTTCTTCGACGGCCACGTCGGGCTCGAGTAGTCCGAACGAGGGAACCGCCTCCGATTACCCCATTCGGTCATGGCGCCTGCTCCGATTGTGCGCCATCGTCCGCGTACCGGGCTCGATCAGACGTGGGGCGCCGCAGCCTACGTCTCGGCCCGAGAAGAGGCGGCTCGGCACCACGGCCGCCTCTGTTTTTTAACTCGCGGAGCCGCGTTTGTCCGCCAGCCACGAGATGAGGCGTATGCCCATCCAGACCGGCGTCAAGAGGACGTAGAAGACGAAGAGGCCGAGGGCGAGCAGCACCATCCAGAACGGCCAGTAGTAGAAGGGCACCTTGGGCTTCGCGCTCATGCCCGCGCCTTCGCTCCTTCCAGGCGCCGCTGCTCGACGAGCCGGATGATCCGGCGCGCGGTCTCCTCGATCGCCAGGTTGGACACTTCGATCACCGGGCAGCCCAGGCGGCGATGGATCTGCTCGGCCCGCTCGAGCTCCTTGTAGATCTCCGCGAGATCGGCATAGCGCCGCTTGGCGCCTCTCATGCCGCGCGCCCGCTCGCTGCGGATCGCGGCCAGGCTCTCGGCGTCGATCGTCACGCCGACGATCTTGCGCGGGTCGATCTCCTCGAGCTCGCGCGGCGGGTCCACTCCGGGCACGATCGGCACGTTGGCCGTCTTGTATCCCAGGTAGCCCAGGTAGATCGAGAGCGGCGTCTTCGAGCTCCGCGACACGCCCACGAGGACGATGTCGGCGTCCTTCAGGCCGGCTACACCGACGCCGTCGTCGAAGCGCACCGCGAACTCGATCGCCTCGATCCGCTTGAAGTAGCTCGAATCGAGGACGGGCTGGGCGCCCGGAGTCATCCTCGCCGGCTGCCCCGAGACGCGCGCGACGGCGTCGATGGGATGGCCGAGCAGGTCGCAGTAGTGCAGGCGGTAGCGGCGGCAGAGCGTCCGCATCGCGTCGCGGAACTCGTTCTCGACCAGCGTGTACATGAGGACGGCGCGGCGCCCGCGGGCGCGTGCGGCGGCCAGCTGGACGTCGTCCACGCTCGTGATGCGCGGGTGACGGACGATCTCGAACTCCTCGTCCGGGAACTGGCGCTCTACCGCCTCGGCGAAGCGCGCTGCCGTCTCTCCGGTCGAGTCGGAAACCACGTGGATCTCGAGCGCCTCGCTCACCGCGGAATCTGCGCGAGGTCGCCGAGCGCGCCGACGGCATCCCTCACGTCCAGCAGGAGGCGAAGCCTGTTCGCGCGCACCTGGGCGTCCTCGGCCATGACGAGCACCTCGTCGAAGAAGCGGTCGACGGGAGCGCGGAGCTCCGCAGCGGCCGCGAGCGCGGCGTCGAACTCGCGCGCCTCGAGGGCGGCTGCGATCTTCGGCGAGGCCCCCGCGACTGCTTCGATCAGCGCGAGCTCCGCTTCATCGGTCGCCAGCTTGGGGTCGAGCTCCGCCGCGGCGCCGTCCGACTTCCCGGCCAGCCGGTTCGCGCGGTCGTAGGCGATGTAGGCGCCCTCGAACTCGTCGGTATCGGAGGCCGCAGCGAGAGCCTCGGCCAGCCGCGCGCTGGCACCGAGCTCCGTGACGCCGCTCGCCCGTGCAGCGCGGACGAACTCGACGGGCACGTCGAGCATCCCCTCGAGCCGCTCCTCGACGAACTCGGCGACGTCGCTCGCATCGTCCGTGAGTTCGGCGCCCTGGTCGACGAGGAGCTGGTGCGCGCGGCGGGCGAGCGCGTCGACGTCCAGCTCGAGGTTCCCCTCGAGCGCAAGCCTGCAGAGGCCGATGGCGGCGCGGCGAAGGCCGTAGGGATCGCGCGAGCCCGTCGGCCTCTGGCCGAGCGCGAAGGCGACGGCGAGGCTGTCGATCTTGTCCACGGCCGCGAGCACGCGCCCCGTCTCGGTCTCGGGGAGCGGGCCGCCGGCCGAATCGGGGAGGTACTGCTCGTCGATTGCCGCGCAGACCGCCTCGGGGAAGCCGGCGAGGCGCGCGTACTCCGCGCCGATATGGCCTTCCAGGTCGGGGAACTCGCGGACGAGCTCGGCTGCCTGGTCGGCCTTTGCAAGCCGCGCGGCCTCGCGGGAGGCCTCGCCTGCACCGAGGACGTCGACGAGGGCGATGAGCCGGTCGACCTTCTCGCCGTACGTGCCCGCGCCCGCCACGAACGTGATGCGCGCCGATTCCTCCGCGAGCCGCTCGATCCCCTTCGCGACGTCGCGCTCGAAGGTGAAGGACGCGTCTTCCAGCCGTCCTTCGAGAACGGTCTCGTTTCCGGCGATCACCGTCTCCGGCTCGCCGCCGTTCGCAACGAGGGCGAAGCGGCTCCCCTCCAGCGGGAAGTAGCGCTGGTGCGACTCCATGGCCGTCTCGACGACCCGGCGAGGCAAGGCGAGGAAGCGCTCGTCGAACTTCCCTTCGAGGACCGTTGGCCATTCGGCGAGGTGGATGACCTCCGCGAGCACCTTCTCGTTCGGCTCCTCGAGACCGAGCTTCTCGAGGCCGGCCCGGATGGACTTCTCCCTTCGTCCAGCGTCCGGCTCGACGTCGGCCGCGCGAAGCGTGTCGAGGTAGTCGCGCGCGCTCGGGATCGGCACCTCGCCGTGCGTGTAGCGGTGGCCGTAGGACGAGCCGCCGAAGCCTTCGACGGTCTTGTCGTCGACCTTCGCGCAGAGCCAGCGGACGGGGCGCGCGAAGCGGAGGCCCGAATCGTCCCAGCGCATCGACTTGGTGAAGGCGAGGCCGCGGACGATCTCGTTCAGCCGCTCCGGCAGCGCCTCGAGCAGCGGCCTGCCGGGAACGACCACGCCGAGAAACCCGTCGCGCGACTCGAGGTCGTCGACGCTTACACCTTGCTTGCGGGCGAAGCCCTCCGCGGCCTTGTCGCGCAGGTGCTCGGGCGGGCCCTTGACCCACTGGTCCGGCTCACGCTCGGGCAGGTCCTCGACCAGCAGGGCCAGCCGGCGCGGGCCGACGAAAACGCTTCCCTCGCCGAGCTTGGCCAGCTCGGCGCGAAGCTGAGCCTCGCCCTCCAGGCAGGCCGAAGCGGGCAGCTCCTCGCAGCCGATCTCAAACAGCAGGCTCGGCAATCTTCTCCACGTAGAGCTGGGCGACCTTGCGTGCGAGCGCGCGCACACGGCCGATGTAGGCCGCGCGCTCGGTCACCGAGATGGCGCCGCGCGCGTCGAGCAGGTTGAAGGTGTGCGAGCACTTGAGCACCTGGTCGTAAGCGGGCAGCGGCAGCTCGTGCTCGAGCAGGGAGCGGCACTCCGCCTCGTGCTCGTCGAACCGCTTCGTGAGGACATCCACCGGCGCGAGCTCGAAGTTGTAGGCCGACCACTCGCGCTCGCTCTCCCGGTAGACGTCGCCCCACACCACTCCGGGCGCCCATTCGAGCTCGAGCGCCGAGCGCTTTCCCTGCAGGAACATCGCGAGCCGCTCGAGCCCGTAGGTGATCTCCGCCGGGACGAGCTCGATTTCGAGGCCGCCGAGCTGCTGGAAGTACGTGAACTGCGTCACCTCCATGCCGTCGCACCAGACCTCCCAGCCGAGCCCCCACGCGCCGAGCGTCGGCTGCTCCCAGTCGTCCTCGACCAGGCGCACGTCGTGCGTCTTCGTGTCGATCCCGAGCGTCTCGAGCGAGGCGAAGTAGAGGTCGAGGACGTCTTCGGGCGCCGGCTTCAGGAGCACCTGGTACTGGAAGTAGTGCTGGAAGCGGAACGGGTTCTCGCCGTAGCGTCCGTCGGTCGGGCGGATGACCGGCTCGACGTAGGCCGTCTTCCACTCTCCGGGGCCCAGCGAGCGGAGGAACGTGGCGGGATTCATCGTGCCCGCGGCCAGCTCAGTGTGGTACGGCTGCATCAGGACGCAGCCATAGTCGGCCCAGTAGCGCTCGAGGGACGCGATCATCTCCTGGTAGGTCATTGCCTCACGCCCTCTGCGCGAGCGTCCGCAGGCGAAAACCGCCGTGGTACTCGTACGACGACTCGATCATGCCGAGGCACTCGCGCAGGCCGCGAGCCGTGGCAGGCGGGTCGGCCGCCTCCGCAAGCGGGCGCTCGAGAAAGCCGCGTACGGCCTCGAAGCCCTCGGCCGAGACGGCGAGCGAGCCGGAGCCGCACTCCGCGCACACCCCTCCACCCGCCTGGGCCGAGAAGCCGACGAGCGGCTTCTCCTCCCCGCACGCGGCGCAGCCGGCGAGATGCGGGAGGTAGCCCGAGAGCCAGAGCAGCTTGAGCTGGAACGAGAGGACGAGCGGGTCGAGCGCAGGCTGTGCCGGCAGCACTGCCTCGACGCCGTCCAGAAGCTCGAGGAAGCGCGTCAAGGCGTTGAACGCCGGCGCGTTCGCGTCCTGCTCGACGAAGAGGCGCAGCATCGCCTCGAGACCGATGTGCCCGACCGCCATGCGATAGCCGTCCACCCGCGTGCGCTCGTGCGAGCGCAAAAGGTCGGCACCACGGACGGTGCAGAGCTCCCCCCTCCCCTCGTGCAGCATGAGCTCGACGTGGCTGAAGGGCTCGAGCCGGGCGCCGAAGCGCGATTTCGTCTTACGCACACCCTTCGCGATCGCCCCCACGCGCCCGCGCTCCAGCGTGTAGAGATGGAGGACGCAATCCGCCTCGGAAAAGCGAATCGAGCGCAGGACGACAGCCTCCGTCTTGAAGGTTCCGGGCACGGGGCGAGTCTAGCTTCCACCCCGGTGGAATCCCGGGCTTTCTGGGTACGTTGAAGAGGTGATGGCGCGAATCCGGATGTACTCCACGACCTGGTGCGGCTACTGCGTCCGCGCGAAGGCGCTCCTCGACCGCAGGGGTCTCGAATACGAGGAGATCGTCATGGACGACGACCCGGCCTTTCGCCAGAAGCTCCTCGACATGACGGGCCGTTGGACCGTCCCACAGATCTTCATCGACGACCGGGCCATCGGCGGCTACACCGAGCTCTGGTGCCTCGAGCGCGACGGCAAGCTCGACGAGCTCGAGGCCGCCTAGCTCCCGCTCAGGCGCTCGGCCAGGTATTTGACGCCGAGCGGATAGCGATACTCGATGCCCATGTGGGTCGCGTCGAAGACCTCGAAGTAGACGTCGGTGACTCCGATCTCCACGAGGGCCTGCCGGAACGCCTCGGCGCCAAGGTCGAGGAACCATTCGTCCTTCTTGCCGGCATCGATGTAGATCGCCGTCAGCGAGCGGAGGGCGTCGGCGTGCTTCGGGACCATTCGCACGGGGTCCCACGCGAGCCAGCGTTCCCATACGTCGGGAATGAGCTCTGCGGTGGTCGTGACGAAGGGAAGGTTCACGGTGCCGTCCTCGTCCGCCGAGTAGCAGGCCGCCATGCACCACTGGTTGAGGAGGACGTGGTCGGAGTCCTTCGAGAAGGCAGGTCGCGAGCGGAAGTCCTTCCAGAAGCTCTCGTAGGAGCCCTCGTACTCGTCGCGGAGAGCCCTCGCCACGAGGGGCATCTCCGGCAGGTAGCAGGCCTCGAAGAGCGCGTCGCCCGCGTGGGTGGCCAGGCCCCCGAAGAGATCCGGCCGGAGCATCGGCGTGACCATCGCCCCGTAGCCGCCCGATGATTTCCCGGTGATGCCGCGATGCCCGGGCGCAGCGAGTGTGCGGTAGCGCTCGTCCACCCACGGGACGACCTCTTCGCACAGGTACGTGTGGTAGCGGCCCGTGCCGGGGGAGTCGAGGAACTGACTTCCGCCCAGCGACGTCCAGCAATCGACGTAGACGAGGATCGCCGGCGGAGACTCTCCCGCAGCGAAGAGGTCGTCGGCGAGCTCGGGGAAGTTCTTGCGAAAAGCGGCACGGTTTCGCCACATGTCGAGCTGGCCGGTAAGTCCCTGGATCACGTAGATCGACGGATAGCGCCGCTCGGAGTCGTCCTCGTAGCCGGGCGGCAGGTAGACCCGGAGCGGACGTACATGCGGGTCGCCGAGCGGGTTTCCCTCGAGCACCTTGCTCTGGATCTCGGCGTTCTCGAAACGGCCGCGTGGCTCGAACGTCCAGGGCTCCACGGGTCGTGATCCTAGCCGGGGTCGAGGGGTTGGCAGCGCGGGCAGTACCACGTGCCCCGGCCGCCGGCGCGGATCTTCTCGATCGGCGTCCCGCACCGAGGGCACGGCTCCCCCGCGCGTCCGTACACCCTGAACTCGTCCTGCATCCGGCCTCGGCGCCCTTCCGGGTCGCGGTAGTCGCGGAGCGTCGCGCCCTGGCGGGCGATCCCCATCTCCAATGCGGCCCTGATCGCCTTGCGGAGGCGGCCGATCTCGGCGGCGTCCAGCGAACCGGCCGGGCGAAGCGGATGTATTTGCGCACGCCAGAGCGCCTCGTCCGCGTAGATGTTCCCGACCCCCGCGGCCGCGCGCTGGTCGAGGAGGGCGGCCTTGATCGGCGCGCGGCGGCCTTCCAGGGCCAGGGTGAGCGCCCGCGTCGTGAAGCCGCGCTCCAGCGGCTCGCCGCCGAGTCGGCGCACCGCGAAGTAGTCCCCCAGTTCGCCTGGCTCGAGGAGGGCCCAGGTGCCGAATCGGCGGACGTCGCGGTAGGCGACGTCCGAGCCGTCGTCTAACCTGACAACTGCACGACGGTACGGGTCCGCGGCGAGGCCGCCCTGCGCTGGGTGCTCGACGTTCCCCGTCATGCGGAGATGGACAAGGAGGTGCCGCCCGCTCTCGAACTCGAAAACCAAATACTTGCCGCGGCGCCCAACGCGGGTGATCCGCTCTCCTTCGAGCGCGACAGCGACGGCTTCCGGCGGCTCGGGCCTCGTCAGCCGCGGGTCGACGATTTCGACGCGCTCCAATCGGCGCCCCTCCAGGCGCGGAGCCAGTCGGGCCCGAATCGTCTCGACCTCCGGCAGCTCGGGCATGTCCTCACCGTTCCCGTCAGGCGATGACGTCGAGCACGATCGGAACGTCGTCGGGCCGCTCCAGCCCGACGCGGTATGCGGCCTCGACCTCGGCTGCGGCGACTTCGGCGGACTCCTCTGTGCGTGCGTGGACCTGCGCAAGCACATCGCCTACGCCAACCTCGTCGCCTCGTTTCGCGACGCAGAGGATGCCGACGGCATGGTCGATGTCGTCCTCCTTGCGGAGTCGTCCGGCTCCGAGACCGAGCGCTGCCTCGCCGATGGCGGTCGTCGCGATCCGCTGAGCGTAGCCAGCGTCGGACGCGTGGACGAGCCGAGTCACCGGTGCGCGAGGAAGCGCATCGAGGTCGGGCTCGCCGCCCTGGGCGCGGACCCACCGTTCGTAGACCGCGAGCGCGCTTCCGTCCGCGATGGCCCCCTCGGCGCGGGCTCGTCCTTCTGCGCCATCGACGCCGAGGTCGGAGAGCGCCAGAAGGTGCGCGGCCGCGCCCAGGACGAGCTCGTGCAGGTCCGGCGGGCCCTCTCCCTTCAGCGTCGCCACGGCCTCGCGGATCTCGAGGGCGTTTCCGACCGCCTGCCCGAGTGGCTGGTCCATGTCGGTCAGCTCGCAGACGACCTCGCGCCCTGCGCGGAGGCCGAGCTCCCGCATGGCTTGCGCCAGCTCGCGGGCCGAACCCAGGTCCTTCATGAAGGCGCCGTCGCCGACCTTGACGTCGAGCACGATCGAGTCGGCTCCGCCGGCGATCTTCTTCGACATGATGCTCGAGGCGATCAGCGGGATGATGTCCACGGTCGCTGTCACGTCGCGAAGTGCGTACAGGCGCTTGTCGGCGGGGACGAGCTCGGCGGTCTGACCGATGATGGCCATGCCGATCTCCCGCACCTGGGCGAGGAAGGACTGGATGTCCAGCTCGACGCTGAAGCCCGGGATCGCCTCGAGCTTGTCGAGGGTTCCGCCGGTGTGGCCGAGCCCGCGGCCGCTCATCTTCGCGAACGGCACGCCGCAGGCTGCGACGACCGGACCGAGCGCGATGGAGGTCTTGTCACCGACACCGCCGGTGGAGTGCTTGTCCACGACCTTCCGGCCGAGCGGCGAGAGGTCGACCGTCTCGCCGCTTTGCACCATCGCGTCGGTCAGGGCGTGCGTCTCGGCGTGGCTGAGCCCCTTGAAGTAGGCGGCCATGCAGAACGCGGCCATCTGGTAGTCGGGAATTTCGTCGCGCGCGTAGGCGAGGACGAGCCCGGAGATCTCCGCGTCCGTCAACTCGCCCCCGTCCCGCTTCTTCTGGATCAGCTCCGCCGGGCGAAGCCCGCCGGCTGCGCGCGACGGCGCGCTCACTGCTCGACGATCGGCGTGCCCGGGATGCCTCTCGACGGCGCCTTCCCGCCCAGCCAGGCGTTCACCGTGGCACCGACGTCCGCGAATTCGCCTTCGTGCACAGCCCCGTCCGCGTTCCGCCCCTCGACGTAGGCCAGGAGGAGCGCGTGCTCCCGCGAGTGGTCGGTTGAAGGCGTGGTCGGGTCGCACCCGTGGTCGGAGGTGAGGATGAAAAGATCGTGCGGCCGCAGGGCGTCGAGGAGGTCGGGGATCCGCCGGTCGAAGTCCTGCAGGCAGCGATGGAAGTTGACCGGGTCGTTCCGGTGGCCCCAGAGCATGTCCGTCTCGACGAGGTTGACGAAGATGAGCCCGTCGTCGATCTCCCGCAGAAGCGCCTCGGTCTTCGTGATGCCGTCGATGTTCGACTTCGTCGTCTCGGAGTGGTCGATGTCGACGCCGGCGAATATGTCGTGGATCTTCCCGACGCCGTAGACCTCCCTGCCCGCTTCGCGGACGAGCGTCAGGTAATTAGGCTGGCGCGGCTTGAGCGACCAGTCGTGGCGGTTCGGCGTACGCGTGTAGTTGCCCGGATCGCCGACGAAGGGTCTGGCGATCACACGGCCCACGGCGTTCTTCCCCGTGAGGATCTCGCGCGCGATGGCGCATGCGGCGTAGAGCTCGTCGAGAGGGATCGTCTCCTCGTGGGCGGCGATCTGGAAGACGGAATCGGCCGACGTGTAGACGATCCACTTGCCGGTGCGCTGGTGTTCCTCGCCGAGCTCCTCGATGATCTCCGTCCCCGAAGCCGCCTTGTTGCCGAGCACGCCCCGGCCCGTGCGGTGGGCGAACTCCTCGATCACGTCGAAGGGGAAGCCGTGCGGATACGTCGGCATCGGCTCGGGCGTGACGATGCCCATGAGCTCCCAGTGGCCCGTGGTCGTGTCCTTCCCCTTCGAGCGCTCGAAGAGCCGGCCGGCGACGGCGGGCGCGTGGGGCTGCGGCGGGCAGCCGGCCAGCTCCTCGACGTTTCCGAGGCCAAGCTGCTCGAGGTTGGGGAGGTCGAGGCCGCCGACCGCTTCTGCGACGTTGGCGAGAGTGTTCGACCCCTCGTCGCCGTAGTCCGCCGCGTCCGGCAGCTCGCCCGCACCAACCGCGTCCAGCACGATCACGCAGGCGCGCGGCATCGGGCTATTCTACTTCCGACATGGAGACCGTTCTCGGGCTTTTCGGCATGGCGCTTTGGATCGTGTCGGTCATCGCACTCGCCGCGGGAATCACGTACGCGGTCGTGAGGCTGACGCCCGAGCGCCAAGAGAAGGACGAGGCAACCGAGGGATAGCGCCTTCCCGCCGAGGCACTAGACGGCCTCGAGCGGGAGCACCTCCTCGAGCGGGGAGTACTCGAGTCCGTGCGCCTCGGCGACTGCCTCGTACGTCAGCTTCCCCTCGAAGACGTTCACTCCCCGGCCGAGCGGGCGGCTGCGCGCAATCGCGGCGCGCACGCCCAGGTCGGCGATTTGCTCCACGTAGGGCAGAGTGACGTTCGTCAGCCCGGCGGTGGACGTGATCGGCACCGCCCCGGGCATGTTCGAGACGCAGTAGTGCACGATGCCGTCGACCTCGTAGACGGGATCCGAATGCGTCGTCGGGTGCGAAGTCTCGAAACAGCCGCCCTGGTCGATTGCCACGTCCACGAGCGCCGCGCCGGGCTTCAGCGCGGGCAGCATCTCGCGCGTGATGAGCTTCGGGGCACGTGCGCCGGGGATGAGTACCGCCCCGATCACGAGATCCGCGTCCTCCACTGCCTCGTCGATGGCGAGCTGGTTCGACATCGCGAGCGTGATCCGGCCGTCGAGCATCATCTCGAGGTCGCGCATCCGCTGGACCGACTTGTCGAGCACCCAGACGTCGGCCTGCATGCCGACCGCGATCAGGGCCGCGTTGTAGCCGACGATCCCGCCGCCGAGCACGACGACCTTCGCGGGCGGGACGCCCGGAAGGCCTCCGAGCAGGATCCCGCGGCCGCCCTGGGATTTCTCGAGCGCCCAGGCGCCCATCTGCGTCGCGAGCCGGCCGGCGACCTCGCTCATCGGCGCGAGGAGCGGCAGCTGGCGGTCGTCCGTCTCGACGGTCTCGTAGGCGATGCAGACCGCACCGCTCTCGAGCAGCGCGCGCGTCAGTGCCTCGTCCGCGGCGAGGTGGAGGTACGTGAAGAGAATGAGCCCCTCGCGGAGGCGGTCGAACTCGGCCGGGAGCGGCTCCTTGACCTTGAGAACGAGGTCGGAGGTGCCCCAGACGTCGTCGACCGAGCCGATGCGCGCCCCGACGGCTTCATAGGCCGCGTCGGGAAGCGCGCTGCCCTCGCCCGCGCCCTGTTCGACGAGGACCTCGTGGCCTTTCTCCGCCAGCTCGCGCGCCCCCGCGGGCGTCAGCGCGACGCGGTGCTCGTCGGGCTTGATCTCCTTGGCGACGCCGATCCTCATGGGCTGGGAAGGCTATCTCACGGCAAGTGGCGCGACGCAACACGCCCTGCGGCGTATGCGACCGCGAAGAACCAGGGGTCGTCGTCCGGTCCGCGGCCCATGTGGGAGAGCGGGAGACCCCCACAGGCGTCCTCCCAGCCGGCGACGGCCACCGCGCTCACGTGTTCCAGGCCCTCCGGGACATCCAGGCCCTCGGGCCAGCCGACCTCGACATCGCCGGCAAGCGTCAGGACAGCCCGCGTGTGGTGCGAGAGCCCGCGGTGGCGCTCGCGTGCGTCCCCTTCGGAGTAGCGGACGGCGAGGACCGGCCGCCCGTCGAGCGCGCGCGCAGTCAGGACCGCTTCCGCGACCGAGAGCCCGCCGTGGCCCCATGGGCTCGCCGTGCCGACGATCCCGGGCCCGATCGAGCAGATGACCGCATCGAATCCCTCTTGCGCGGCCCAGGCGAAGGCAGCCGCAGTCGACACGCAGGCCACGTCGCCTTCCACGCAGGCGCCGACGGCCACCGTGGCCTCGACGAGGCCGCGCTCGCGGAGCACGCGCACGGTGTCCGACAGAGAAACGGGCAGCGCGCCACCGGGCACCTGGGCGTAGGCCACCCTTCGTCCCGCGCCGAGCCCCGCCGCAGCCGGGCCGACCTGGCTGTGCAAAGAGCAGCAGACGATGGGGAGCCCGTTCAGCGTGGCGAGCGTGGAGCCGTCTTCTTCCGCGTGGCGAACGGCGTGCTGGAGCGGCGTGTACGGGAGCTTCATCACGTGCGCGCCGGCCTCCGAATCGAGCCCGAGGCCGCGCGTGAGGTTCGCGTAGAGGACGTCGAAGCCTCCGGATCCGAGCCCGAGCTCGGCGGCCTGGACGTTCACGAGCACCTCGTCGTCGAGCGCGACCGGGCCCGTGATCCCGGGGTACGCGACGCAGGGCCGGCCGTCGACCTCCAGGCGGACGAGACCCTCGTGCCGCTCCGTCACCGCCGTGATGGAGCCGCGCCGGAGGCTAAGCATTCCGTGCCGCGTCGACGAGCTCGAGCGTGACGTTGAGCATCGTCTCGAGGTCGGCCACGGCGATGTGCTCGCCTGGGGTGTGCACCTGCATCATCCCGTTCGCGAGATTGACGCACGGGACGCCGCGCGCGTTGAAGACGTTGGCATCGGCGCCCCCGCCGACGTCGATCGGATGGGGCTCGAGCCCGGCGGCGCGCACGGCCTGCGTCGCGAGCGCGAAGACCGGGTCGTCGGGCTTGAAGCGGTAGCCGGCGTAGGTTTCCGAGATCCGCGTCTCGACCTCGCACTCGGCGACCGCGGCGGCGAAGGTGAAGGCGTCGAGCATCTCCTGAACGAGATCGGCGAGCTTGCCCTCGTCACGGGAGCGAGCCTCGCAGGCGAGCTCACAGCGGTCCGGCACGACGTTTCTCCCGGTGCCGCCCTCGATCAGGCCCACGTTGGCTGTCGTCTCCTCGTCGATCCGGCCGAGCCTGAGATCGGCGATGGCGCGCCCCGCCGCCGCGATCGCCGAGCGCCCCTCCTCGGGCTGGAGGCCCGCGTGCGCGGAGCGTCCCTTGAAGACGACGTCGATGGTCTTCCCGTACGGAGCCGAGCGGACGATGCCGCCGACCGGGCCGCTGCAGTCGTAGACGAACCCGAGCTTCGACACGAGGCGCGTGTGGTCGAACTCCTTGGCTCCCTGCAGGCCGACCTCCTCCATGACCGTGAAGAGAAGCTCCACGCCGGCGTGCGGTCTGCCCTCGGAGAGCAGCAAGCGCGCGGCTTCGAGGAGCACCGCCACGGTCGCCTTGTTGTCGGCCCCGAGGATCGTCCCCGCGCCATTCCGGACGAAGCCGTCCTCGCCGACCAACGGCTCGATGCCGGCGACGGGCGGCACGGTGTCCATGTGCGCGCAGAGGAAGATCGAACTGCCTCCGTTTGGGTCCGCGGGCTCGAGCCGCGCCAGGAGATTGCCCGCCTCGTCGTCCTCGACCGCCAGGCCGAGGTCGGCGAGGTAGGAACGGATGACGGCCGCGACCGGCTCCTCCTCCCCAGAGGGGCTCGGGATGGCGGCGAGCTCGACGAAGAGGTCGAGGACGCCCGAGGCCCATGTCGTAGACATGGGGCCGATTCTAGGAGGCTCTACGATCCGCCCGTGGCCACGTCCACCCTGGGCATCCTCGGAATCTACGAAACCGTCCTCTACGCGCCGGATCCCCCGGCGGCCGCCGCCTTCTACCGCGACGCGCTCGGCCTCGAGCCGATCGAGGATCCCGATGAGCTGAGCGCCGTTTTCCGGCTCCCCGACGGCAGCGTGCTTCTCATCTTCAACCCACAGCGCTCGTCACAACCCGGCCGCCCGGTCCCTTCACACGGTGCAGCCGGTCCCGGCCACGTTGCATTTGCGCTGAAGGCCGGTGGCTACGAGAACGCCCTCGCCGCCCTTCGGGACGCCCACGTCGAGATCGAGCGAGAGGTCGACTGGGAGCACGGGCGGTCGGTGTACCTCCGCGACCCGGCGGGAAACTCCGTCGAGCTCGTGGACGGCGACATCTGGCCGCCGTCCGCCGGCGACTAGGTCGCTGCGGCCCGGCCGACTTCGGTGCGTGCGCGGGCCCGCTCGACAGCGGCGCCGACGAAGTCGCGGAAAAGCGGCGCCGGCCGCGTCGGCCGGGACTTGAACTCCGGGTGGTACTGGCTGGCGATGAACCACGGGTGGTCGGGCAGCTCGATGATCTCGACGAGGCGACCTTCCTGGAACGTGCCCGAGACGACAAGCCCCGCCTCGACGAGCTTCGGCCGGAAGGCGTTGTTGACCTCGTAGCGATGGCGATGCCGTTCGTGGATGACCGTCTCGCCGTAGGCCGCGTGCGCACGCGTGCCCTCGACGACGTCGACGGCGTCCGCGCCGAGACGCATCGTCCCGCCGAGGTCCTCGATCTCCTTCTGCTCGGGCAGGAGGTCGATGACGGGATACGGGGTCTCGGGATCCATCTCCGTGGAGTTGGCGCCGTCGAGCCCGACGACGTTCCGCGCGAACTCCGAGATCGCCACGTGCATGCCGAGACAGATGCCGAGGTACGGGATGCCGCGCTCGCGCGCGATGCGGCAAGCGGTGATCTTCCCCTCCCAGCCGCGCGAGCCGAAGCCGCCGGGGACGAGGACGCCGTCGGCGCGCTCGAGCTCGCGGGCGGCCTCTTCGACGCTCATGCCCTCGGCGTCGACCCAGCGCACGTGCACGTTCGTCCCGTGGTGGATCCCGGCGTGCTTCAGGGCTTCATGGACGGAGAGATACGCGTCCTGGAGCTTCACGTACTTGCCGACGAGGGCGATCTCGACGTCGCCGTCGCGCTCGCCGATGCGCTCTGCGAGGTCCTCCCACTCCCCGAGCTCGACACGCTCGTCGGGAAGGCCCAGCTTCGCGCAGACGAGAGAGTCGAGCCCTTCCTCGCGCAGCGCCTGCGGGACGAGGTAGACGTCGCTCACGTCCTCGTTGGCGATGACGGCTTCGGGATCGACGTCGGCGAAGAGCGCGATCTTGTCGCGGATGTCGTGCGAGAGCGGCTCGTGCGAGCGGCAGACGACGATGTCCGGGTGGATACCGATGCGCCGCAGCTCGTTGACGGAGTGCTGCGTCGGCTTCGTCTTCAGCTCGCCGGCGGTCTCGATGAAGGGCACGAACGTGACGTGCAGGTAGAGGACGTTCTCCGGCCCGACTTCGCGCCTGAACTGGCGGATCGCCTCGAGGAACGGCAGCGACTCGATGTCGCCGACGGTGCCGCCGATCTCGGATATGACCACATCGGTGTCGCTGGCGGCGGCGACGCGACGCACGCGATCCTTGATCTCGTTCGTGATGTGCGGGATTACCTGCACCGTCGAGCCGAGGTACTCGCCCTTCCGCTCGCGGCGGATGACCGAGTTCCAGATCGACCCTGATGTGTGGTTCGCGTTCCGCGAGAAGTTCTCGTCGATGAAGCGCTCGTAGTGGCCGATGTCGAGGTCGGTCTCGGCGCCGTCCTCGGTGACGAAGACCTCACCGTGCTGGAACGGGCTCATCGTCCCTGGGTCGACGTTGATGTACGGGTCGAACTTCTGCACCTGCACCCGCAGGCCGCGCGCCTTGAGCAGGCGTCCGAGCGACGCTGCCGTGATTCCCTTGCCCAGGGACGAGACGACGCCGCCCGTGACGAAGACGTATTTCGTCGGGCGGGCGCGCACTAGGTCCTCCCTAGTCGGTCGAGCTCGGAGAGTCCCGGCGTGCGCTCGATCAGCTCGCCGAGCGAGCCGCGCTCACCGATGACGTTGAGAGCAACGACCCCCGCCACAGCGGCCCAGCGACCCCATCCGCGGAATCTGTCCACGGACTTGAAGCCTAGCAGGGCCCCCAGAGCATTCGATCCCGCGTCCCCCAGCATCACTCTCTCGCGGAGATCGTAGGGAAGCAGCAGGACGGCCAGCCCGAGCGGCGCGTCGAGCGCGAAGGCGGCTGCGACGTAGGCCTTGAGCGCGCGTCCAGGCTTCGTGTCGAGCTGGTTCAGGAAGTTCGCGCTCCCCGCGACGAGGAGGGCGCCGGAGGGGCTTCGCGTGCGCCAGAGCGCGACGAGTGGAATGCCGACGAGCTTGAGGACGCCCGTCGTTCCTCCCGCGGCGAGGTGCGCGCGGATGCCCCGCTCCTCCCCGCTCCAGAGGTCGTCGGCCAACCCGATCGCAGCGACCGCGCCGACCGCGGGGTCGGGCCGAACGCCCGCCAGCCAGCCGACGAGCGGCAGGCGCCGGCCGCGGTGGTTCACGGCGAGAGGCCCTGCGGCGAGGAGCGCGTCGAGCAGCTGGCGGCCGCGATGCGCGAAGCCGGCCGCGTCGCGCCCGGTCGCCCGGTGGTCGAGGTCGAGGTCGATCTCCTCGACGGTCAGGCCGGCGCGGAGGGCGTCGATGGTCATCCGCACCTCGCAGCCGAAGCCGGGGGCGAGCGGGAAGCAGGCAGCCCGCGCCCGCTCGCTGAGGCGGCGCTGGCCCGAGAGGGGCTCGCGGGCGGTGAACCCCGTCCGCAGCCGGATGAGCTCGCGCCCGACGCGCTTGGCGAGACCGAACCCTCCGCCGATGCGCCGGGTGAACGCGGCCACTTGGAGGTCTGCGTCGCCTTCGACGAGCGGTGCGAGCGATCCGCGCAGGTCGGCATCGCAGAGGAGGAGCGGGCCCGGAGCAGCCATGCTCTCGCCGGCCGTCAGCGCCTCCCCCTTCCCGCGCTCCTGGAAGCGCAGGACGACGGCTCCGGCAGCCTCCGCCTCCACGGCCGTTCCGTCCGTGGAGGCCCCGTCGACGACCAGGATCTCGGCGTCGGCGAACTCCTCGCGCAGCGCCCGAACGGTCTCGCCGATGCGCTCCTCCTCATTGCGGGCGGCAATGAGGACGGTCAGATCAGCCACTCGCGACCGGCACCGAGTCGACGGGAGGGGCGACGCCGTCGCTCGCGGAGTCCTTGATGCCGTAGTGCCCCGGCGCGCCCCCGGCAAGCAGGAACGCCAGGGCGATTCGCCCTGCAAGGGTTTCGACGTCGTCGACGCTCGAGACGCCCTGCGTGCGGTAAAGGTCGATCGCGGAGTTGTCCTCGGTCGTCGTCTCGACGCCCACGACCGGAACGTCGGGCTGCTGGAGGCCGCTCAGGAGCCCGTCGACCAGCGTCTCCGTCGGCTGCGCCTTGGCCTGTTCGTCTGCGGTTGGATCCTCCGGCGGAGCCCAGGAGCGCACGACGACGACCCCGTCGAGCGGCGGCGTGCTCGCACCCGAGCGTTCCTCGACGAGGTTGCTCGAGAGCGCGCTCCACGTCGGCGTTCCCTCGCCGTCGACGAGCTCCCGGCCGAGCGCCGTCCCGAGACTGTCGAAGTCGTCGCCACTCTCCGCGTACTGCGCGAGCGTCTGGTCGCCGTTGAGCGCGGAGTCGAGCTCCTCCGCGTCGACGGGAGTGTCGACGGCGACCAGGCGCACGGGGCTGCCGGCGCCGGCGTCCGAAAGCGTGCGGTCGATCGCCGACCGGACGCTGCCGTCGACGGGGCCGATGAAGAGGACGCCGATGTTCTTGCCGTCGAGCCTGTCCTCCATGAGCGCCGGATACCCGATGTCGAGCAGGTCTTCGGCGGCCTCGCTGCGCTGCTCGATGATGTCGGCCCGTGCGTTCGCCTGGCTCAGCTGGTCGCCCAGCTGGTCGATGCGGTCGTGGGCGAAGCGGTTGTCGGCGGCCGAGAGCTTCCCGGAGATCGCGACTCCGAGCAGGATCCCGACCGCGAGCGCGATGAACACGGCCGCGAGCGAGGCAAGGTGGTAGCGAAGGTCGAACATCTCAAAGGACTGCTGAAGCAGTGTCGCAGAGGTCGTGGAGCCGGGCGGCGGCCTTCGTGGGCAGCGAGCGGGCTCCCTCGGCGTAGATCCGCCACATCGGCCCCGACACCCATATCGTCGCTTTCATCTCGCGCCCCTCGTCCTCGAGGCGTATGCCCATGTCGAGCTTCTGCGCGAGGTCGTGCCAGGACAGCTCGCTTCCCGGGGTGACGCGTCGGATCAGGATGAGCCCCGTGCCGCGCGGCTTGCGCATGAACCCCGGCCGCGAACCACGCACGACGGTCCAGCGCGCGTTCTCCGCGAGGCCGCGCCGGTCGGGCTCGACCCCCGTGTAGCCGGGCCACCAGTCGGGAAGGTGGTACGGCTCGGCGACGAGGGCCCAGGCCTCCTCCCGGGTGACCGGAAGGACCTGCGACGCCTCCTCCCTCACAGCCCGAGGAGGTCCTGAACACGCTGCGCGAGAAGCTCCATGAAGCGCTGGAGGTCAGAGGAGACCGCGACCGCGGCGGCGAGTGCGGCGAGCCCTCCGAACACGAACAGGAACATCGGCCCGAGCCCGGCACGCCCGCGGAAGAGGCTCGAGACCCCCCGTGCGTCGACGAGCTTGTCCCCCACCTTCAGCCGGGTGAAAAAGGTCGACGACATGCCCTCGCGGTTCCGCTCCAGGAATTCGAGCAGGTTGAAGTGCGTGCCGACCGCGACGATCAGCTCCGCGCCCTTCTCGTGCGCCAGGAGGATGGCGATGTCCTCGCTGATCCCCGGCGACGGCAGGACCGCCGAGGGCAGCCCGAGCCGGTCGATCCGCTCGCGGCCGGGAGCACGCCCGTCGGGATAGGCGTGGACGATCAGCTCGGCGCCGCTCTTCAGCGCCTGGTCCGAGACGGAATCCATGTCCCCGACGATGACGTGCGGCTTGTAGCCCGCCTGGAGGAGCGCGTCGGCGCCGCCGTCCACGCCGACGAGCACCGGCCTGAAGTCGCGGATGTACGGCTTCACAATGCGCAGATCGCGCTTGAGCCCGGGCCCGCGGGCCACGACGAGCGCGTGCTTGTCGCGGAAGCGCGTCTGCACCTGCGGGAGCCGCACTCCTTCGGAGAGAAGCTTGGCCTCCTCGCGCAGGTAGCGCAGCGTGTTCTCGGCGAAGCTCTCGAGCGCTTCGGTGACGCGGCCGCGCTGCTCGGCGAGCTGAGTCTCGAGCTCGACCTCGGTCAGCGTGTGCCCCGCGGCAAGCCGGGAGCCGTTGCGGAAGAGGCTCGACCCGCGAACGATCAGGGACTCGCCGTCGCGCACCTCCTCGAAGAGGTCGGAGTCGCCGTTCATGTCGATGAGCCGGACTCCCCCGCGGACGAGCTCGAGCGGGCCCGCGTTCGGGAACCGGCCGCTCATCGACGGCGAGACGTTCACGACGACGCGCACGTTGGTCGCGAGCAGCTCCTCGGCCGAGACGCGGTCGAGGTCGCGGTGGTCGATGATCGCGATGTCGTCCGGGCCGAGGCGCCGGACCAGGCGCTTCGTCCTCTTGTCGAGCCGCGCAGTCCCCGTGAACTCCACGAAGCTCATTGCCGGACTGCCTCGATGAACTCCGCTCCACCGAGCATTCTTTCCACCTCTTCCCTTCGCGCTGATTCTGACAAGCGCTCGATGCGCGTGTGGGTGGGATCGCCGGGCACTTTTTCGACACGGAAGTGGGTCTCGGCGGCGCTCGCGATCTGCGGCAGGTGCGTGATCGTGAGGACTTGCGCCCGCTCGGCCAGCCGGCCAAGCGCCTCCGCGACGGCATGGGCGGTGCGGCCGCCGATGCCCGCGTCGATCTCGTCGAACACGATCGTCGGCTCGCCCGCGCCCGCGTGCGCGACCGCGCGCAGGGCCAGCGCGACGCGGGAGAGCTCGCCGCCGGAGGCGGTCTCGGCGACCGGGGCGAACGACAAACCGGGGTTCGGGCGGATGAGGAAGGAAACCGCATCCCGCCCGCTGGCGCCGTGCTCCCGCTCGGAGAGCGAGACCTGGAACTCGCCGTCGCCCATCCCGAGCCCCTGCAACTCTGATGCGACCGCCTCGCCGAATGGCTCCGCTGCGGAGGTGCGCGCCTGCGACAGCCGCTCGGCGACCTCTGTCGCATTGCGCTCGGCTGCGGCAAGCGCCTCGTCGGCCGCCGCGAGCGGGTCGACCCCAGCCTCGTGCGCGTCGAGCTCTGCGCGGGCGGCCTCGGCGCGGCTCAGGAGCTCCTCGTAGCTCGCGGCGCCGAAGCGGCGGCGCGCGTCCGCGATCCGGTCGAGCTCCGCCTCGACCTCCTCGAGACGCCCCGGCTGGGCCTCGAGCGATGAGAGAAAGCCTCGCAGCGACGAGGCGACGTCCTTCAGGCGCTCCTCGACGTCGCCGAGGTTCACGTACTCGGTCTGGAGCTCCGGCGCGAGGTTCGTGACGGGCATGAGAGCGTTCGTCGCCCTCCCCAGCCTGTCGAGCGCGCCGGTCTCGCCGTCGTCGGCGGAGAGCGCGTCGGCCGCCTCGTTCGCCGCCTCGGCGAGCTCGGTCACGTGACGCAGTCGTTCGCGCTCCGAGCGCAGCGCATCCTCGGTCTCGGGCGCAAAGCCCTGGGTACGTTCGACCAGCTGGCGAAGCTCCTCGAGCCGCTCGGCTCGCCCGGCCTCGGCGCTCTCGAGCTCCTCCCGGTCCCGGCGGGCCGCAGCGAGATCCCTCCAAGCGCGCGCGTGCTCCGCGCGTAGACGCATCTGTTCCTCGCCCACGAAGGCGTCCAGGACGTCCAGCTGGAACGAAGGTCTGGCGAGCCGCCGCTGCTCGAACTGGCCCGACATCGCGAGGAGGCGCTCCACGACCGCAGCGAGATCCTCCCGGGGAACCGCTCGTCCCCAGGCGTAGGCCCGCGTGCGCCCGTCTGCGAAGACCCGCCGCGCCGCGACGAGGCCGTCCTCCCCTTCCGGCCTGAGCTCGGCGAGCGTGGCGAGCTCCTCGTCGTCCAGCAGGCCGTCCGGCAGGCTGAGGTCCGCCTCGACGTAGGCCTCGGTCGCGCCGGGTCCGAGGTAGCCCGCGTCGCCGGGCGCGCCGAGGAGAAGCCCGATCGCCTGGGCGAGGATCGTCTTCCCCGCACCCGTCTCGCCCGTGACCGCATTCAGCCGCGGACCGAAGACGAGGTCGGCCTCGCGGATGAGGACGAAGTTCTCGATCCGAAGACTGCGGAGCACTGTCTCTAGGGGAACACCGAGTGGTAGCGCGTGAAGAAGCTGACCTCCGGGAGGACGGCGAGCGACGCTGTCTCCGTCCCGATCGAGACCGTGATCGCTCCGTCCGGAGCGAGATCGCCGACGGACTTCCCGTCCACGAGGACGGTGACGTGCTGGGCCGGCGAGCGGTTCGTGACCGTGAGGTCGTGCCCCCGCGGGAGAACGAGCGGACGGGCATGCAGGGAGTGCGGCGCGACGAACGTGATCGCCATCGCCTCGAGGCCCCACATCATCACGGGACCGCCGTTCGAGAGGTTGTAGGCGGTCGAGCCCGAGGGCGTGCAGCAGATGAGCCCGTCGCAGGGCTGCGAGCCGAGCTCTTCCCCGCCGACGTCCCAGCCGAGCTCGACCATGCGACCCGGCTCGGCGCTCGTGACGACCACGTCGTTGACCGCGACCTGCGGCCCGTCGGCGAGGCTTGTGGCAAGCGTGCAGAGCTCCACCATTCGGTACTCGCCCGCGAACACGCGCCGGAGCGCCTCCTCGAGGCGGTGACCCTCTGCGCTCGTGAGGAACCCCATGCGGCCGAAGTTGACGCCGAAGACGGGCGTCGCCGTCCCGAGCGTCGCCCGCAGCGCGCGCAGCATCGTCCCGTCGCCGCCGAGCGCGACGACGAGGTCGGGCGCGCCCTCTCCGAGCGTGCTGAGCTCCACGCCCAGCTCGGCCGCGAGCTCCCGCACGCGTGTCTCCGAATCGCCGATCCGCTCCGGGAGGCCGTGCGTGAAGACGGCCGCGCATGTGACCTTGTCGGGCACGCTAGGCGGCGCGGAGGTAGAGGAAGAACTCACGGTTTCCCTTCGGGCCGGGCAGCCCGGAGTCGGCGACGCCTTCGACGTGCGCGCCCCAGCCGGAAGACTGCGCGGCGATCTCGTCGACGACGCGTCGTTGAACCTCGGGGTCACGGACGACTCCGCCCTTGCCCACCTCGGCCCGGCCGGCTTCGAACTGGGGCTTGACGAGGACGAGCCCGCGCCAGCCCGGCGCGGCGCAGCGGAGGGCAGGCGGCAACGCCTTCGCCAGGGAGATGAACGAGACATCACATGTCACGAAGCTGGGCCGGAACGGCAGGTCTCCGCAATCGAGATTGCGCACGTTGACGCGCTCGAGGACGGTCACACGCTGATCCTCCCGCAGCTTCGGATGGAGCTGCCCGTAGCCCACGTCGAGCGCGCACACGCGGGCCGCGCCGGCCTGGAGAAGGCAGTCGGTGAAGCCTCCCGTGGAGGCGCCGACATCGAGACAGTTCTCCCCCTCGACGTCGACCTCGAAGGCCGCGAGCGCATTGGCGAGCTTTTCCCCTCCGCGCGAGACGAAGCGCGGGCGGGCTTCGACCTCGATCTCCGCCGACTCGTCCACCTGCTCGCCGGCCTTCGCGTGGCCGGGCACCTTGCCGGCGAGGACGAGTGCTTGCGCCTGCGAGCGGGTCTCGGCGAGCCCCCGCTCGACCATGAGGACGTCGAGCCGCTTCTTGGTCACCCGGGCAGCGTAACGCGTGCCCTGCGCCGCAATCGTCAAGTCTTAGGTACGGCGATCGCGGATGGTGCCGACGAGCTCGGCCAGGACAGTCGTGTCCGCCGGAAGGTCGGCCAGGCGCTCGTTGACCCGCGCGCGCGTCGCGTCCGCCAGCTCTCGCGCCCGGTCGAGGCCGTGAAGCGACACGTAGGTGACCTTGCCCGCCGCCTCGTCCTTCCCGGGGGTCTTGCCCAGCTCGGCCGCGGTGCCGGTCGCGTCGAGGATGTCGTCGACGATCTGGAAGAGGAGGCCGAGCTCCTCGCCGAATCGGGCCCAAGGCTCGCGCTCGTCGGGCGGAAGCCCGGCCACGGCGACCGCGCAGGTGACGGACGCGCGCAGCAGCCGGCCCGTCTTCAGCTCGTGCAGCTGCACGAGACCGTCGGCGTCGAGGTCGCCGTCGGTCGTCACGTCGACGTACTGGCCTCCGATCATGCCGAGGGTCGCGGCCGCCAGCTCGCGCGCAGGCTCGGGGCTCGGGTAGCCGAGCACGAGGCGGAAAGCCTCGGTGAGGAGCGCGTCTCCGGCGAGGATGGCGACGCCTTCGCCGAAGCGGACGTGCGAGCTGGGCTGGCCGCGGCGAAGGTCGTCGTCGTCCAGCGCAGGCAGGTCGTCGTGGACGAGGCTGAAGGTGTGGACGAGCTCGAGCGCACACGCAGCCGGGAGAATCTCGCGCGGATCGTGCCCGAGCGCCTCCCCGGTCGCGAGGCAGAGCACGGGTCGGATCCGCTTTCCTCCGCCGAGAAGCGAGTAACGCAGGGCGCCCTCGAGCTCGCCGAGCTCCTCGGTCAACGGCAGACGCTCGAGCTCGGCGTCGACGAGCTCTCGGAGCTCGTCGAGGGATTTCACGCCGGCCCTTCCCGGCGCGCGAGCTCGATCTCGGCCTGGATCTCCTTCGCGAGGTCGGCGAGGCTCTGGAGGACGTCGACGGCCTGCTCGGGGTCCTCCGTCGCCTCCAGCTGCGACCGCGCCTTTTCCAGGCGCTGGAGCAGCTCCTGCAGACGCGCGACCGACTCGGGTTCCTGCGTGCTCACCGTTTCGCCTCCTTCGCCACCTTGCCGAGGATGCCGTTCACGAGCTTTGCAGCGTCCTCCGATGCGTACCGCCGCGCAAGTCGCACGGCCTCGTCGATTGCCACCTCGAGCGGAACCTCGTCGCGTTCGAGCTCGTAGAGCGCGACCCGGAGGATGTTGCGCTCGAGCGCACCCAGCCGCTCGGGGGGCCAGCCTGCCGACGCCTCGCCGATCGTCGCGTCGAGCTCCTCCGCCTGGGCGGCGACGCCCTCGGTCAACTCCTGTGTGTACGGATCGAGCTCGCCCTCGTAGAGGGACGCGAGCGGCTGTCCGGTCACGTCCCACTGGTAGAGCACGAAGAGGGCCGCGCGCCGAGCGGCGCGTCGTCCGGTCGTCATGACGCTCCTCCGCGAAGGGACTCGAGCGACGGAGCCGCATCGGCGAGGAAGGACGTCGTGTAGTCCCCGCTCCCGAACTCCTCGCTCGACGCGATGTCGAGGGCAAGGTCGCGCGTGGTCGGCACGCCTACGAGGTCGAGCTCCGAGAGTGCGCGCCGGCCGCGGGAGAGCGCCACGTCGCGGTTCTCGCCCCAGACGATCACCTTGGCGATGAGCGAGTCGTAGAACGGCGGGATCGCGTACCCCTCCTCGACGTGGGTGTCGACGCGCACGCCGGGCCCGAGCGGCGTGCGGAAGCGTGAGACAAGGCCCGGCGCCGGGCGGAAATCCTGGGCCGGATCCTCGGCGTTGATGCGGAACTCGATCGCATGGCCGCGGAGCTCGGCCCGCCCTTCCTGCGGCAGCCCTTCGCCGGCGGCCACCCGCAGCTGGGCATGCGCGAGGTCGATCCCGGTGACGAGCTCCGTGACCGGGTGCTCGACCTGCAGACGCGTGTTCATCTCGATGAAGTAGAAGCGCCCGTCCGCGTCGAGGAGGAACTCCATCGTGCCGGCGCCGCGGTAGCTCAGCACCTGGCAGGCCCGCTGCGCGGCACCCTCCATGTCAGCGCGGATCTCGGGCGTGACCGCCGGCGACGGAGACTCCTCGACGAGCTTCTGATGGCGGCGCTGGATCGAGCAGTCGCGCTCGCCGAGCGTGAGCACCGCGCCCTCCCCATCACCGAGGACTTGGATCTCGACGTGACGCGCGCCGACGACTGCCTTCTCGACGTAGAGCGAGCCGTCGCCGAACGCGGACTGGGCCTCCGAGGAGGCCGTTCGGTAGGCGGCACCGAGCTCGTCGGCGGACTCCACGAGCCTCATGCCGCGCCCGCCGCCGCCCGCGGATGCCTTGAGGAGAACCGGGAAGCCGACTTCCCCGGCGACCTCGCGCGCCTGATCGAGGTCGACTGCGCCCTCGGACCCGGGCACGAGCGGGACGCCCGCCTCGGCCATGGCCTCCTTGGCCGCGATCTTGTCGCCCATCGTCTCGATCGTCTCCACGCGGGGGCCGATGAAGACGAGATCGTTGTCCTCGCACGCGAGTGCGAAGGCGGCGTTCTCGGCCAGGAAGCCCCAGCCGGGGTGCACCGCATCGCACTCGGTGGTCGTCGCGGCCGCGACGAGGGACGGGATGCGGAGGTAACTGTCGGCCGGCAGCGGCGGGCCGATGTGGACGGCGCGGTCTGCGAGGCGGACGTGAAGGCTGTCGCGGTCGGCGGTCGAGTAGACGGCGACGGCTTCGGCGCCGAGCTCGCGGCAGGCGCGGATGATGCGGACAGCGACCTCGCCGCGGTTGGCGATCAGGACGCGTTCGAACATCGTCTCTCTCGCGTTGAAATCTTCACATTCCGCGCGCCACGCCCGCGCTTTCCCTCGATAGGCTGAAATTGGAGGGAGGCCCGCGGCGGCCCCGGAATTTCCTCGCCCCGAAAGGACACTAGAGGGCGTCGAGCGGCCGGCCGTTCAGGGGCTCGAGCTCGAAGAGAAGCTGCCCGTACTCGACCGGCTGGGCGTTCTCGACGCACACCTTGCGCACGACCGCCTCGACGTCAGCCTTCACCTCGTTCATGAGCTTCATCGCCTCGAGGATGCAGAGCGTCTGCCCAGGCGCAACTGGATCGCCCTCCTCCACGAACGGCTCGGCGCCCGGCTCCGGCGCGCGGTAGAAGGTCCCGACCATCGGGGACTCGACCCTGATCGTCCCATCCGCCGGCGGGACGAAGGGCGCTTCCGTCTCACCTACCCCGACCGGCACCGCCGCCGCCACGCCGTCCGGCACCGCGGCGGCCTCGTCGCTGCGCCGCACGGTCACGCGCGTCTCGCCTTCCTCGATGGTGACCTCGCCGATTCCGGATTCCTGGACGATGCGGATGAGCTCCCGAATCCTCTCCGCCTCGCCCTGCTCGAGCCCGGCACGCGCCAGGCTCTCGGCATCCTCGCCTCGGCTTCGGATCGAACGCAGGAGCGGCTCGGCCTCGTCGCCGAACAGCGCGAGCAGCAGGAGCTCCTCGTCGCTCGACGCAAGGCCGTCCGCCGCATCGCGCACATCGTCGAGCTCGACCGGCTTCTCCTCGCGGTGAGCCCCTTCGCCGATCAGCTGCACCGCCCGCCGGACGACCGGGTCGATCTCCGCCGGCGGAGAGCCGAAGCGGCCCTCGATCAGGTCGCGCAGCTCGTCCACGACGATCTGCCACCTCTGCGCCGAGAGGACGTGCAGCACGGCCTGCGACCCGAGGATCTGACCGATCGGCGAGGCGAGCGGCGGCCGGCCGCATTCCCTGCGCAGCTCGGTGAGCTCGGCGAGCACCTCGTCGAGCCGGTCGGAGAACCCGTGTCCGCGCAGATTCGCGTCCAGCTCCGCGACGAGGCCGGCTGGCAGGCTGTGTTCGGCCGCCCGCACCGCGACGCGCGGTGAGAGCGGCGGCACGGGAACGTCCCCGAGTGCGTCGTCGACGAGCTCGGATCCGCGCCACAGGGTCTCCAGGTCGACGCCGGAGTCGACGCCGAGGCCGGCGAGCGATTTCGTCAGCGATTCCGCCGAGACGCGGTGAAGCGAGAGCGCGATCGGATAAAGGGCACACGCGATCACTGCCGCGCCTGCACGCGCAGCCTCGAGCGAGGCTGCCAACGCGGCACCGCCGGCCCCCTGGCAATGCAGGCCGACCGGAAGGTTGCTCGCCTGCCCGAGCCGCTCGACGAGCTCGCGGGACTGTGCGGGGTCGAGCGAGCCCGAGGGGTCATGGATGAGGACGCGCGAGGCGCCGAGGTCGCCGAGGCGGTTCGCGCGCTCGAGGAGGACGTCCGTCTCGCCGCTGAGGCCGGGGCTGTGCACCAGGCCCACCGTGAGCTCCTTGCCGGCCGCGCGAATCGCCTCCGCCGCCTCCTGCAGGTTGGCCAGGTCGTTCAGCGGATCATGGATCCGGAAGATGTCGATGCCACTTTCCGCCGCGCTCGCGACGAACCGCGAGACGAGGTCGCGCGACAGAGGCCGAGAGCCGACGAGCAGCCGGCCTCGCAAAGCCATCCCGAGCGGCGTCTTGCAGCGTGCTCGGATTCCTCGAATCCGCTCCCAGGGGCTCTCCACGCCCCGGTTCACAGCCGAGTCGAAGCAACCACCGCCCGACACCTCGAGGTAGGCGAAGCCGGCGTTGTCGAGGATCTCCGCCAGCTCGAGGACCCGCGAGGACTGCATCTGCTGCGCGAGCGGCTCCTGCGAGAGGAGCCGGATGCTGGTGTCGACGAGAGCGGGCACGCCTACGCCCGAGAGATGTAGCGTGCCTCGCGCGTGTCGACCTTGATGCGGTCGCCGACGTTCACGAACAGCGGCACCTGAACGACCGCACCCGTCTCGAGAGTCGCGGGCTTGGTCACGTTGGAGACCGTGTCCCCCTTCACGCCCGGCTCGGTCTCCACGACGGAGAGCTCGACCGAGGCGGGGAGGTCGACCGCGGACGGCCGGCCGTTGACGAGGAGGAGCATCACTTCGCTCGACGGCTGCATGAAGGGCAGCTGGCCCTCGAGGTCGGCATGCGGAAGCGAGATCTGCTCGTAGTTGCCGGTGTCCATGAACACGACCTCGTCGCCGGCGTCGTAGAGGTACTGGACGCTCTTCGTCTCGGTGCGGATGCGCGGCATCTTCTCGCCCGCGCGGAACGTGCGGTCGACGACGGAGCCGGAGTCGAGGCTCTTCAGCTTCGTGCGCACGAACGCGCCGCCCTTTCCGGGCTTGACGTGCTGGAACTCGACGATCCGCCAGACCTGGCCGTCGAGCTCCACGTGCATGCCGTTCTTGAATTGGTTGGTCGAGACTGTTTCTGCCAAAGCCGAGCCAGTTTAGTTCAGCCTCACCAGATCCTTGGTGAAAGTGCTGAGGACGTCGGCGCCGTCCTCGGTCACGACCACGAGGTCCTCGATGCGCACCCCGCCGCTGCCCGCCACATAGACCCCGGGCTCGATCGTGACCACGTTGCCCGCCGTAAGCGGGCCGGCGGCGGTCTGGCGCAGAACCGGAAGCTCGTGCACGTCGAGGCCGACGCCGTGTCCGAGTCCGTGGAGAACCTCGTGCCCGGCCGCCTCGATCTCCATGCGGGCGATCGTGTCGAGCGCCTGCGTGTCGGCGCCGGGCCTAAGCTCGTCGAGCGCCGCCTGCTGCGCGCGCCGGCACACCTCGTAGGCGCCGCGAAGCTCGTCGGGAAGGTCGCCCGTCGCGAACGTCCTCGTGCAGTCGGAGCAGTAACCGTCCACCTTCGCACCCAGATCGACGACGACCGTCTCCCCGGCGCCCAGCTTCCGGTCGCCCGGGTGGTGGTGCGGGAGCGCAGCGTTGGGGCCCGAGCCGACGATCGGCGGAAACGAGACGTCGTCGGCGCCCTCGCCGTGGATCGCGTTCACGATCCACCAGGCGACTTCCGCCTCCTTCATCCCTATGAACTGCCCTTCGGCGAAGCGGGCCAGAACGCGGTCGACGACCTGCGCGGCGTGCCGAATCGCGTCGAGCTCACCGGGCTCCTTGACGGCACGAAGCGCGAGCGGGACAGCGGCTACGGGAACGAGGTCGACTCCGGCGGAAAGCAGGTCGGCGTGGCGGGAGACGGTCAGGTGGTCGGACTCGAAGCCGACGGATCCGTCTGCCAGCTCACCGAGCCGCTTGGCGAGCCCGGGCAAGAAGTCGCGCTCGACGATTTGGACGTCGACCCCTTCGACGGCGCGCGCCGCCTCCGCGTAGCGCCCGTCCGTGAGGAGCGCAACCTCCTTGTGTTGCACGAGCACGAATGCGTTCGAGCTCTCGAACCCCGTCAGATAGCGGACGTTGACCGGGTTGGAGACGAGGAACGACGCGACCTCGAGCCGTTCCATCTCGGCACGAAGGCGCTCGACGCGGCCGTTCACGACTTGACCTTCCCCTTGTGTGCGAGAAACACAAGGGCTTCCTGATACCCGGCCGGGCCCTTGCCGATCACGCGGTGGTCCACGACGTCCTCGATCACCGACACCTGGCGCCAGTCCTCTCGTGTCGCGATGTCGGAGAGATGCACCTCGACGACCGAAACGGCGAACAGCTCGAGCGCGTCGCGGATCGCATAGCTGTAGTGCGTCCACGCGCCCGGATTGACGATCACGCCGTCCGCCCACCGCCGCGCCTCGTGGCACATGTCGATGAACTCGCCCTCGGAGTTCGTCTGGACGCAGCGCACCGTGCAGCCGAGCTCCTTCGCCCACTCGTAGATGCGCGTCTCGAGCTCGGGATAGGACATGCCGCCGTAGAGCTCGGGATCCCGCTGCGCAAGCGCGTTCAGATTGGCTCCGTTCAGCACCAGGACCTGCATCCGGCGAGTCTACTTCCGGATCAGCGAGGCGAGCGCAGCGCGTGCGTCGTCGTCGGAAACCGTCGTCACGAGAGGCTTCCCGGGCGCCTCGAGGAGGACGAAGACGCCCTCCCCTTTCTTGTCGCGCTTCAGCGAGGCCCAGGCCGCGTCGAAATCTGCGGCGACCGGCCCGGGCCGGAGAATCTCCTCGACCGGATCCGTCGGCAGCCCGGAGAGCCGCAGCGCGGCGACGAGCCCGAGCGCCACTGCCTGCCCGTGGGTGACCGTGTAGCCGGAGCCGGTCTCGAGCGCGTGAGCGAACGTGTGGCCGAGGTTGAGAATCGTCCGCCGCCCCTCGCGCTCGTACGGGTCGGAGAGGACGACACCCGCTTTGAAGGCGGCGCACGCGCGGATCATCTCGTCCTCGTCGAGCGACCAGACCTCCTGCCCGGCGAGGAGCCCCGTCTTGACGACCTCGGCCATGCCTGCGCGCCTTTCGGGTTCGGGGAGCGTCGCCAGAAACCCAGTGTCGATAAACACGACTTGGGGGAAGTGGAAGGCCCCCACGAGGTTCTTGCCGTCCGCCGTGTTGATACCGGTCTTGCCGCCGATCGCGGCATCCACCATCCCGGTGAGCGT
>JBKPRJ010000030.1:0-54006 GCA_046734455.1 Actinomycetota bacterium | reverse complement strand
GCGCTCGGTGTGGACGCGCTCGGCCGGCATGCCGAGCTCAACCAACGCCGCGACAAGCGCGAACTCGAGGCCCATCATCGCGAGCCCGACGAATCCGAGTGCGACCGAGAAGTTCGTCCAGAAGCCGTGCTCGGGGTGGTCCGCCCGGATCGCCGCGAAGACGAGCGGCGACACGACCACTCCGACGTACGCGATTACCCAGAACACCGCCCGGACGGCAACCGTCATCTCGCGCCGGCCCTCCTCCTAACGGCACGCGGGAACTCTACGGGGTACGCCGAACCCGCCCTCGGATCACGGCCCGGCCTACATCCCAAGCGCCTTCGCGGCCTTCGCCCGCTCCGCCGGCGTCATCGAGTCGAGCACGGCTTCTCGGCTCGCGATGTAGTCCTCTTGAAAATCGGTCAGCGCCACGGGATCCGGCGGCACGGCGTCGCGCTGCACCCGGACCTCCTCCTGGAGCGAGTCCGCGCGCCAGCGCCTCAGTTCGGCCGCGAGGCCATCCAGCGCGTCCTGACCCGGCGTGGGGACCTGGACGTTCTTGTCGAGAAGGGCGCCGAGGTGGTTGGCGGAGTTCACCCGTGCGCCCATGTCCGGGATCAGCCCGCCCTCCTGGCGGCAGAAACGCGCAAGGAACGTCTTGATGAGCGACGTGTGGTCGAAGGTCTCGTGCGAGACACCAGGGCGCACGCGGGGGGAGGCCACGAGCGTCGGCACCCTCGGCCCGTACGCGTGGAACTCGGGTCGGGGGTCGTCGTCCTCCGCGGCGGGTGGCGGCACGTGGTCGAAGAAGCCTCCGTGCTCGTCGTACGTGATTACGAGCAGCGTTCGATCCCACCTCGGCCCTCGCGCGAGCGCGTTGAGGACGCGAAGGACGAGCTCCTGGCCCGCGCGCACGTCGGACGGCGGGTGGTCGTCGTTCGAGCCTGCCGCGCCGCCGACGTCGACGAAGTTGGGGTCGATCCACGCGACGTCCGGCAACGCGCCCGACCTGGCGGCCGAGAAGAAATCCTCGGACGAGAACGGGGAGGAGAAGGGCCTGACGTTGTCGAGCGTCTTGGGCAGGTAGTCGCGGTCGACCGCCCAGATCGTTGCGAAAAGCTCGTGCGTGTACCAGCGCCAACTGGCGCCGGCGGAGTCGAGCCGGCGGACGAAGGAGGGAAGGTGGTACACCGGGGGGCTCGCGTTGTCGCGGCTTCCGGCCGACCGGCCCGCCACCGCGTAGAGGCGATTGGGGAACGTTGCGCCCCTCAGGGAGCAGAACCACCGGTCGCACACACAGAAGCGCCGTGCGAGGAAGTCGTAGACCGGCAGCTGCTTGCCGTCGTAGTACCCCATGACAACGACCGGCTCGGCCGATGCCGGATCCGCCCGGGTCTGGATGTAGTCGGCGGCAAAACCGGCGTTGTCGTCGGCCACCTGCCTGTCGACGCACGCTCCCGAGTGGCAGGGATCCTGCGCCTTTGTGGAGGAGGTCTTCTCGATCCTGAAGACGGGGAACTCCCGACCGGCATATTCGTTTGCCATCCCCGCCTGCAGGCCGTCGACGTCCGGCTCGCCGGGCTCGAGAGAGAGATAGCCGAGCATGTGGTCGAACGAGCGGTTCTCGAGCATGAGCACGACGATGTGCTCGATCTCGTCCAGGGCTTCGACCGATTCGTCGAGCTCGATGTGGACGAAGCCGGAAGGCGCATCAGGCGTACGTCCGAGAAGCGAGCGGAATAGGTTCGCGAGGCGAGCGAAGAGTGTGCGGACGGCACGCACGATCTCTGGCGGCACAGGCTAACCAACTTCTCGCCGGACGGCTGGGCGGCGTCCGCGGGCATGCATCCGAGTCCGAGTCCGTAATTTCGGGAAGCCCGGCTCGGTGCGATTCCCGATGCTGTACGAGCACTCCTCGCCGACCCTGTGAGTAGTCACGAAGAGGAGGTGGAAAGCATGACCGCCATAAAGGAAGCGGCTGAGGACTTCCTCGCCAACAAGCGCATCGCGGTCACGGGCGTCTCCAGAGACCCCAAGACCCACGGCGCGAACTTCGTCTACCGCCGGCTGCGGGAGCGCGGCTACGAGGTGTTCGCCGTCAACCCGAACGCGACCGAGGTGGAAGGCGACCACGCGTACGACAACCTGACCTCGATCCCCGGAGGCGTCGACGCCGTCGTCATCGGGACGAGGCCCGAGCGCGCGGAGGGGACGATGAGGGAGTGCGCAGACCTCGGCATCGAGCAGGTCTGGATGCACCGGTCGTTCGGCGGCGGGAGCGTCTCGGACACCGCGACGCGCTACGGCCGCGAGCACGGCATCACCGTCATCGACGGCGGCTGCCCGTGCATGTTCGGCCCGACGGCCGACTGCGGCCACGTGATGATGCGGTTCGCCGCGAAAATCGCCGGCAACATCCCGAAGGAGGTCTAGCGCGGCCGCGCCGAGAACAACTCGTGCTCCCGGGTTATCCCCTTGAGGCTGAACCGGCCGCGAGACTCGAACTCGAGTCCGGTGGCGCCGTCGGCAAGGTCGCGGGTCGTCCCTGACACCAGCACCTCGCCGGACTGCGCCTGATCGACGATCCGGGCTGCGGCATGCACGGCCAGACCGCGGACGTGATCCTGGCTCATGACGACCTCGCCGCTGTGGATGCCGACGCGGATGGGGATCTGGATCGCGTCGAGTGCGCGGATCAGCGCCAGTCCGCAGCGGATGGCGCTCGCGACGTTGTCGAACACGACGAGGAACGAGTCGCCGGCGGTCTCGATCTCGCGCCCACCGTACTCGGGCAGCACGCTGCGAACGACGTCGTCATGCATCGCCAGCGTTCGCTTCCACGAGGCGTCACCAGCCTCGCTCGCACGCGTGGTGGAGTCGACGATGTCGGTGAAGAGGATCGTGGCCATCGCGCGACCTTCATCGCCGAATTGCGGGTCGAAGCCGGCGCCGCCGGCCCAGTCGACCATGACCAGCTCGTCCTCACCCTCGACCCAGGTCACGTGCCCGGGCGGCAGGTCGAACACCTGATTCGGGCCGACCACGAGCTCCTCGCCCTCGTCCATGCGGATGCCCATCCGCCCACTGAGCACGACGCCGCGGTGGTAGAGCTCGCACGAGGGGGTTCCGACCTCGGGTTGGGCGTGCTCCTCCCAGCTCCAGCCAGGCTGCAGGACATGGCGGCTGACGACGGTCCCGGCTAGCCGAACCTGGTTGGTGCCGCCCAGCGGGCCGTCCACCACAGCCTCGGGCTCGTCGAGGTCGCGCACTTCGACTCGGCTCGGATGGTCATTCCGTCCAGCAGCGATCTCAGGAACATAGCCGCGACCGCGGCAAGACAGGGTCGGCGTCGTCGCTAGCCGGCTGCGCCTTCCGCAGCCGCCAGCGCCGCGAGCCGATCGTTCACGTGCCGCAGGTAGCCGAGCGACCCCTTGCGAGTCGCGGCGTCCGCTGCCTCGCGAAGGGCGGCCTCTGCGGCTCTGGGCTGGCCCGCCATCTCCAGCACCTCCGCCTGGTAGACCAGCAAATCGGGCAGCGTCAGAAGCTCATGGGTCCTCTTCGCCATCTCGATGCCTTCTTCTGCGAGGCGAACTGCCTCGGGGACTGCCCCGCGGCGCACCAGAACACGAGCTTCGGCGGTTCGCCGGAATGCTTCCGCATTGGGATCGTCGTCCGGAGCCGCCTCGCGGGCCCTCTCCAGAAGCTCCTCCGCCTCATCGATCCGGCCCTGATCGGTCAGCGCGTCGGCGAGCATCGGCATAAGGCTCGCTGCGCGCGAGCGGTCACCCATCTCCAACATCAGCTCGACACCCGCGCGGAGCTCCCGTTCAGCGGCGACAAAATCGCCTTCCATGAGTTCCAGCCGACCCGACGAGAACGGAAGGAGTGCCAGTCCGTCGCGGTGCCCGAGCTCGGTGAAGATCTGACGAGCCTCCTCGATCAATGCACGCCCCTGCTCGATCCTTCCCTGGTAGGAGAGGAGTGTTCCGCGCCATCGCGCAGCCAACCCCTGAGCCTCGCGGCTATCGACTCGGTCTTCGGCCAGCTCGTCCATCCTCCGAAGCGCGTCGTCGATAGGCGTGGAGCCGAAGCCGAGCGCCGCGAAGACGAAGTTCAATGTCTGAACTTCGAGACTGCGGCTCTCCGCGCGGCGCGCAGATTCGATCGCCTGGGCGAGAGGTTCCAGCATGACGTCCCAGAGTCCTCCGGTCCAGCTCGCCAGCGCGAGCGCAAACCAGGCTCGTGCGAGACCCTCTTCGTCGCCGTCGCGCTGGAGGATGGCGATCGCACCCTTGGCGTTGGTCACCTTTTGCTGCGGGTTGAGGATCAAGTCGACGAGGAAGAGTTCGATCCGGGCACGCGCGCGGAGGTCGTCGCGGTCGAGGGTTTCTGCCTCGGTTCGGGCCTGCTCGAAGAACGCGCGCCCAGCCTGGTACCCACCTACTTCCGCGTGCGCACGCCCCAGGTCGAGAAGCGCGCGCATGTGGTCGGGTGAGGGGGTTGGAAGCAGGGCGGCCGCACGCTCGAGCAGGCTGGCAGCGGCGGGGCGGTCGCCGCGGTCGAGTGCCCGCCGGCCTGACCTCGCGAGGAGCATCCCGGCGCGCGTGCCCGTCTCGCGGTCACGGTCCGTCAACGGTCCCAGCTCTCCGCGGTACTTGAAGGCCTGCTCGAGGTGGTAGCCGACGATCTCGTCGGCTTCCACCAGGTCCGAGCCTCGCTCCTCCAGCCAGGACGCAAAACGCTCGTGCAGCTCGGCGCGCGTCGCCTTCGGCAGCGTCTCGTAGGCCGCGTCCCGAATCAGCAGGTGGCGGAAGCGGTAGCCGTCGTCGCCTGCGAGCTGTGCGAGCTCGGGACGAAGGAGGTCCTTGCGGACGAGCGCGACGAGCCGGCCGTCGACGGACGCGTCGTCCTGGACGAGGGCTGCAACGCCGCCGCGATGGAAGACCTCGCCCTCGATCGAGCCGCGCTCCAGCACGTGTCGCTCCGATGGATCGAGCTGGTCGAGCCTCGCTGCGAGGAGAGCCTGAATCGTGGGAGGGACCTCGATCTCCCCGCCGTTCGCCGACCGGTCGACGAAGGCGAGCATCTCCTCGACGAAGAGGGGGTTACCACCGGCGGCGTGCTGGATCCTGTCGTTCAGGCCCTCGTCGAGCTCTGACCCGTCGAGCAGGCCGGCGATCAACTCGTCCGTCTCAGCCTCGGTGAGCGGCTCGAGGGAGACCGTCGTGGCGTTGAGCTTCCCGCCGGCCCACGCCGGCCGGCGCTCGAGCAGCTCCGGTCGCGCCATGCAGAGAAGGAGGATGGGGGCGCCGCGCGAGAGGTCCGCGATGTGCTCCACGAGCTCGAGGAATGTCTCCTCTCCCCACTGGATGTCGTCGAAGATGCAGACGAGAGGCCCTTCGGCCGCCTTGGCTTCGAGCAGCTTGCGAAAGGCCCAAGCGATCTCGTCCGGTGTCGCGGCAGCGTCTCCGTCGCCGAGCACCGCTTCGAGGGCTTGCGCTGCTGCCCCGTCCACGAGGGTCTCCGCCTCGGGGATCTGCTTGACGACCTCGACGACGGGCCAGTACGTGATTCCGTCTCCGTAGGAAAGACAACGGCCCCGAACGACGGTGGCCCCTTGGGCGGAGCCCACGAACTCCGCGACCAGCCGTGACTTGCCGACTCCGGCCGGGCCGAGCACCGTCACGAGATGGCAGGCGCGCTCCGTTGCGACGGTCTCGAATGCGTTCTGAAGGAGCTTCAGCTGCCGCTCGCGGCCGACCATGGGGTTGTCCCCTCGGCGGGCGAATGCCGGGGCCTCGCGGTCCACGGAGAGGAGGCGGTACGCGGCAAGAGGCTCCGACTTGCCCTTCGCCTCGAGCGGAGGCACGGCCTCCACGGACATCGCGTCGCGGACGAGGCCCAACGTGTTCGCTCCGATGAGGATCTCGCCCGGTTCTGCGGCCTGCTCGAGGCGTGCGGCGACGTTGACGGCATCGCCGGTCGCGAGGCGCTCCTCGGTTCCCGTCACGACCTCGCCCGTGTTGATCCCTATCCGCACTGCGAGCGTCGTGCCGAAGTCGCGTTCGAGCTCGGCGTTCAGGGGGCCCAGTGACTCCCCGAGCTCCGCGGCTGCCCGCACGGCGCGCAGCGCGTCGTCCTCGTGGACATGCGGAATGCCGAAGACGGCCATCACGGCGTCGCCGATGAACTTCTCGACGGAGCCCCCGTGGCGCTCAACGACCTGGCTCGCGAGCTCGAAGTACCGGGCGAGAACGCGGCGCAGGCTTTCCGGGTCGAGCCGTTCGCCGAGGGCGGTCGAGCCGGTGACGTCGGAGAACACCACCGTGACCGTCTTCCGCTGCTCGGTGGAACCCGTTTCGGCGCGGAGCGAAGCGCCGCAGGCGTTGCAGAACTTCGCGCCTGCAGGATTCTCCTGGCCGCAGCTCGAGCAGACGAGCACGACCAGAGGCTAGAACGGCGCGGGCAAGACCACAACCGCCCTTCCGGACAGGCATAGACTCCCGCTGCCGACAGGAGGCCTGCCGTGACACGTGGGGAGGGGCGACGACGTGGATCGTGCTCACGGCCGTTCTCGGCGCGGCCGTGATCGGGCTCGGGATCTGGGTAATCGTTCTCGAGACCGGCCACGAGGAGACCAAGTCTGCGTCGGCCGCGCGCATCGAGGAGCTCGAGCAGACCGAGGCGGAGCTCAACCAGCGGGTGCCGGAGCTCGAGGGGCTCGTGAAGGACCTCGAAGCGCAGCTCGAGGAGGAGAGGCGGCCTCGGGTGCCGCCTCGGAAGAGGCTCAGCAGAAGCTCGAGGCGACGCGTCAGGAGGTCGAGGACGCGACGACCGAGCTCGGCGCCAAGTGCCAGGAGCTCGCTTACTTGCAGGCGGAGCTGGAGCGGCTCTCCAATGAAGCAGACGCCGAGCTCGTGTCGCTCCTCGCCGCGTGCGGCGGGGACGAAGGAAGCACCACGGCGGGAGAAGCGGAGCCGGCGTCCTTTGCCGGTGTGCCCTGGAAGCTTGTCTCCGGCGTCGAAGGCATCGAGGCCGCACCGCCCAGCGCCGTCTTTCAGGACGGCATCGTCGGCGGGTTCACGGGTTGCAACCACTTCAGCGCCCCGTTCACGGTCGACGGCAGCTCGATGGAGGTGGGGATGATCGCGGCGACGCAGATGGCCTGCCCGCCTCCCGCGGACGCGGTCGAGCGCGCGTATCTCGACGCGCTCGCGCAGGTGGCCGGCTGGCGGATGGACGGCGACGCTCTCGTCCTGGTCAACGGCGACGGCGACGAGCTCCTCCGCTACGAGGCGGCCTCACCGGTGGGCGACTGGGAGGCGACGTCGATCCAGACTGGCAACGCGCTCTCGAGCCCGCTTCCGGGAACGACGATCACGGCGAAGTTCGCCTCCGAAGGAACGCTCTCGGGCTCGGCCGGGTGCAACTCGTACACGACGCGCGACACCCTCGACGGCGGCGCGATCGAGATCGACCCGCCGGCCGCTACGAAGAAGGCCTGCGCGTCTCGGGAGGGCGTGATGGAGCAGGAGGACGCGTACCTCGCCGCGCTTCCGAGCGCGACGCACTTCAGGCTCGACGGCGCCTCGCTCTCGCTCCTGGCCGCCGACGGAACCATCGTGGCCTCCTACGCGTCCGCGACCACGCCCTGAGCCAAGGGCGCCCCGCCTGGGGGCGCCCTTCCCGTGGCTCGTGAGCGCTACGCGCTTGCGACGGCAGGCTCGGGCAGGCCCAGCGCCTGGTCCGCGTCGACCTCGAAGTACCTGTTCTCGCTCGAGTCTCCGAGCGTCGCGTCCACGTACTCGCGGACCTCGTCGAGGGAGTTCCCCTCCCAGAGGCAAATGACCGCCGACTGGTCGGTGCTCGGATAGAACTTGCGGACCTGCACGCCTGCGGGCGCGCCGCGGCCTTCGAGCAGGTTCTGTCCGCGGGCGAACGCCACGGGGGCGTCCAGGATGGTGTGCTCCACGACGACGAACATGACGTACCTCCTTGGCTCGTTCCACTTGCGAAGGACGGTACGGCGGAGGGCAGCGAGGGACATCGGGCGCATTGACCAACTTCGGCGAGCGTCGCCGGATGGTCAATTCACGCCATGCCAGCTCACAGCAGGCCGTGCTCGGATGCGAAGACGCTTGCCGCCGCACGTGAGGACAGGCGGAGCTTGGCGAAGATGTTCTGCACGTGCCGCGCGACCGTGCGCTCGCTGATCACGAGTTCGGATGCGATGTCGCGGTTGCTCTTTCCGCTCGCGATCAGACGCAGGACCTCGATCTCGCGCGTGCTCAAGCCGTGCGTGTCCGCCGAGCGGCGCCCGGTGAGCGCGTCGACATGGGCGACGTCTGGCGAGGCGCCGAGCCGCGCGAAGGCGTCGCGGGCGGCCTCGAGCTCCACCGCTTGCGTGTCGTCGTCGCCCAGCGCCGCGCACGCCAGACCGAGCAGCACGCGTGTGCGCGCAGTCTCGTAGGGCGCGTCGAGCTCCTCCCAGATCCTCCAGGCGCTCCGAAGCACGGGCACGGCTTCGCCGGCGTCGCCCTCGGCGAGCAGAACTGCGCCCTTGGCGTGCGCTGCTGCGGCTTCGAGCTGCTCGCTTCCTTGCCGCGCCGCGATTCCTGCGAGCTCACCGGAGGCGGCACACGCCGCCTCGAGACCCCCCGCGGCCAGGGCTATCTCGATCTGGGCGGGAAGCAAGGCCGCCCGACGCAGCGGGAGGACCGTCTCGTCCAGAGCGCGCCGGATCGCCGCAGCGGCGGTCTCCGGCTTTCCCTGAGCGAGCCGGAGCAGAGCGAGCCCCGGCTGCGGATCGCGGCCGCGCCGCGCCGACTCCTTGTAGGCCGTCTCGGCCTCGCGAAAGCTCCCCCGCAGGCGATGGACTTCGCCTTCGCGGTACGCCGCGTGGCCGAGGGCACGCTGGTTGAGAACGCCGCGCCTGAACCGCTCGCCGACCTCGCGCAGCTCCTCGAGCGCGGCGGCCCAGGCGCCGGCGATCGTCTTGAGCTCCGCGCGGTGAACGAGACAGAGGCCGTTGTGCGCGACCATCTCGGGCTGCTCCTCGCACCACCGTGTCAGCGCCGCGGTCCATTCCCGGGCACGCCGAATCTCGTAGACGTCGCGGCAGAAGGCGATCGTGTTGCAGTAGACGATCCCCGCCACGATCGGCGAGAGCACGCCGGCGCTCACTGCGGCCATCGTCTCGTCGACGAGGCGCAGGCCTTCCTCGGTCTTCCCCTGCCGGACA
This sequence comes from Actinomycetota bacterium, assembly GCA_046734455.1. Classification (GTDB taxonomy): domain Bacteria; phylum Actinomycetota; class Thermoleophilia; order Gaiellales; family Gaiellaceae; genus DATEOR01. The sequence goes on along the minus strand of JBKPRJ010000030.1, from coordinate 44,783 downwards.
AGGGCATGGCCCTTCTCCATCACCCCTATGGCTGCCAGGTCGGCGTCGCCGAAGCGCTCTCCGATCTCCGCCGCCTCGGTTGCGGTCGCGTAGGCGGCCTCGAACTCGCCTCGGGAGCTGTGCTCGAGGAGCACGGGGATGAGGAGGTAGCCGCGCTCGGAGCAGTCGGATTCTTCCGTTTCGAGTAGCCGGTTGGCGCGCGCGAACCAGCCAAGCGCCGGGGCGAGCTGCCCTCTGAACATCATGCTGTGGCCGATCCAGAACGCGCAGCGGACCGCCGGCCGGACGCCTCCCGAGGCCAGGTGGACGCTGTGCGCGCGCTCGAGCCTGTCGACGTAGTCCTCGTCCAGGCCGAGCATGTAGGCCGACCGTGCGAGCAGCTCGAGGTCGTCGCCCGAGAGCGCGAGCTCCTTGTCGGCTGCGGCGAGCGCCTCATAGGCATCGCTCCACGTCCGGCCCGCGTAGGCGGCGCGACCGCGCTCGAGCTCACGCTCAGGATCCATCCCGGGGCATTTTCGACCTCGGCGCGACGCCGGTCTAGGCAGACGCCGTAGCGTGTTCTGGTCGTGAGCACGCTGGCGTTGATCCACGGCGGCGGCAGCAGCGCCTGGGACTGGCACCTCGTCGTCCCCGAGCTCCGCGCGCGCGGGCACGATCCGGTCGTCGTCGACCTGCCGACCAGGGACGAATCGGCCGGCTGGTGGGACTACGCCGACGCAGTTGTCGAGGCAGTCGGCGACCGCGAGAACCTCGTCGTCGCCGGGCACTCGATGGGCTGCTTCACAGCGCCGCTCGTCGCCGCGCGGCGGCCGGTCGATCTCCTCGTCCTCGTCTGCGGGATGATCGCGGCGCCCGGCGAGTCCTTCAACGACTGGTGGGCGAACGCCGGCTACGAGGACAGCGGCTACGACGACGTCTTCTACCACGACGTTCCGCCCGAGCTCGCCGCCGAGGCGGAAGCGAGGGGAGGTGCACAGGGCACCAAGGTTCTCGCCGAGCCCTGGCCGCTCGAGGCCTGGCCCGAGGTGCCGACGCGCTACCTCCTCTGCCGCGGCGACCGCATGTTCACGGCCGAGTGGGCGCGCCGCCACGCCCGTGAGCGGCTCGGGATCGAGGCGGACGAGATGGACGGCGGGCACTACATCGCGCTCGCCAGGCCCGCCGAGCTGGCCGACCGCCTCGACGCCTACGCCCGCGAGACCGTGTAGAGCGTGAGCTCTTCCCGGAGCCCCTTCAGCGCCACGGGCCCGATCTCTGCAAACCGCACGCCGTCGCCGCCGAAGCGCTCCCTCACCTCGCCGCTCACGAGCACCTCGCCGGGCCGCGCGTAGTCGGCGATGCGCGAGGCGACGTTCACCGTTCGGCCGAAGTAATCGCCCTCGCGGAACACCACGTTTCCGGCGTTGATGCCCACGCGGGCGCGCACGTCGACCGCGGCCGGCGTCTGCTCGACGAGCTCGAGACCCGTCAGGACAGCCGCGCTCGGATCGTCGAAGTAGAACATGACGCCGTCGCCGAGCCACTTCACCGGGTTCCCGCCATGGGGCTGGGCGGCCTCGTGGACGAGCATCGAGAGGCGGTCGGCGAGATCGGCGCCCGCCTCGTCGCCGCGCTCCTCCGTGAGCGCCGTGTACCCGGTCAGGTCGAGGAACGCGATCGCCGGCGGCCGGGGCGCCCGCCCCGGCGTGAGGCCGAGCCCCCTGAGGTAGTCCTCCGTGGTCTGCACGGTGACCGCAATGACCTCGTGCTCGAGATGCCGCCCGCGCAGCCAGACCATCAGCCTCTCTCCGAGTCCCATGAGGCGCATGCCGACCGTTCCTGCGGCCTTGCGCATCTCCTCGTCCGAGAGCTTCTCGCGGAGCCGGGGGAAGATCGTACCGCCCGCGAGCTCCAGGTCCGACGCGACGACCTTGCGGATGTTCTGCCCGTAGGCTCGGGCGAGCCGAGCGAGCACGTCGTCGTCCGCAGCCGCCCACACGTCGAGGAGCTCCCGGAGGATCAAGGCCTCGTCCGCGCGCAGGCGCCCGCCTGAATCCGGCGGTGCGAGGCCGAACTCGCGCAGCAGGCGTGTGACGAGCTCGGGTGAGCGGCCGAACTCCGCGGCCAGCTCCTCGGCCGTCTCCGTGAGCGCCTCCGGCTCCGGCAGGTAGAGCCCGATGTTCTCGTACGAGAGCTTTCCCTTGGCGACGCCCTTCGCGATGAGGTCGAGGCCGATGCCCGCGTCCTCGAAGGCTCCCATGAGGCGCACGCGGTGGACGTCCTGCGGGCTGAACGGACCATCCTCGTCGCGCGGAACGAGGATGCCCAGGTCGACGAGCTGCTCGATGCGCTCGACCGAGCAACCCGAGCGCTCGGCTAGCTCTGCAGGTGTCATGCCGACCTGCTTCCGGCGTACTCGTCACGGCGGCGGAACCAGAGCCCGGTCTCGTTGCGGCCCTTCGGCGCGCGGTCGAGCCACTGGTACATCGCCCAGAGGGAGTCCACTCCGCGCTCGAAGGCGGAGTACGTGTGGTAGACGACCCCGTCCTCGAGCGCGAATGCGCTCATGCCCGGCTCCTCGCGCGTGTACGTCGCGGGATCGGTCCCGGTCATGGCCGCGAACTCGGTCACCCCGGGGCCGGGATTTTCGAGGATCGGCTTCGTGTCGATCCGGCGGTAGTTGTATTCGATCGAGCCCGAGCGCTGCTCTTCCTCGGTGACCGACACGTTGAAGTCGTAGTTGAAGTCGCTCCCGTGCGAGGACGCCCACGGGAAGGTCCAGCCCATGCGTTGCTTGTAGGCCTGCAGCTTCTCGAGCGGGGCGCGTGAAACCGCCCACATGGCGACGTCGTGGTTCTGGAGATGGACGACCGAGCCGTTGAAGCCGTCCGCGATCGTCGAGCACGCGGGGCAGCCGGCCGTGTACTCCGGCCCGAACATGAAGTGGTACATGAGGAGCTGCGAGCGCCCACCGAACAGGTCGGCGAGCGACGCCGTCCCCTCGTCCGTCTCGAAGCTGTAGTCCTTGTCGATCCGCACCCACGGGAGCTCCTGGCGCTGCCGGGCGATCTCGTCCCCCCTGTGTGTGTGCTCCTTTTCGGCGTCGAGCAGCTCAAGCCTCGCGGCGAGCCACTCCTCCCGTGTTCCAGTCCGATGCTCTGTCATCGTGACTCCCTTCGTTCGGTCACGAGGAAGTTCTAGCGGCTCTCGTCGGCGAGGTCGCAGAGGAGGTTCGCCAGGAGCTCCGGTGCTTCTAGTTGCGGCGTGTGGCCCGTGGGGATCGCGATCGGCTCGACTCCGAAGATGTTGCGGGCCGACCACTCCATGCCTTCGCTCGTGAAGACCTCGTCCTCGGTGCCGTAGATGTACGCGCTCGGGACGTCGGGCGGGGCCTCGAGGGGAAAGTCGCCGCGGTCGGTGTCGTGCAGGAGGCGCGCCGCCGCCCAGCGGGCGGTCTCCTCGTCGATCCGGCCGTAGAACCACTTGACCGCGCCCTCGACCGGGAGGTAGTCGCGATCCTGATCGTCGTACTCGACCACGTCGTCGATCTCCGGCTTCACACGCGCGGGCATCTGCTCGGGAGGCTTCGCGACCGGGTTTGCCGGGGCGACGTAGATGACGAGCTTCGGCCTGTGCTTCGCGGCGATCAACGCAGCCCAGCGACCACCGCTCGAGTGCCCGACGAGCACCGTCTCGGCGATGCCGTCCCGAAGCTCGGCTGCGAGAGCCTCGCCGTCCGCGGCCCACGTTCCCGGCTCGTCGACAGCGATCCTCGGAGTGACGACCTCGTGGCCACGGGTTGTGAGCAGCGGGGTGACCTTGTCCCAGACCCAGGGCCCGTGCCAGCCGCCGTGAATCAACGCGAAGCGAGCCACGGCGTGATTCTAGGGGCCGACGCCCGCAGTCCCGTTCCGAACGGCGAACAGCCTCCGCGGCTCGTCCAGGCCCTTGAGCTCGTGCAGGCCGCGGTCCTCGAAGTCGATCCCCGAGCCGGCGACGAGGTCGCGTACTGTGGAGGACACCAGCACGTCGCCGGCTTCCGCGACTGACGCCACGCGCGCGCCGATGTGCACGGCGATACCGGCGATCTTTTCGCCGACCATCTCCACCTCGCCGGTGTGCAGGCCGGCGCGAGCCGGGATCCCGATCCGCCCGAGCGCCTCGAGGATCCCCTGGGCGCAGCGGATGCCGCGCGCGGGCCCGTCGAAAACGGCCAGGAAGCCGTCCCCGGTGGTGTCGATCTCGCGGCCGCGGTACTGGTTGAGGACACCGCGCACTGTCGCGTGATGCTGCTCGAGGAGCGCCGTCCACTGCGTGTCACCGAGTTCCCGCGCCCGGTCCGTCGACCCGACGATGTCCGTGAAGAGGACCGTTGCGAGCACGTTCTCCGGCTCCGGCGCTTCGCGAAAGCCGGTCAGGAAGTCGCGAACCTCGGTGATCACCTGATCGGCGACGTCGAACCAGGGCACGTGATCCGTCCCCTTGAGCTCGACGAAGCGCGCTCCCTCGATCTGCTCGGCGAGCCAGCGTCCCTGCCCGTACGGCACGATCGTGTCGCTCGGTGAATGCAGGACGAGCGTCGGCACGTGGATCGAAGGGGCCACATGCCTGACGTCGATCTCGCTGCCGAGCCGCATGAATGCGACGGCGGCCGCGGGCGAGGCCGCCGACCGCTCGAGCCGCGACAGCCAGCTGATCGCCGCCGGGTCGTTTTCGACCGATGGGGCGAACCACACGCGGGTCACCCTCCCCCATCGATCGCCGGTCAGGGTCTGCTCGAGCATTGCCTCGTATTCCTCGCGAGTCGACTGCCCGAACGGCCAGTCGTCCTCGGAGATCTCCTTCACCTCGCCGCCCACGAAGATGAGCCCTGCGGTCCGCTCGGGGTGGGTGGCGGCGAAGACCATGGAGAGAGGCGCGCCCTCGCTGACGCCGAGGAGGACGGCGCGCTCGCTCCCCACGGCGTCCATCACCGCGCGCACGTCGTCCATGCGCTCCTCCAGCGTGCCCGCCATCGTCCGGTCCGACAGGCCCATGCCACGCTTGTCGAAGAGGATCAGGCGCGTGAAGCCGGCGAGCCGCTGCATGAAGCGGCGGTAGCCCGGCAGCTCCCAGTACGTCTCCAGGTTCGTGAGCCAGCCCATGACGAACACGAGGTCGACGTCACCCTCGCCGAGCACCTGGTAGGCGATGTGCACCTCGCCTGAGCGCGCGTAGCGGACTTCGGGGAGCGTGTCGTCCACGGGCCCGAGTATTCCACCGACCGGCCTCCTACGATTGAGCGGATCGACGCGGACTGGATAAAGACGCGGCCCCTGGCGTTCTGGCTCGACGTCGCGGTCAAGGCCGCGCTCGTCGGGCTCCTCCTCTTCGGCGTTCTCGCGCCGGACATGCCGCAGTTCGAGGGCAAGGCATGGCTCGGCCGCGCGCTCACGTACCCGATCTCGCTCGCCATCGTCCCGGTCGGCTGGGCGATCGCGCAGAGCCGGCGGAAACGGCCGATTGCCTACCCGTACGCCATGGACATCCTTGTCGCGCTGCCGTTCCTCATCGACACGGCGGGGAACGCAGCGAACCTCTACGACACGATCGACTGGTGGGACGACGCGAACCATTTCGTCAACTGGGCGATCCTCGTCGCCGCGTTCTGCCAACTCCTGATCCGACTTCCGGTCGGCGCGCTCGCGGGCTGGGCGATCGCGGTCGGGTTCGGCGCGGTCACGGCGATCCTTTGGGAGATCGGCGAGTACTTCGCGTTCATCCGCAACTCGTCCGAGCTCGACACGGCGTACACGGACACGCTGGGCGATCTCTCCCTCGGCCTCGGCGGCTCGGTGCTCGCCGCGACGCTGACGTACGTGCTTGCCCGCGGCCGCTAAGCGCTTCCCCAGAAGTCTCGCTGCTCGACGACGAGCCCGTCTTCGTCGAAGCGGAGGAGTGACACGCCGGCGAGCTTCTCCGCCCTGCCGTCCTTGAGCCGCGTCTCGGCGCGCCACTCCACGATGGCGCGGTCGCCCTCCACGACGGGCTCGAGGAACTGACAGTCCGCCCAGGACTCGGCGGCCAGGGTCGGCTCGATGTAGTCCCGCGGCGGCTGAGGCTCCCGGAAGGGATGCGACTGGAAGAAGGCGCCCTCGGCGTAGAGCTCGAGGATCGGCGCGGCCTCGTGCCCGTGCCAGCCGCGCGCCCAGGTGCGGCGCCAGCGCTCGGCGGCCTCGCGGGTGTCCATCAGGAAGAAAAGCGGGCGGCCCGGAGCAGCAGGATGGGCGGCATCCAGGTGCCGCGCGATTTTTGATTACTCCAGGCCGCCATGGGCCGAAAAATACTCCTACGAGGCGCGCACGACGACCCTGATGCGCTGCACCGCGTTGTTGCAGACGCCGTCCCAGTTCCACTCGGGCGCGAGCGGCTGGACGTTGTCCGCCTCGTCGGTCGCACGGCAGCAGAGCTCGTGCTCGCCGGGTGCGGCGTCCCATTGATGCGCCCAGCCGCGCCAGGCGAAGTCGCCGAGGGGCTCGCCGAGGGTCGCATCTGCCCAGGTCTCGCCACCGTCTGCGCTCACCTCGACGCGCGAGACCGGCGCGCGCCCCGACCAGGCCCGCCCTTCGAGGCGGCAGGGCCCGGGCTCGACGTAGCGGACCCGCGAGAAGAAGTCCGGGATCCCCGGCGGCACCATCAGCGAGCGGGGCTTGATGCGCGTGACGGGCTCGCCCTCGTCCTCCTCGGAGGCGCGCACGTGGTAGGCGACCTCCTGCTGCCAGCCGGCGAACGGCTCCGCCACAACCGTGATCGAACGGAGCCACTTCACGTGCGTCATCCCGTACCAGCCGGGCACGATCAGCCGCAGCGGAAAGCCGTGCTGGGGAGGAAGCGGCTGCCCGTTGATCTCGTAGGCGAGGAGCGTCTCGTCGCGCCGCGCCTCCGCGACCGGGAGGCTCCGTTCGTACGCGTGCTCGACGTCGCCCTGGATCCCGCGGTCGAGCCCGCTGAAGACGATCTCCCTGGCCTCTGCGGCGGGACCGGCCTCCTCCAGGAGGGGCGCGAGCGGCGTGCCCGTCCACTCCGCGGTGCCGACGGCGCCTTCGAGCCATGGCTGGCTGAGCGGGCGCGGTTCGGTCAGCGCCCTGCCGTTGCCGGCGCACTCGAGCGTTACGGCCATCGTTCGGGCCGGCCGCGACTTCAAGTCATCGAGGCTCAGCGTCAGCGGCTTCTCGACCAGGCCGCCGATCTCGAGTCGCCACGTCTCGGCGTCCACAAGCGGGATGTCGAAGTGGATGAGGAGGTAGTGGAGCCCGATCGGCGTGACGTCGTGTCGCAGCGCCTCGAGCGGGATGGAATGGTTGCGGCCGCTGAGGGCGAGTTCCTCGAGCGTGATTCCCGATGTGTCGGCGATGGGCATTTGGGTCGCGCTTGCGACCCTATCCTGAGACACTTCGCGGATGCTGCGAAGTTGGATCGTCCTCCTGGCGAGTTTTCTCGCCGCTCTCGCCCTGGCTCCGGCCGCGCCGGCCCCGACCGCGAGCACCACGCTCAAGGTCATGACCTTCAACATCTTCTACGGGGGCGACGAGCTGAATCTGCAGACCCGGCAGTTTTGCAGGGACCCTGCCGGCTGCCCCGAGACCGTTGACCAGGTCGTCGCGGCGATCCGCGCGTCTGGGGCCGATGTCGTCGGTCTCGAAGAGGCGACGATGAACACGTGCCTGATTGCCGGGAAGCTCGGCTGGAAGTGCAGCGCGCGCACGCAGATCATCTCCCGCTTCCCGATCGTCGATCCTCCCGGCGCGAACGGCCTGTATGTCTTCGTCGAGCCCCAGCCTGGGCGCGTCGTCGCCGTCTCGGACGTCCACCTGCCTGCGGATCCCTACGGGCCGTACGAGATCCGCGACGGTGCCACGCTCGACGAGGTCCTCGAGCTCGAGAACGACCTGCGCGTGCCAGACCTCCAGGACGAGCTGCAGGCGCTGCCGCCGCTCGCAGCGCGCGGCATCCCGGTCTTCCTGACCGGCGACTTCAACACGCCGTCGCACCTGGATTGGACGCAGGCAGTGGCGGATGTCCGCCCCGACGTCCCCTTCCCCGTGCAGTGGCCCGTCTCCAAGGCGCTCGCCGGAGCCGGCTTCAAGGATTCCTTCCGCGTCGTTCATCCGGATCCGCTCGCGAAGCCCGGGTTCACGTGGACGCCCGGCTCCCCCGAGGGCGAGAAGGTCGAGGTGCACGACCGGATCGACTGGGTGCTCTCGATCGGAGCCACGGCCACGGCGAGCAAGGTCGTCGGCGAGGGCGGGAACCCGAACACCGACATCGCTGTCGACCCGTGGCCATCTGACCACCGGGGCACCGTGTCGACGTTCACGGTGTCGCCGGCGCCCATGCCGACCCTCGCCGCGGTCGAGGAACGCAGCCTCGAGCAGGGACAGACGCTGCGCGTCCGCTTCCACGGCGGCGCGAGCGTGGCGCTCGTGCGCGGCTCGACCGTTGCGGCCTCGAAGTCGACGGGAGGCCTCGTCGACGGAACGCTGTCCTTCGCCACGGGGAATCTCGCGCCGGGCGCCTACAAAGCGGTTCTCCGCGACGCGTCCGGCCAGGCGCTCTCGCGTTCGCTCTTCTGGCTCTACAAGCCCGGGACGCCGACCACGGTGAGCACTGCGAAGGCGACCTACAAAGTGGGCGAGCCCATCAGGGTCTCGTGGAAGAAGGCGCCCGGGATGAAATTCGACTGGCTCGGGCTCTATTCGGCCGGGGAGAACGCCGACAACCCGACGGCGTCAACCTGCTCCGCGGGCTACTGCGGGAACGGCCACTACTTCCTCTACACGTACACGCACAACACGATCGAAGGGTCGACGAGGTTCGACGCGGCGTCGTTCGCCGGGTGGAAGACCTGGGAGCAGATCGGCACCGGGACGTACCAGATTCGCCTCCTCCTGGACGACGGTTACCGCTCGGTAGCGGTGTCCCCGCCGTTCAAGATCGTCCAGCCCTAGCCCTGCGCGTGCTTGAGCTCGTCCTGGCGCACCCAGAGCGTCACGAGCCGCGCGACCAGCGTGACGAGGAAGACGCTGCCGAGCAGCGCCTCCAGCACGGTGAGCGCCTGCGGCAGCCCGACCGACGGTGAGAGGTCGCCGAAACCCAGGGTCGTGAGCGCAACGAAGCTGAAGTAGAGGTACTCGGATTCCTCATGCGGGCCGGGCTGCGCGAAGAACGGCGCGTCGCGGAGCTCGCCGAGCGCGAGGTAGACGAAGGCGAAGAGCAGCCCGAAGAGGATGTACGCACAGGTGGCTCCGAGAATCGTCTCCCAGGTCACCGTCTTGTGGTGTGCGATGCGGCTCAGGGTCACGGGTAGCGTCGCGCTGACAAGGAGGCCGACCGGCACGAGGTAGGCGACGCCCAGAAGCGACGACGAGGTGACCAGGAGGACGATCGGCGCGAGCGCGACGCAGAGGGCGATCAGCACCCAGTGCCACGTCTCGAGCGACTCGCCCGCGTCCGGGTCCGAGATCGCCACGATCAGGGCGGCGACCGCGAGGAGGATGCTGGCGACCGCGCCCCAGCGCGCGTCCTCCACGAGTTCGATCACGAAGAAGTTCGCGAGCAGCAGGACGAGCAGGCTCGCGTAGCTGTCGAGCAGGCGGATGACCTTGCCGCGATTCACGCGCACCCGCCCTAGTTAGGTGCGCGAAACACGCTTCCTGCCGTCAGACCTCTCGGTAGGCGGCGCGTACGAAGTGAGAACCCCGTAGGCGAAGAGACCGGCAGCCACGACGCCGAGAAGGAGCGGCCCGAAGGTCTGAGCCGCGAGCTTCTGGAGGGCGCCGTCGAGCCCGACCGACGAGCCAGCGACCGGCCGGCCAGTCGAGAACCTTCGCGGTCTGTTCGTCCTCGTTCCCCGACCCCGAGTGCCATCCGACCAGGAGCTCGACCGTGGTGAAGCACAGAAACGCGTAGAAGAGGCCGCGGGCGACGTACCAGAGGCGCTTCCAGATGCTCAGCTCCTCCGCGTCCGCCTCGAGCTTCTCGCCGATCGCGGCCACTGCGAAGCGCCATAGCGCATAGCCGCCGAAGCCAACCGCGACCGCGGTGAGGAGCGCGGTTCCCCACCACTCGCCGCAGAGCTCCTGTAGCGCTCCCGTGCGGTCTGTGGCCTTGCCGCCCGCTCCGAGCGCGAGCTGAACTGCCAGAAAGCCGATCAGGCAGTAGAGGAATCTGGCCGCCGCCATGCCCAGGCGGCCGAGCCACCCCAGCCACGACGGCTTGTCCGACCCGGTTGTCGGGGCACGGTCGATCGGCCCCCTTGTTGTCAGCCCCGCTCCCTCACCCTGCAACGACTACCCGCTAGATTCGCTCCTCGTGCATGACGTGATCGTCATCGGAGGCGGGTTCGCGGGCGTGACGGCCGCGCGCGAGGCCACGCTCGGCGGAGCCTCGGCGCTCCTCCTCGAGGCCCGCGACCGGTTGGGAGGGCGCACCTGGACACATCGCTGGAACGACACCGACGTCGAGCTCGGCGGCGGCTGGGTGCACTGGCACCAACCGCACGTCTGGGCCGAGATCACGCGCGCCGGCCTCGGTGTCGAGCTCGGCGAGGACGCGCAGATCTCGAGCTGGTTCGTCGGCGACGAGCGCCGCGAGGGCGCCATCACGGAGCGCGATGCGATCGCCGAGCGCGGCTGGGACAGGTTCGTCGACGGGGTCCTCGAGGCCCTCCCGCTTCCGCACGACCCGTTGCTCGCCGGCGACAAGCTGGCGCGCTTCGACCGGCAAACCATCGCCGAGCGCCTCGACGAGCTCGAGCTCGACGAGGAGGAGCGCGATGTCCTGAGCGCCGAGCTCGAGTCGCTGGCGCACGGGCATCTCGACGACGCGGGCGCCGTCGCTGTGCTGCGCTGGCATGCGCTCTCCGGCGGGAGCCTCGCGCTGACGCAGCAGACGGGCGGGCGGATCACCTTCCGCGACGGGACGCAGAGCCTCGTCCGGGCGATCTGGAGGCAAGCGCCTTACGAGACGCGCCTCGACACGCCCGTGGCCGCAGTCACGCAGGAGGACGGGCGGGTCGAGGTGCACACGCGCGCCGGCGAGACCATCGAGGCGGGGAAGGTCGTCGTCGCGGTGCCCCTGAACGCGCTCGGTGGTATCGAGTTCGACCCGCCCTTGTCGGAGACGAAACGCGCCGCGATCGAGCTCGGCCAGGCCTCGCGCGGCGTGAAGATCTTCATCCACGTGCGGGGCGAGCCGGTCTTCACGAACGGGATCAAGCCGGCGCACCCGTTCGGCTACCTCGACACGGAGATCATCTACCCGGACGAGACGCAGCTCATGATCGGGTTCGGCTACGACCAGGAGATTTGCGACGCCTCCGATCTCGAAGCCGTGCAGCGGCAGCTCGACGAGATCATCCCCGGCTACGAGGCGATCGGGGCCTACGCGCACGACTGGCTCGCCGACGAGTTCTCGCGCGGCACGTGGGCGATTCACCGACCCGGCTGGTACACGTCCTACCACGCGGAGATGCAGCGTCCCGAGGGGGCGGTGCTCCTGGCGGGGAGCGACTTCGCAAACGGCTGGGCCGGTTTCATGGACGGGGCGATCGAATCGGGCCTCAAGGCCGGGCGCTGGGCTCTCGGCGCGTGACCGAGGCCACGATCATCACCACGGAACGCCTCGTCCTGATGCCGCTCCGCGCCGAGGACGCGGACGAGCTCACGGAGGTCCTGGACGACGCGCGCCTCCACGAGTTCACCGGCGACCGGCTTGCGTCCGTCACGGAGCTCCATGATCGCTTCGTGCTCCTCGCGGCTGGGTCGCCGCGGGCGGGCGAGACGTGGCTGAACTGGGTCGTGCGGCGCCGGCTCGACTCGCAGGCCCTCGGCACGGTTCAGGTGACCCTGCGAGCGGCCGACGGGCGGCAGGTGGCTCGCCTCGGCTGGATCATCGGGATCCCGTGGCAGGGCCAGGGCTATGCGTCCGAGGCAGCGACGGCGCTGGTCGAGTGGGTGCGGAGGCAGGGGGTGGACGAGATTGGGGCCCACATCTATCCAGGCCACCGGGCCTCCGAGGCCGTCGCCGCGCGCGCCGGCCTCCAGCAGACGGAGGAAGAATTCGAAGGCGAGCGCGTATGGCGCGCATGACCGCCAAGTAACAGACTGTTACTTGGTGAATTTAAGGAGGCTTTCGTGCTTGATAGTGCTGAGATTGCAGCGATCGTCCCGGTGTCCGACGTGGACAGGGCCATGGAGTTCTACGGTGGCACGCTCGGACTCGAGCTCCAGGTCCGCCGCGACGATCTACCCGAGAATCGCGAGGCGGAGTTCCGTGCCGGCGACGGGACGCTCGTCGTCTACGAGAGCGTCGCAGCAGGCCAGAGCCGCGGCACCGTTGCCGGGTTTCGCGTCACCGATCTCGACGCGGTCGTGGCCGGGCTCCGCGAGCGCGGCGTCGCCTTCGAGGAGTACGACCTGCCGGACCTGAAGACCGAGAACGGCATCGCCTCGATCGGCGACCTGCGCGCGTCCTGGGCGCGTGACCCCGACGGCAACATCATCGCCTTCGAACAACGCACCTAGTAACAGACTGTTACCAGGCGTCTTTCAGGCGTATTCGAAGACAGAGAGGTAACGGTCGCCGATGTTCGCTGCGACGAGGCGGTTCGTGCCCGGAACGAAGGCGATGTTCGTCGGCTGGTTGAGGACGACGCGGAGCGGGTCGTAGACGACGACGCTGAGCTCGCCGCTCTCTTCCAGTCGAAAGACCGCATCCGGGGCCCAGCAGGAGATGAGGAGCCGGCCCTCCCCCTCGTAGAGCAGGCCGTCGGGGACCGTGCCCGGCATCTCGACTAGGACTCGGCGGTCGGAGAGAGAGCCGTCCGGGTGCAGGGAGAGGACGCTGACGCCCGGGAGCGTCGACTCGACGACCGCGAGCTCCGTTCCGTCAGGGGAGACGGCCAGCCCGTTCGGATAGGCGGCGCAAGTCGCGTTCGCGACCCGAGTCGAGCCGTCACGCTCGACCGAATAGATGCAGCCGTCGTTCTCCCCCCAGTTCCCCGAGTCGGAGAAGAGGAGCACGCCGTCCGGCAAGAAGGCGAGGTCGTTGGGAACGACCGTGGGCCGGTCGCCGGTTCCGGCCGAGATGCGCTCCACCTCTCCCTCCGAGTCGATGCGGTAGATGCCCGGGTCGGCGACGTCGGCGCAGTAGCAGGAGCCGTCCGGACCGAGCGCGAAGCCGTACGTCCTCCCGGGTGTCCGCGCGACGATCTCGGGCTCGCCGTCGAGGCGGCCGCGGTAGACCTGGCCCTCCTCGCCGCCGCACCAGACCGTTCCATCTTCCTCGAAGGCGAGATCCTCGACGTGGTCGACGAGACCGAACCAGACGGGCTCGATCGAATCGGCGGAAATGAGCGGCTCACCGAGCACGCCGGAAGCCTAATGCCGTCCGGAGTCGACGACCCGGCGTCACTCGCCCCGACGGCGTTCACGTTCGGCGACGGGCCCAAGCGCGGCGTCGACATGCTGCGCCACTAGGCCCTGAAACGCGGACGGCGCCGGAGCGAGCCGGCGCCGTCGTGAGAACCCGCCGTCTTACGACGTGGAGGCGGCCTTCATCTCGTCGCGCAGCTTCTTCGCGACGCTTTCGACCTCGTGGAGTGCCTCGCGCTCTTCCTTGAGGTTCTCCTCGAGGAGCCCTACGGCCTCGCTCTCACCGAGCGACCGGGCCATCTCGATGAGCCCGCTGTAAGCCGCGATCTCGTAGTGCTCGGTGCGCGCGGCGGCGCCGGTGTCGACGACGTCGATGAGCGCCTCGCTCACCTCGCTCGTGAGCTCGTCGTGCTCTTTCTTCAGCCCCTCGAAGCCGATGCACTTCTCCGCCTCTGGCTGCTCGCCCATCGAGTCGAAGATCTGCTCGAGGTTCGTGATGTGACCCCGGGTCTGCTCTAGGTGCCGCTCGAGGCCCTTGCGGAAGTCCGGGTCCTGGACCTCCTGGATGAGCTTCGGCAAGACCTCTTCGGTCAGCTTCTGCTCGACGTAGAGGATGTCGCCGAGCTCGTGCAGGAAGAGATCCCGCGGTGTGATGATGTCTGCCATCTGACCCCCTTGGTCGGTTTCCTCCGATCCGATACCCGCACGGGGTGCCCGGAAACTGGGACAATCGCGCGGTGCTCGACCCCCTGGCACGCTGGCGGCAGTACGGTGAGAAGCCCGACTTCGCGGGCCTGCTGACGTACGGCGGCCAGCCCTACACCGAGGATGCCGCCGAGCTCGAGGCAGCCGACGTGGCCATCGTGGGCGCACCGACCGACGACCTCGTCTCCGACCGTCCGGGCACGCGGTTCGGGCCGCGCGCCATCCGGGCGGCGAGCTGTCCGCCGGGCCCCCATCTCGAGACCGGCGTCGATGCGCTCGAGGCTCTTCGCGTCGTGGATTTCGGCGATGCGCCCGTGCTCCCGGCCGACGCGGTGGCCTCGCACAAGGCCATCGAGGAGACCGTGGCCCAGGTCGTGGCGGCCGGAGTGCTCCCTGTGATCCTCGGCGGCGACCACTCGATCACGGAGCCCGACGTGCGCGCGTGTGCCTCGGCCGGACCCGTCGGGCTCGTCCATTTCGACACGCACACGGACACCGGCACGGAGGTCTTCGGCGTCGAGCTCTCGCACGGCACGCCGATGTACAAGCTCGTCGAGGAAGGCCTCGTCGATCCGGCCCGATACGTCCAGATCGGGCTCCGCGGCTACTGGCCTGGCGAGAAAGAGTTCTCCTGGCAGCGCGAGCGCGGCATCCGGAGCTTCTTCATGCACGACGTTCGCGACCGCGGGATCAAGGCCGTTGTCGAGGACGCGCTGGGCGGGCTTGGAGCCGGCCCGGTCTTCTTCACCGTCGACATCGACGTGCTCGACCCAGCCTTCGCGCCCGGCACCGGCACACCCGAGCCCGGCGGGATGACGACGGCCGACCTGCTTTGGGCGTGTCGCGAGATCTCCTCGCGCGTCGAGCTCGTCGGCGCCGACGTCGTCGAGGTGATCCCGACGGCCGTCGGGTCGGCCGACCTGACGGCGCTCGCCGCCGACCGGATCGTCCGGGAGATCCTCACCGGCTTGGCCGTCGCAAGGGACGCTAGCCTGTCCTCCGAGTGAGCAGTCCGACCGGAACCATCCACGAGGCGGCGCGCGGCTTCGAGCACGCCCCCAAGCCCTACGAGATCGGCCGGCCGTCGTCTCCGCCGGAGGCGATCGAACGGCTCGTCGCCGAGCTCGGGATCGAGGACGGCACGCGCGTGCTCGACCTCGCCGCGGGCACGGGCAAGTTGACCCGCCTGCTCGTGCCGACCGGTGCTTTCATCGTCGCGGTCGAGCCCGTGGACGGGATGCGCGCGGCGCTTACGAGATCGCTCCCCGAGGTGCAGGCGCTCGCGGGCACGGCCGAAGCGATTCCGCTACCGGACGGCTCGATCGACGCTGTCACCGTTGGCCAGGCGTTCCACTGGTTCGACGGAGACGCGGCGCTTGCCGAGATCCACCGCGTCCTTCGGCCGGGCGGCCGGCTCGGCCTCATCTGGAACGTGAAAGACGAGTCCGTCGACTGGATCGAGAAGCTCGGCGGGATCATGGAGTCCTATCGGGGCGACGCGCCGCGCGTGGCGAGCGGCGCATGGAAGGAAGCGTTCGACCGAACGACGCTCTTCACACCGCTCGAGCGCGCGCGCTTCTCGTTCGTCCACGAGGCGGACTTCGCCGCGGTCGTCGCGCGGGTGACGTCGGTGAGCTTCATCGCTGCGCTTCCCCCGGCCGAGTTCGCGCGGGTGGTCGACCAGGTGCGGACGCTCCTGGCCACGCATCCCGAGACGAAGGGACGCTCGACCTTCGAGCTCCCATACCGCACCGGTGTCTACTGGTGCGAGCGCCGATAGCTAGGCGTCGCGGCGCAGAACGACCTTCAGGCCCCACGCCTTGCCGCTCTCGAAGAGCTCGTCCTGGTCGACTTCGTCGGCCCAGCCGATGAAGTGGCGCTCTTCGTTGTCCGGCGTCGAGCCGAAGACGGCGGGCCGGTCTATCTCCTCGGGCTCGAGCCCGGTCGGCTCACCGCGCTCGAGCGCCTCGTAGCGCTCCTCCGCCGCCGGTCCCTCCGCGTAGCCCTTGCCCATGGCTCGATGTTACGTCCGCGGGCCCGACTTCGACCATTCGTCGAGCTCGTACCAGTACGTGTCCTGGAGAGCCGCAGCGACGCGCGGGTCGGTGTGCGCGCCGTTGTAGACGTTGTGGTCGAGGTCGGCGCAGAGCGTGAGGGCCTCGCGCGGGACGTCGGCGAGGTTGACGAGGATCTCCGCGGGCAGGCGCGCCTCGGCGATGGTGTAGTGCTTGAAGTGGAGATCGGGCGAGATCTCCAAGAGCGTGGGCCAGTCCGAGCAGGTGCGCGTGCTCACGGAACCTCGATTCGCGCTGACTCGTCGAGAACCTGCTCGACGAGGACGGCGAGTGCGCGCGCGAATTCCGGCGCGTCGTTCATGGATTCGATGCGGTCGAGCTCGAGGCCCAGCTCGGCCGCCTTCTCGCGTGCCTCGACGTCGATGTCCCAGAGGATTTCCAGGTGGTCGGAGACAAAACCGACGGGAGCGACCAGAACCTTGCGGACGCCCTCGGCGTGCAGGCGCTCGAGCTCATCGAGGATGTCGGGGCCGAGCCAGGGCTCCCCGGTCGGGCTTGCGCTCTGGAAGGCGAAGGACCAGTTCGCGACGCCCGCGCGCTCGGCCACGAGGCGCGAGGTCTCGAGCAGCTGGTCCTTGTAGGGGTCGCCCTCGGCGAGGATGCGCTCGGGCAGGCTGTGCGCGGTGAAGAGGACGTGTGCGTCGGTGCCGCGGATCCGTCCGGCGATGAGGTCGAGAAACGGCGTGTGGTCGTGCCAGCTCTCGATCATCACGGTCTCGGCGCGGTCGCCGACGGCCGCGACGAGGCGGTCGCGGTAGCCGCCGATCGAGATGCTCGAGTAGTGCGGCGCGAGAACGAGGCCGACGATTCTCTGTGCGCCGGCCTCGATTGCCTGGTCGGCCGCCGCGGCGATGCGAGGCGTCCAGTGCTTCATGCCGACGTAGACGGGGGCACCGAGCTCGTGCTCGAGCGCGGCGCGCTGGCGCTCGGTGATCTCGTTCAGCGGGGAGGAGCCGCCGATGCGGCGGTAGCGCTCGGCGAGCTCGTCGGCCGCTTCCTGGCGGATGGGTCGCCCGCCGCGGATGTCGGAGAAGTAGGCGGGGATGTCCTCGGGCCGGGTCGGGCTGCCGTAGGCCATCAGGACGACGGCTGTTTTCACTTTCGGCCCTTTCCGTGACCCATGGGCGGGGTTTTGGGAGGTACGCTCGAAAGCGGGTGGTGGCGTGGGGTGGCCCCGGGGACGCTCGGCCTCATGCCCACATCTCGACGGAGGTCCGGGCGTGGACGAGCTCGACCAGCCGTGCCAGATCCGCCGGATCTGTGTCCGGCAGGACGCCGTGCCCCAGGTTGAAGATGTGCCCCCTCCGGCCGGCGACGGCGTCGAGGATCCGGTTCGCCGCCGCCTCCACGCGCTCGAGCGGGCCGAGCAGCAACGCGGGATCCAGGTTCCCCTGCACGCCGCGATCCGCGCCGACGATCTCCCAGCCGCGCTCGATCGGGATCCGCCAGTCGAGGCCGATGACGTCGCCGCCCGCCGCCGCCATCGCGGGCAGCAGGTGCGTCGTCCCGGTGCCGAAGTGGATCGTCGGCACGTCGACGGCCGCCAGGACGCGCGCCGAGTACGGCGCGACGAACTCCTCGTAGTCCGCGGTCGAGAGCGCGCCGACCCAGGAGTCGAAGAGCTGAATGACGTCCGCGCCAGCCTCGACCTTCGCCTGCAGGTACGCGGCGAACGTGTCGGCCAGCTTCTCCATGAGCGCGTGCCACACCTCGGGCTGCCCGTACATGCACCGCTTGGTCTGCACGAAGTCCCGCGTGGGCTTGCCCTCGATGAGGTAGCCGGCGACGGTGAAGGGGCCGCCGGCGAAGCCGACCAGACCCTTGTCCGGCGCGAGCTCGGCGCGCACGAGCCGCACGGCTTCGAGGATGAAGGGCACGGCCTCCTCGGGATCGGGCACGCGCAGCCGCTCCACGTCGGCGCTCGTCCGCACGGGATCGGCGATGACCGGGCCGACGTTCTCGACGAGCTCGACGTCAACGCCCATGCCGATGACCGGCAGCATGATGTCCGCGAACATCACGGCCGCATCGACGTCGTGAGCGCGCACGGGCTGGAGCGTCACCTCGGCGCAGAGCTCGGGCTGGCGACAGACCGAGAAGAGATCGTGGCGCTTCCGCAACTCGCGGTACTCGGGCAGCGAGCGGCCCGCCTGGCGCATGAACCAGACCGGAGTCCGTTCGACTGCTTCACGGCGGCAGGCGCGTGTGAGGAGCGGCTCGGCCACGTCCTTAGCCTAGCCGCGTGGGGGCAGCTATCCGCCGATGATCAGCGCGAGCTGGGCGCCCTGGAGATCGCTCTTCGTGATGCCATCCAGGGGAGACACGGCCTTCACGCCCATGTCTTTGGCGAGCCGCTGAGCGGCCGGCTTGAGGCCGGGCCGGAACATCACGATCGACCGCGCGAAACCGGTGCTCGGCGCGTTGCCCGTCGCCGTGACGATGTAGCGGAGCGAGTGCGCCTTGTCGGCACTCACCGCGGCGGCGCCGGGAATACCGTTCCCGTTCAGGACGACGATCGAGGTGCGCGAGCGGGGAAGAACCTTAGGCGCTTCCTTCTTGTGCGCCGTCTCGGCCGGCTTTGCGTCCGAAGCCTGCGTCTGGGCTGCCTGCGGCGCCTCCCGCTTGATCGCCGCGATCGTCGCGGTCTCGGTCTTGTGGGAGAAGGCCTTCGCGCCGAGCACGAAGCCGATGAGGAGGAGGAGGAAGAGCTCGACCGCGGCGACTCCGGTCGCGATCATGGCGGCGGCGCGCCAAGGCTGGACAGATTCGTACTCGACGGGATGATCCATGGGGCCGACTAGTTCGCTCCGACGTCGCCCTCTCCTTCCGCCTGGCGCACGAAATTCCATGTCGCCTCGAGCCCGGCGTCGAGCGAGGTCGCCGGCCGCCAGCCGAGCGCCGCCTCTGCCCGCGAGGGATCGAGGACGCTCCGGGAGAGCTCGCCGAGCCTCGGCGGGTCGAAGACGACCTCCGCGTCGACACCGCTCGCGCGCTTGCAGCCCTCGGCCAGCTCGAGGACTGACGTCTCGGTCCCCGTCCCGACGTTGTAGACGCCGGCCGGCCCTGAGGCCGCGGCGAGCGTCGCTGCCACGACGTCGGCCACGAAGACGTAATCCCTCGTCTGGCGTCCGTCGCCGAAGATGTGCAGCTCCTGGCCGCCGGCTATGCGGCCGAAGAAGATCGCCACCACCCCGGCCTCGCCGTGAGGATCCTGCCTCGGCCCGTACACGTTGCCGTACCGAAGCGAGACGTGGCCGGCCCCGTAGAGGCGGCTCCAGGTCCCCAGGTACTCCTCCCCGGCGAGCTTGGACGTGCCGTACGGGGCGAGCGGAAGCCTCGGCGAGCCCTCGTCGGCAGGCTTGTCGCACTCTCCGTAGATCGCGCCGCCCGTGGAAGAGAAGATGACCTTCGCGTCGTGCGCACGCGCCGCTTCGAGGACGTTTGCGGTGCCGATGACGTTCACCTCGGCGTCGAAGGCGGGGTCGGCGATCGAAACGCGCACGTCGGCCTGCGCGGCGAGGTGGAAACAGACTTCGGGCCTCGCCTCCTCGAACGAGCGCTGCAGCGCGTCGGGATCGCGGACGTCCAGCTCCACGAGCCGGGCTTCCGCGTTGACGTTCTCGCGGCGCCCGCTCGCGAGGTTGTCGAGCGCCCACACGTCGTCACCGCGCGCGACGAGCGCGTCCACGACATGCGAGCCGATGAAGCCAGCTCCGCCTGTTACGAGCGCCCGCACAGCGCAATATCCTAGGTCGCCTCCATGTTCATCACCTTCGAAGGCGTCGACGGCTCCGGCAAGAGCACCCAGGCGCGGCTCCTGACCGAGCGCCTTCGCGCCGAGGGACGCGAGGTCGTGGACACGCGCGAGCCGGGCGGCACCGAAGCGGGGGAGCGGATCAGGGAGCTCCTGCTCCACAGCGACCGGCTGGCTCCATGGGCGGAGGCGACGCTCTTCAGCGCGGCTCGCGCCCAGCTTGTCGACGAGGTCATCCGTCCGGCACTCGCGAAGGGCGCGGACGTCGTCTGCGACCGCTACATCGACTCCTCGCTCGCCTATCAGGGGATCGCGCGCGGCCTCGGGGTCGAGCGGGTGCTCGAGGTCAACCTCGCCGTCACCGGAAGCCTCCTGCCCGACCGCACCTTCCTCCTCGTCGTCCCCGGCGAGGTCGCGGCCAGGCGCCGCGGCAATTCGCCCGACCGCATCGAGAGCGAGGGGGACGAGTTCGTCGCCGAGGTCGACCGGGCCTATCGCGAGATCGCGGAGATCTTTTCCCAGCGCGTCGTCATCGTCGACGGAACGGCGAAGCCCGAGGCGCTCGCCGACGAGATCCATGGACACCTTCGAGACCTTCCCTGAGCAGGAGGAGGCCAAGGGCCTCCTGAGAGCCGCGCTCGCCGAAGGGCCCGCGCACGCCTACCTCTTCCACGGGCCGCGCGGAGTCGGTAAGCGCCGCGCGGCGCTCGCATTCGCCGGTGCGCTGCTCGGCGATCCCAGCCGTGTCTCGCGGCGGGCGCACCCCGACCTCTACGTTCTCGAGCCCCTCGGCGACCAGATCCGCATCGATCCTGTGCGCGACCTCCGCCGCGACCTGCATATGCGCCCGTTCGAGGCGTCTCGCCGCGTCTATCTCGTGTTCGGAGCGCACACGATGAACGAGGACGCCGCGGACGCGTTGCTGAAGGATCTCGAGGAGCCGCCCGACTACGCCGTGATCGTCCTCATCGCCGACGACCTCGGCCCGCTCGCCCCGACGATCCGTTCCCGCTGCCAGCACGTCTCCTTCCGCCGTCTTTCGCAGCGGGCGGTGAAGGCGTATCTGTCCACCCGTGGAGTGAGCGGCGGGAAGCTCGACGCGCTCGCGCGGCTCGCCGGCGGGAGGCTCGATCGGGCCGACCGGCTCCTGAACGAGGAGGCCGGGCATCGGCGCGCCGTTCTGATCGAGCTCGCGCGCTCGGTCTACCTCGATCCCGCGTTCGACCCGGCGGCGGCTTCCGGCAAGGTCGGGGAGCTCGCGCAGGCGCGCGCGGCCGAGGCGCGGGCCGAGGCGGAGGCCGCGGCGACGGGCGAGGAGTCGCAGCGTGAGCTCGAGCAGCGGGTCCGCCGGGCCGGGCGGGGTGCGGAGCGCGAGGAGATCCTCGACGCACTCGACGTTCTCTCCAGCTGGTACCGCGATCTCGTCGTCTCGGCCGCAGGAGCCCAGTCCGCCGTCGTCAACTCCGATCGACTCGGCGAGCTGGCGGAGGACGGCGTGTCGGAGCGCTCGCTCCCGGCAGAGCGCGCCGCCGAGGCCGTCCGGGAGACCTGGCGCTCCTTCGAGTTCCAGGTCCAGGCCGGCCTTGCGCTCGAGGGCCTCTTCGTCCAACTCCGGCGCGAGCTCGCCACTCCGGCCGCGGCGCGCTAGCGTTTCCTGCATGGCAACGGCGGTAGGCGTCGTCTTCTCGCCCGGAGGCAAGGTCTACTCCTTCGATCCGGACGGCCTCGAGCTGACCTGGAACACCAGGGTCATCTGCCACACCTCGCGTGGGCAGGAGCTCGGGCGCGTCGTGCAGCCGAACTACGAGCTGGAGTCGCCGCCGCCGCAGCCGCTGAAGCGAATCGTGCGGCGGGCGACGAGCGCCGACGAAGAGGTCGCCGCCGAGAACCGGATCGAGGCGAAGCACGCGATGAAGGTGTGGCGGGAGCTCCTGCGCGCGGGCGACCTCGAGCTGAAGCCCGTCTCGGCAGAGCTCGTCTTCGACCGCTCGCGCATCGTCTTCTCGTACCAGTCCGAGAGCCGGCCCGACCTGACCGAGCTGCAGGAGAGCCTTCGCCACCGCCTCGACCGCCGCATCGAGCTCCGCTCCGTCGGGCCGCGCGAGTGCGCGCGCCTTTGCGGCGACCACGGGCTTTGCGGCGACCAGCACTGCTGCCGCAAGTTCCCGTCCCACGAGCAGCCGATCACCCTGCGCATGGCCAAGGACCAGGAGCTGCCCATGAGCTCGGGGCGCATCACAGGCCTGTGCGGACGTCTGCGCTGCTGCCTCGCGTTCGAGCACCCGACCTACAAGAGCTTCCGCGACCGCGCCCCGCGTGTCGGCCGCCGCGTCGAGACGCCGCACGGCGGTGGCGTGGTCACGAGCTACCAGGTGCTCGAGGATACGTGCACCGTCGAACCGGAGAGCGGCGACAGCTTCGACATCCCGATCGACGACTGCCGCGAGGTCGCCTGACCCCTTTGGGGGACGATTCGGCCTGAGGCCTCTTCCAGACTTGGAAGATGGGAGCAGCGCCGCAGCTCGCCGAGGACCTCTTCAACGAGCACCATCACCGACTTTACCGCTACTGCCTGCGCCAGCTCGGCTCGCCCGAGGAGGCCGAGGACGCGGTCCAGGCGACCTATCTGAACGCCTGCCGGAGCCTCATGGACGGCTTCGAGCCGGAGGCCGCACAGGCCTGGCTCTTCAAGGTCGCCCACAACGTCTGCCTTACCCGGCGGCGCTCCTCCTATCGGCGCGCGCGGGTCGAACGGCCGCAGGACCTTCAGGCCGTGCAGGACGTCGTCGCCGCCCCGGAAGCGCCGGGGGACGAGCTCTTCGGCCTCGACGAAGCGCTCGCCGGGCTGCCGGACCAGCAGCGCGAGGCCATCCTCCTCCGCGAGTGGCAGGGCCTTTCCTATCGTGAGGTCGCGACCAAGCTCGGGCTCACCCAGACCGCGGTCGAGACCCTCATCTTTCGCGCGCGTCGCTCGCTGGCGAGCGCGCTCGAGCAGCCGACCAAGCGTCGCCGCAAGCTCCTCCATTCCCTCGACGCGGGCGCTCTGCTCGCCTCGCTCAAGGCTGCGATCGCCGGCAACGTGGCGGCGAGCGTCGCGACGGCGGTTGCCGTCGCCGCATCCGCGACCGCGCTGACCGTGGCCGTTGTGCCGAGCCGCAGCGACTTTCCACCGCGCGCGACTCCCCCCGTGAAGCCAGAGAAGGAGAAGCCGGCCGCAGCGCGCGTGAACCTCGCAGACCGCTCCTTCTCCGAGGCCGCCGCGACGGTCTCGGCGCCTGAGGGGCCGAAGAAGTGGGCTGGGACCCATCTGCGCGCGAACGGGAAGGCTAAGCCGAAGCACCCGACCAGGGGCCACCACCGGGCGAAGCCTCCGCAGGCGAACAACCGCAACGCGCCGAGCACGCCTTCCGGGCAGGTGCATTCGGGGCCGAGCGCGAGAAGCGCCGCCGCTCCCGCCTACGGCCGGGGCGGCAAGAGCGGCTGAGCCGTTCCTTCCTGGACGCATCGCTTTACTTCGTATAGCGTTCCTCGCTTCAAAAAGGAAAGCGCGCGAAGGGGGAGAGCGATGCCGGTTCAGGACGAGGTCCTCGAGGCCAACCGAGACTACGCGGAGAGCTTCAGCAAAGGCGACCTGCCGATTCCGCCGGCCCGTCGTTTCGCCGTCGTGACCTGCATGGACGCGCGTCTCGACCCGGCCAAGTTCCTCGGGCTCGAAGAGGGAGACGCGCACGTCATCCGCAACGCAGGCGGCGTGGTGTCGGACGACGCGCTCCGCTCGCTCGTCATCTCCCACTGGCTCCTCGGAACTCAGGAGGCACTCGTCATCGCGCACACCGGCTGCGGGATGCTCACCTTCACGAACGACGACCTCCGCGCCAAGCTCGCGGACGAGGCGGGCGCAGATGCGAGCAGCATCGACTTCCTCCCGTTCCCGGACCTTGACTCGAGCGTCCGCGCCAGCGTGGAACGCGTGCGGAGCTCGGACCTCCTGCCGGACACTTTCACCGCGACGGGCTATGTCTACGACTGCTCGTCCGGCTCGCTGCGCGAAGTCGCCTAGCTACTTCACGGCGTCGTACCGGGCGGCGACCGCGCCCCAGTCGACGACGTTCCACCAGGCCTCGAGGTAGTCGGGCCGGCGGTTCTGATACTTCAGGTAGTAGGCGTGCTCCCACACGTCGATGCCGAGAAGCGGGACGTCCGAGCTCATGACGGGATTGTCCTGATTGGCTGTGGAGACGACCGCGAGCCCCGTGCCGTCGTGGATGAGCCACGTCCAGCCCGAGCCGAAGCGCTTCACGCCCGCGTCGTTGACGGCCTTCTTGAGCTCGTCGACCGAGCCGAAGGTATCGGCGATCGCGTCGGCCAGCGCGCCGCTCGGCTCGCCGCCCCCGTCGGGCGACATGGTCTCCCAGAACATCGAGTGGTTGGCGTGCCCGCCGCCGTTGTTCCGGACGGCGGCCCGCTTGTCCTCGGGGATGATCTCGAGCTCCGCGAAGACGTCGTCCAGCGCGCGGTTTTCCCACTCGGTCCCCTCGAGCGCCGCGTTCAGGTTGTTCACGTACGTCGCGTGGTGCTTCGAATGGTGGATCTCCATCGTCTGCGCGTCGATCGTCGGCTCGAGCGCGTCATAGGCATACGGGAGCGAGGGCAGCTCGTAGGGCATCGGGACCTCCGGTTCGCGGTCCCGCCAGTCTAGGCTGCTCCGTCGAATTCGTGCCGGAAGCCGAAGCCGGGCCGCCCAGGGAAGGAGTTCGGCCGCTCGCCGGTCACGATCGCGCGGATTCCCTCTTTCATGTGGGAGAGCATCTGCTCCGCCTGGGCCTCCGTCAGATCGCCCTCCGCGACCTCTTCGTCGAGGTGCTTCTTGGCGTCGGCGGTGAGCGCGTCCACGAGGCCGTCCACGGACTTGCCCTGGTCCGTCGCCACGTCGGCGAGCGACTTGCCGCTCTCGAGCCGGACGTGCAGCTCGTCCTCGCTGAGACCGAGGTAGGCCGCTGCTGCGTCGAAGCCGCGGAAGAGCTCGTGGTGGAAGAACATCCCGGGCGCGGGGCCGGGGAAGGGGAACTCACCTGAATCGATCCGCTGCTTCATCTCGTCGCCCTGCGCCTGGGTGATCCGCCCCGCGGCGACGGCTGCGTCGATCCGCTTCTTGAGAGCGTTCTTCAGCGCCTCGGCGAGCGCGCTGGGAGTGACGCCGAGCTCCTTCGCCGCATCGTTCAGAACCGTCTGGTTCTCCTGCTTGGGCGAGAGCTGCGTGGCTCCGATCGCGGCGCCGCCGCCCGCGACGGCAAGGAGCGCTGCCGCTCCCGCCGCCACCTTGCGCTTCATCCGCTTCTCCATCTCGTGCTCCTTCGTTGCGGGTAGTCGGCTGATCGAAGCAGTGGGCGGTGAGAAGCGTCTAAGACCTCCCTAAGAAGTCTCTAAGAAACCTTGCGGCCGTTGAGGCGCAGAACCATGCGCGTCCCGCCCCCGTCGGCCGGCTCGGCAATAACCTCGCCGCCGTGGGACTCCGCCACCTGCCTCACGATCGCGAGGCCGAGCCCCGAGCCGGGCATGCCGCGTGCGGAGCTCGCGCGGTAGAAGCGGTCGAAGACATACGGGAGGTCAGCGTCGTCGATCCCCGGCCCGTGGTCCCGCACGACGACCTCGCCGTCCTTGACGCTGAGCTCCACACTTCCGTCGGGCGGGCTCCACTTGGCGGCGTTGTCGAGCAGGTTGGCCACGGCGCGCTCGATGCTTGCGGGGACGCCGTGGACTACGGACTCCTCGAGATCCGCAACGACGTCAACACCGGGGCGGTTGCGGCGAGTCCGCTCGGCGGCGTCGGCGGCGAGAAGGTCGAGCCTCACGTCCTCGGCCTCTTCGGGCTCTAGCTCGCCGCGGGCGAGCTCGGAGAGCTCGGCGACGAGGGTGGTCATCTCGTCGAGCTGCTCGACCACGTCGTTCAGGAGCCGCTCGCGCTCCTCGGCCGGGAGCTCGCGCCCGCCGGCCAGCACCTCGACGTTCGTGCGCAGGCTCGTCAGCGGCGTGCGCAGCTCGTGCGAGGCGTCGCCGACGAGCTGCTGCTGCGCGCGGGTGGACGCCTCCAGGGCGGCCAGCATCGTGTTGAAGCTGGCTGCGAGCCGGCTGAGCTCGTCGGTTCCATGCGCGTCGATGCGCTCGGAGAGGTCACCGGTCTTCGTCACGTTCTCGGTCGCGCCCGTCAGACGCCGGACCGGCGCGAGCGCGGTGCGCGCGACTGCGAGACCGAGGGCGGCGGCCAGGGCGATCCCGATCGCGGCGATGACAAGAAGGTAGTTGCGGATGCGCGAGAGCGAGTGGTCGACCTCGGTGAGAGGCCGCGCGATCTGGATGGCGAAGCCCTGCGCGTACGGGACCGTGATCACGCGCACGTGCACGTCGGCGACTTCGGCATCCGAGAGGAAGCCGTCCCTCTGCCCGTTCGCCACCGCCCGCACCTCGTCGTCGACCGGGAGTTCGACCTCCTCGTTCGGAAGTCGGATCGTCTCCCCGCCCGCGCCCACGACCTGGAAGTAGCCCGGCGCTCCGCCGAGCTGGGGGCCGGGCCGGAGAAAAGCCTGGTCGCCTGCCTGGAAGGCGCGGAGCGGCTGGTGCTGGACCTCGGCGGCTCTCTCTCGCAGCGCAGAGTCGAGCGTGCCGCGGAGCTGGTTGCGGACGACGAGGTAGACCGCGACCGAGGCGAGCACGACCGCGAGCGCGACGGCTACGGAGGCTGCGACGGCGAGGCGGGCGCGGAAGCTCACGGCTCGCGCAGGGCGTACCCGACGCCGCGGACCGTCTGGATCAGCCGCGGCCTGTCGCCTGCCTCCGTCTTGCGGCGCAGATACCCGATGTAGACGTCGAGCGAGTTCGACCCGAACCCGAAGTCGTAGCCCCAGACCCGCTCGAAGATGATCGAGCGCGTGAGCACCTGGCGCGGGTTTCGCATGAAGAGCTCGAGCAGCGAGAACTCCGTGCGGGTGAGGTCGATGGGCTCGCCGTCGCGCCGCACCTCGCGCGTGCCGGGATCGAGCTCGAGGTCCCCGAAGAGGAGCTTGTCGGTCCCATCCTCGTGGCTCCTGCGCAGGAGTGCCCGCACCCGGGCGAGCAGTTCCTCGAGCGCGAAAGGCTTCGTCACGTAGTCGTCGGCGCCGGCGTCGAGCCCTGCCACGCGGTCGTCAACCTCGACGCGGGCGGTGAGCATGAGGATGGGCAGGCGGCTCCCGCCGCGGCGCACCCGCCGCGCGACCTCGAGCCCGT
The DNA here is from genome assembly GCA_046734455.1 of Actinomycetota bacterium. Classification (GTDB taxonomy): domain Bacteria; phylum Actinomycetota; class Thermoleophilia; order Gaiellales; family Gaiellaceae; genus DATEOR01. The sequence goes on along the minus strand of JBKPRJ010000030.1, from coordinate 17,595 downwards.
CGAGGCCCGGCATGAGCACGTCGAGGATCATCGCGTCCGGCTCCTCGCTCTCCTCGAGCGCCTCGAGTGCGGCGAGGCCGTCGTCGGCCAGCGTGATCTCGTAGCCCTCGAGCTCGAGCGCGCGGCGGAGCGACTCGCGCACCGCCCTCTCGTCGTCCACGACCAGGATCTTCACGGCTTCATTGTGCGCATTGACTCTGAGAAGAAGCTAAGAGCACAACTCTTAGGGAGTTCTTAGGCGCGTTTCAGGTTGGTCTTAGGCGGCACTGGTCGCATGGAGGACAACGGATACCGAAAGGACTGAAATGAAGCGTCTCCCCTCCCGCAGCCTCAAGATCGCCGCCGCCGGCGCTGCAGCCGTGTTGCTCGGCGCGGGCGGCGGCGTGGCTGCCTACGCGGTCGCCTCCGACACGGCGACCCAGACCATCGTCCGCCAGGTGACGGTGACGGACTCCCAGCCCGCCGCCTCGAGCTCCGCCCTCAGCGTGAGCGCGATCTACGACCGCGTCCACCAGGGCGTCGTCACGATCAAGGTGGCGACGCAGGGCGGCCAGGCCCTCGGCTCCGGCTTCGTGATCGACAGTGCCGGCCACATCGTCACGAACGCCCACGTCGTCGACGGCGCGAGCTCGATCTCCGTCGAGTTCGCGGACGGCGCCTCCTATGACGCCCAGCTCGTCGGAACCGATCCGTCCACAGACGTCGCAGTGATCAAGGTCGACGCGCCGGGCTCCGTGCTCATGCCGCTCCAGCTCGCCGATTCCGGAACGGTTCAGGTCGGCGACCAGGTCGTCGCCATCGGCAGCCCGCTCGGCCTCGACGAGACGGTCACGAGTGGCATCGTGAGCGCCCTGCACCGGACGATCACCTCGCCCAACAACTTCGCGATCAACGACGCCATCCAGACGGATGCCGCCATCAACCACGGCAACTCCGGCGGCCCGCTCCTGAACAGCTCCGGTGAGGTCATCGGGATCAACTCCCAGATCGAGAGCGACTCGGGCGGCAACGACGGCATCGGCTTCGCGGTCCCGTCCAACACCGTCAAGTCGGTCGCCGACCAGCTCATCGCTACCGGCAAGGTCGAGCACGCCTTCCTCGGAGTCGGCATCGCCACGATCGACGAGAGCCTTTCCTCCGAGCTGAACGTGCCCGCCGGCGTCGAGGTGACGCAGGTGACTGCCGGCGGCCCCGCCGACGACGCGGGCCTCAAGGCCGCGGACGCGACGAGCGTCGTGGCCGGACAGGAAGTCCCGACCGGCGGCGACATCATCACCGCGGTGAACGGGAAGTCCGTCACCACCTCGGAGGAGCTCCAGAGCGTGATCGGAGCGATGAAGCCCGGCGACACCGCCTCGCTCACGATCTCCCGCGACGGCTCTGAGCACACCGTTCAGGTGACGCTCGGAACGCGTCCTTCCTAGCTCAAAGCCGCCGCTACACTAGGGGCGCCCCCACGGGGGCGCCCCGCCGACGTAGCTCAGCTGGTAGAGCACTTCACTCGTAATGAAGGGGTCCCCGGTTCGAGTCCGGGCGTCGGCTTCTCAGCCGTGGCGGCGATACCGCCTCAGGTCAGGCGGTTTGCGCGAGGAGTGCCTCGCCGTCGCGGAGGTACGCCTTTGCAGCGACGGAGCGATAGAAGGCGAGCGCGAGCTGGAGCTCGCGGTCACCCTCGGGCCTGCGACCCGCTTGGATGAGGGCCTCCGCCGCCTTCAGACGCGAGTAGGCCTCATCGGGCAGAGAACCAATCTCTTCGTAGATCGCGGCCGCCTGCGCGAAATCACCGGAAGCGAACACGCTCGTCGCCTCGATCCACCTCGTCCTGACCGCTGCTCCTTCGACGACCTCGATGAACTCCCGTTCACGCCCGAGGGCGCTCATGGCGACTGCCAGCTCGGGGAACGCCTGGAGATGGGAGGCGAGCAGCGTTTCGGGCGCTTCCGACCACAGCTTGAGCAATTCGTCCACGAGTGACGCCGCCTCCTCCAAGTGCCCTGCCTCCCCTTTCGCCCGAGCCTCGAACGCGAGCGCCGGATAGACCACCTGGGGATCGCGGACAAGCCTGGCCAGTTCGAGGGCGCGAGCCGCCTGGTCGTGAGCAGCGGCGTGACCCCGGGCCAGGCCAATCCTGGCTTTGACGAGCAGACACTGGCTGTCCATATAGCTCGGGGAATCCTGTTCCGACTCGGAGAGGAACTCGTCGGCGAGCCTGTCCGCCTCGTCCCACAGTCCTGTCCAGTAGCACTCGACGACCTTCTCGCCCGCCAAGAACCGGATGCCGTTCGCGAGGCCGAACTTCTGGGACAGCTCCATTCCTTCCGCGCGCAGCTCGAACGCTCGTTTGAGGTCCCCCAGGCTGCCGATGAACTCCGCAAGGTTCGTATAGGCGACCGATGCGCCGTCGACGAAGTTGTGCTCGAGGCTGATCGCGAGGGCGCGCTCGATGTCCGCGATGCCGCCGACGTCTCCGAGGAACACGCGGCATTGCCCGATTGTCTGGAGAGTGCGCTCCTTGACGTCGTTGAGCTCGAGCTCGTCGCCTATGGCGAGCGCCTCGCGGGCCAGCGTGATTCCTTCCTCATACCGGCTCGCGAGCATCATCGACGAGCCGACGCGGGACAGCGTAATCGCCTTCGAACGGGACGGTGGAACGTCTTCGACGAGCGCGGAGGCTCGGGCCAGATACTCGCCCTCCAGCTCTCGGAGACCTTGATCTCCGTACCACTTGCCGAGAAGCGCTTCCGCCTCGGCCGCGGACGCGTGGTCGCCGAAGCGGATAAATCCTTCCCGAGCCTCTTCGAGCGCGCCCAAATTTTCCGCGTCCCCCATGTATGCGCGTGCCTGCCCGAGGCGAAGGAGGCTCTGTGGCCGGTCGCGATCGTCTATCGGCCAGAGATCCAGAGCGGCCTCGTAGAAGCCTGCGGCAGCAGAAAACGCGTTAAGACCGAGCGCACGATCGCCGGCTTCGCGCAGCGCCAGGCGCGCCGGCTCCGCGAGTTCCCCGGCGTCATTGCCCGACGCCCGGGCCAGCTCGATCGCACTCAGATAATGATGCGCGAGCATCTCCGCGCGATCCTCCGAGCGGTCCGTGCTGAGGGATGTGATCCATTCGGCGGCCGTGCGGTGCTTGGCGGCTCGCCGAGCGCGCGGTATCTGTCCGTACGCGACATCTCGGACGAGGACGTGTAGGAAAATGTACTGGTCCTCTCCGGCGACTGACGAACGACGCTCTCTCCGGACGAACTCCTTGCGGCTGAGCGCGCGCAGCCGCTCCTCGACCGCCCCCCGGTCGCTTCCGCCGACCTCGGCGACGGCGCCGGCCCAGAACACCTTCCCGAGGACAGCAGCATCCTGGACGAGCGCCTTCTCCTCGGGCGACAGCGCGTCGAGCCGCGCTGCGACGATTCCCTGGACAGTCTCGGGCAGGGGGAGCTCGTCCGTGCCCTCGAACCGCCACGCGCCGTCCTCTTGGCGGAGGAATCCGCGGTCCTGGAGCATGCGGATGTACTCCTCCGCATAGAGAGGATTGCCCTCCGCGCGCGCGAGCAGGGCCGCTTGCAGCTCCGCGGGAAGCACCGCCTGCTCCAGTAGTGCCGCAACGAGTCGCGCGGTGTCGTCGCGCGTGAGCGGTGACAGGGAGAGCGTGGTCGAGTTCGGCTTGCCGCCGCCCCAGCCCGGCCGCCTACTCAAGAGCTCCGGTCGCGCGATGCACACAACCAGCAAGCGGACGGCACTCGCCCACTCCACGAGGTCCTCGATGAAATCGAGCAGCCCGTCGTTGGCCCAGTGCAGGTCGTCGAAGACCAGCACGAGAGGACTCCGCTCCGCGAGATGCTCGAAGAAGCGGCGCCACGCGCCGAAAGCGTCAGTCTGGCGTCCAGCTCCCTCGGGTGCCTCGTCCTCGAGACCCACGAGCGGGCGTAACTGGCTCTCGATCCACTCGGCCTCGCTCGGGTCTGCCACGACGTCTTGGACGGCTCGGCGCAGCTTTTCCCGCGCCGCATCGGCCGAATCGGTCTCGAGGATGCCCGCCTGTGCCTTGACGATCTCGGCGAGCGCCCAGAAAGTCACCCCTTCGCCGTACGGGAGGGAACGGCCTTGGCGCCAGAAGATGAGCTCTGGGTCACTGTCGATGGCTGCCGAGAGCTCGACCACGAGGCGGCTTTTTCCGATCCCGGGAACACCTACGAGCGTTACGAGCTGGGAGGCGCTCTCGGAGCGAACACGCGCCAGCGCATCGAGAAGGACATCGAGTTCCCGTTCGCGACCGACGAGAGGAGCCCGTCCGCGCAGGCCGATGTCCACCCCGAAGCGCGCTCGAGGCTCCAGAAGCTCCCACGCCTTGACCGGCTCGGCTTTGCCCTTGGCCGCGACGGGTCCGGCTTCCCGGTACTCGATTGCCCGCTCGGTGGCGCGATAGGTCGTCTCACCGACGAGGATGCCGTTGACCGGCGCCGCGGCCTGGAGCCGCGCCGCCGTGTTCACCACGTCTCCGGAGGCCATGCCCTCGCCCTCCGTAGGCCGCGCCCCGAGTGCAATGAGCGCCTCGCCCGTGGTCACCGCGATCCGCACCTGAAGCTCGAGCTTCGGGTCGGCTTCGTTCAGCTCCGCCAGACCGTCCCTGATCGCGAGCGCCGCGCGCACCGCGCGCTCTGGATCATCCTCGTGCGCGACGGGTGCGCCGAAGAGCGCCATGACGGCGTCGCCGATGAACTTCTCGACCGTGCCGCCTCGGCGCTCGAGCTCTTGGCGCAGGCGCGCATAGTACGGCGACAGCATCGCTCGTACGTCCTCGGGATCGAGTTGCTCGGCGCGTCTCGTGAACCCGACGAGGTCGGCGAAGAGGACGGTGACGACCTTGCGCTCCTCCCTCGCCTCGGGGGCGGCCGCCAGCTCGGCGCCGCAGGCCAGACAGAACCGAGCGATCTCGGTGTTCTCCTGACCGCACTTCGAACAAATCGGCACGCCGATAAGCCTATGGGTCCGTGAGCCGACCTTCTAGAGACACGAGCTGTACCGGTTCGATTCACGGGCGTCGAATGAAACCAGACTGTCACTCGAGCCCTCCAGATTCCTGTGTCAAGAAGTGCGTCAAGCACACGGCGCCCTAAGACGGATTCAGAGCGGGCGCGTCGATTCTTCGATGCGTTGCTGGAAGCCGAGTAGGGCCGTTCGAGGCCGGGCTTGACGTCACTCGTAATGAAGGGGTCCCGGTTCGAGTCCGGGCGTCGGCTTCTAACGTTTGCAGGAACCCGACGCGCCGCTCGGAACGCCGAACGCGATGTTCGAGATCCGCAGCAGTGGTATTCGGCCCTACCTGGCTGCCCCGTTCACGCCCGGGATCCATATCGGGCCCACGGTGCTTTTCTTGATCCTCGTCGCCGCCACGGAATGGTTCCTGGTCGTGTGGTTGATCTGGATTATCGGGATCGAATGGCGCGCCTCTCGGCTACGGCTGCGTGCCGATGCACCGGGCATCACCATCGTGAATTAGTTCCGCCGCTACGAGGTCACATGGTCCGACGTGGCGGGCCGTTGGGCCGGCCAGGCCGTTCGTGTAGAGCGCCGGCGCGGCCGTGTCTGGGGCATCAACGCGTGCGTCACCGCTCACATCAGGAAGGCCCGTCGCCGAGAAGTCGCCCTTCACGTCCCCGAAGTCGGGCGTAGCTATGGCTATGGATTCCCAGCCGGAGACGGCGGTGACATCGATGCTTTGCGGCGGGCGGGACTCTTCGACGCGACCGACCCGAAGCGCACCGGGCGTACTGGGACGCACGCGAACTCGCGTAGGCCGATCCGGGGCGTTTGGCCTTGAACGACGAGGCGGCACCCGCTAAGAATCGCGGTACCCCCGCCTCCGAGGAAAAGAGGTCTCTTTTGAGCTCAGATCAAAGAGCCGCGCGCATTTTCGGCGTGCTCTTCCTAATCACGTTCATCACGTCCATTGGAGCGCTGGCGCTCTTCCAGTCGGTTCTGGACGACCCGGCCGGCTACATCGCCGGCGAGGGCAAGGACAACCAGATCTACCTCGGAGCCTTTCTGGAGTTCCTCCTGGTCCTCGCGAACGTCGGCACCGCTGTCGTGCTCTATCCGATCGTAAGGAGACAGAACGAGTTCCTCGCCATCGGCTACGTCGGTGCCCGCATCGTGGAGAGCGTCTTCATCGCGGTGGGGATCATCTTCGTGCTCGGCGTCGTCACGCTCCGCCAGGACTCTCCCGACTCTGGCGACCTGGCGGTCTCGCTCGCTGCACTCAAGGACTGGACGTTCCTACTCGGCCCCGGTTTCGTCGTGCCCTTCGGTAACGGGCTGATCCTCGGCTACCTGATGTACAAGTCGGAGCTCGTCCCGCCCCGCATGGCCTGGCTCGGGCTGATCGGGGGACCGCTCCTTCTGATCGGTAACGTCGGCGTTCTCTTCGACTTGTGGGACCAGACCGGCGCGGTGAGCATCCTGGTCATCCCTGAGTTCCTGTGGGAGCTCTCGCTCGGCATCTATGCGACCGTCTGGGGATTCAGGAAGTCGTCTCCGATCCTCAGGGACGACGACGCACCGGTGCGGCAACGGCCGGGGTTCGCAACCTAGGCCTACGTTTCGGGATCCTTCCGAGCTCGGCTCGGAGCGACGCGCGGTGGTTCGTCCGGCTGCTTCGGGTAGACGGGCGGCCACGGCGCGTCCATGAGGCCCGCGGTCCGGTCGCGCTCGTGGAGCTCGAGAACCGGCTCGAGCGACTGGGTCTTCATCCCTTCCCACGGGTCGCCGTTCGCCTCGACCCGCTTCGGCACGCTCGCGATCGTCAGCTCGTCCGGGTGGATCGAGTCGAGCTCGTCCCATGCGACCGGCGTAGAGACCTGCGCGCCTGCACGTGCTCGCACTGACCAGGCCCCGAAGACCGTCTTGTGAGGGGCATTCTGGTTGTAGTCGACGAAGATCCGGCGGCCGCGTTCCTCCTTCCACCACGCCGCGGTGATGAGATCGGGGCGGCGGCGCTCCAGCTCGCGGGCGATCGCGACGGCAGCTGAACGCACCGCGTAGGAGTCCCAGCGAGGCTCCAGCGGGACGTAGACATGCAGCCCGCGGTTCCCCGTGGTCTTCGGGTAGCCGGCGATGCCGAGCTCGTCGAGAAGCCCGCGCAGCTCGAACGCTGCGGCTCGCGCCTCCTCGAAGCCGACGCCGGGCTGCGGGTCGAGATCGAGGCGCAGCTCGTCGGCCACGTCAGGCGTGTCCTGGCGGTGAGGCCAGAGATGGAAGCCGAGACAGGCAAGGTTCACCGCCCACACGACGTGCGCCATGTCGGCGAGCACGAGCGCGCGCGAGGTCGTCCCGTTCGGCGTTGTCACGATCGTCGTCTGGAGCCAGTCCGGCACGTTGTCCGGCACCCGCTTCTGGAAGAACGAGCTCCCTTCGGCGCCGTGCGGGAACCGCTGCATGAGCGTGGGGCGGTCACCGGCCGCACGCAGGAAGGGCTCCGAGACCGCGAGGTAGTAGCGGACCAGGTCGAGCTTCGTCTCCGCGCGCTCAGAGAAGAACACCTTGCCGGGGCTCGTGACCGTCATCTGGCGCCCTGCCACCTCCAGCACCTCGGCGTCTTTCGCCAAGCTCGCCTCCTTACTCCGCCAGGAGCTCCTGCAGCTTGAGCGTGGTATTCAGGTTGCGGACGGTCAGCTCCTTGTACGCGGCTCCGCCGATGAGCTTGCGCATGACGCTCTTGTTCACGGCGTCACGCTTGGTCGCCCAGAGAATCGCCCCGTCGACCGCCTTCACCTCTTCGACGGCGGCATCCGGCTGCAGGTCCCGCACGACCTGCTTTGCGTTCGTGCCGCGCCGAACGAACGCCACGTTGGCGCGCAGCGTCTTGTCCCCTACCCACGCCCTGGGGATCGCCTTGACGATGCGCGCGTACGCGCTCCGGTCGAGCACGACGACCTTGACGGGAAGCTCGAACCGCTCTTCGATCGCGCGCTCGATCCTCGTCTCGAGCTTGGCCGCGCTGCGCTCGGGGCTCTCGAACAGGAGATTTCCGCTGGCGATGAAGGTGGCGACGGCGTCGAGGCCGAGCTCCTCGGCACAAGTTCTCAGGTCTGCCATCTTGATCAGCGTCTTGCCGCCGACGTTGATGCCTCTGAGAAGCGCGACGTACCTCACGCCGAACACGGTAGCCGCGGCCAGATCGAGGCCGGCGCCCTGAAGAAGCTCCGCGCTACCATCGCCGGCTAGATGGGCGTCCAGCGCGAGGGCAGGTGCTCCTGCGGAGAGGTCCGCTACCGGCTTCTCTCAGAGCCGCTCTTCATTCACTGCTGCCACTGCCTCAACTGCCAGCGGCAGACGGGCAGCGCGTTCGTCGTGAATCTGCTCATCGAGGCCGACCGAGTCGAGCTCCTGGCCGGGGAACCGGAGCCGGTCGACGTCCCCCGCGACGACGGGAGCTCGCAGCGGGTCTTCCGCTGTCCGACCTGCCGGGTTGCGCTGTTTAGCCGGTACACGAGGGCCGATGTCCACTTCGTCCGAGCGGGCACGCTCGACGAGCCCCGCGGCGTCGAGCCGGACGTCCACATCTTCACGAAGTCGAAGGTCGGCTGGGTCGGGCTTCCCGGGTCCACGCCCGCGTTCGAGATCTACTACGACCAGCAATCGCTCTGGCCGGCCGAGAGCCTCGAGCGGCTCGCCGCGCTCGACGCGAAGTAAGAACCTCGCCCGCTGAAGCCGGATACAACTCGTCCTGGTTCCTCCATTAGATGGATGTGAGACATTCGAGCGAGCGCACGGACGCCGAGCTGATGCAGGCGTCCGAGGCCGACGGGGGCGCGTTTGCGGAGCTGTACGGCCGGCACGTCTCCACGGTGCACGCGTGGTTTCGGCGGCGTCTCGAGTGGGCGGCAAGCGATCTGACGGCGGAGACGTTCGCGCAGGCCTGGCTTTCGCGCCGAAGCTTCCGGGACCAGGCCGAGGGCTCGGCTCTTCCCTGGCTCTTCGGAATCGCCCGCAACGTCGCGCGGGAGTCGGCCCGCCGCGATGCAGTGGAGACGCGGGCACGCCGCCGGCTCGGCCTTCCGACCAACCTGGCTGCGGAGGACGGGTACGCAGCGGTCGAGGAACGGCTGTCACCTCGCGCGGCGCTCGCCCACGGTCTCGACGCTCTGCCGGAGCACGAGCGCGAGGCGCTCGAGCTGCGCGTGGTGGACGAGCTCCCGTACGAGCAGGTCGCCAACCGCCTGGGAGTTCGCCCGGCGGCGGCCCGTTTGCGTGTCTCCCGGGCGCTGCGGCGCCTTTCCCTGTCTTTGAAGGAGGACTCATGACCGCCTTGCCCCCTGCCCTCGACCGGTTCGGAGCGGAGCTCGAGAGCGCGATCCGGCGCGATGTGGGCTCGCGCCGGAGACGCCGGCGGCTCCTTCGTGCCACGACGCTTTCAGCCGCGGCTGCGGCGGTCGCGCTCGGGATCCTCGCCGTGCTTCCCGGTGGTGGAACGTCTGTGGTGGGCCCTGCCGCCGCGGCGCTCGAGGCTTCCGACGGCTCGATCCTTCACCTGCAACTCCGCGGGGAGCAGCACAACCCCGACGGCAGCGTCGTCACCTGGCAGTCGGAGAGCTGGCAACTCGCCGAGGCCCCCTTTACGCGGCGCCAGATCGAGACGGGCTCCGACGGCATCCGAGCGGAGACCCTGACCAGCGGCGACAGGACCGAGCTCTTCGACGCGAAGACGAACACGATCTACGTCGCGTCGCAGAAGGAGCTCGCGGCAGTACAGATGCCGAAGATCACTGTCGTCTCGAAGGCGCAGTACCGCAAGCTGACCAACGGCGCCGGCGGCGACGTGGCGCTGAAGGTGCAGAAGAGCCACACGTACTCCGTCGTCGCAACGAAGCAGGGCGCGAAGCGTTTTCGCGCGGAGCAGGCTCGCGCGCAGGAGGACGAGGCCGACGGCCCGTTCGAGGAGCCATTCCGCGCCGACATCCTCAAGCTCCTTCGGTCCGGGCGCGCCGAGGAGACCGGGCGCGTGGAGATGGACGGGCGCGACGCTATCCGCATCGAGTCTCCCGACGGGAGCCGCGCCTACCTCGTCGACGCCGAGACCTACGCGCCGATCGAATGGACGACCACGGGGAACGGCGGGAGCGTCACGCTGCGCTTTCCGGTGTACGAGGAGCTCGCGGTGAACGACAGCTCGATGGAGGTGTTCGACCTCGAGGCCCAGCACCCCGGGGCGCGCGTCGAGCGCGACGTGGACGCCTACCGCGATGCCGAGGCGCGGCTCTTCCCGCACGGCTAGACGACGCAGGGCGGTTTTCGGCTTGTCCTTGCGGGACACCGGGGAGGGGTGACCCGCTATTCGTGGCTGATCACGATCGGCGAAGCCCAGGTCTGGCTCGCCCGCACCTGGCGTACCGCCGACTCCGAGTGGACGAAGATCTGGACGCTGGCTCTCTGGGCGCCGACGCGCGCGTGCTTCTGCGTCGGCTACTGGCTCGTCGTCCCGCGCGAACGGCCGGCCGGCTAGCTCGCGCGGCGCAGCTGTTCCTGCACGTGGCGAAAGGCCCGGGAGTCGGGCTCGAGCTTGTCGAGCGCCGATTCGAGGCAGTAGACCGCCTGCTCGTGCCGTCCGCGTCGCCCGTGGAGGAAGCCGAGGTTCGCCAGGACCTGGCCCTCGTGATGGGTGTCCTGGATCTCGCGCAGGATGGCGACGGAGGCGTCGAAGTGGTCGATCGCCGCGCGCTCGTCGCCGTTGTGTGCGAGGGCGAGGCCGAGGTTGTTGAGAGTCAGCGCCTCCGTGCTCGAATCGCCCGCCGCATGCGCGAGCTCGAGCGCGGCGCGATGCGCCTCCACGGCTCCGGCAGCGTCCCCCTGGCGGCGTAGCTCGACGCCGCGGGCGTTCAGGCGAGTCGCCTCTTTGCCGCGGTCGCGCTCGCGAGACCGCTCGCGGGCTCGCTCCCGCCTCTCCGCTTTCCGGGTTCGGACGCTCGAGACCGGCCGGTTAGCTGCCGCGCCTGCGGCCGACTGCACCGCACCGGCGGCGGATTGCACCGCGCTTGCTGCGTGGCGAACCGTTCCCTTGCGGCCGCGCAGGCTGCGTGCCACCACGAACGCGAGACCTGCCGCTGCCGCAACGGCGAGCAGGAGCAAGATCAGCCGTCCCGCCCCGATCGCGACGAAGAAACCGAGGACGAGCAGGGAAAAGCCGCTGACGGCGACTACACGGCGGCGCAGCCGCGCGCCCTTCGGGGTCGGCTCGAGCGCCGCGCGGGCGTTCTCCGGAATGGTGTCTTTCAGGGCGCTAGCGTCCATCGTTGTGCCGTTCTCTGCTTTCCCCCCAGTTCGCGAGCCGGGCGTTCACACCTTTCTACCCGGACCATCGGAGATACGCGTAAGAAATACCGGCGAGGCTGACACAAAGAGGTCGAAGGAGGTGGCGAATTGACGCTTTCACAGACCAACGACACTCGCCGCACCGACCCTGCCTACCAGGTCTACACGTTGCTCCGCATCGGCTTCGTCGTCGCGCCGATCCTGTTCGGGCTCGACAAATTCTTCAACTGGACGGTCGAGTGGACGCAGTACCTCGCGCCCTGGATCGACGACGTCGTGCCCGGGAGCGCGCAGGACTTCATGTACTTCGTCGGCGTCGTCGAGATCGCGGCCGGCCTGCTCGTTCTGGTCGCGCCCTGGATCGGCGGCTTCGTCGTGGCAGCCTGGCTCGGCGGCATCGTCGTGAACCTGCTCACGAACAACCCGCCGGAGTACTACGACATCGCGCTCCGCGACTTCGGGCTCTTCCTCGCCGCGCTCGCTCTCGGGCGCCTGGCGTGGGCTTTCCGCACCGTCCCGGCGCGGAAGCGGGTCACGAAGCCCGAACCGGCGCACCGGGCCGCCTGAAAGGACTGACGTGAGGACGCTCGCAACCATGCGGCCGGCCGGCGCCGATGTGAACGGCTGGCGCCGTGAGCAGCTCGTGCTCTCGGGCTTCGCGCCGGCCCTCGCCACGCGGGTGGCGCAGGATCTGCGGTACGACCTGCACCGGCTCATCCAGCTGGTCGAGCAGGGCTGCTCCCCGGAGCTTGCCGTGCGCATCCTGGCTCCGCTCGGAGACCCGCTCGAGCCGAGAGAGGCCGCATGAGCTCCACGGCGGCTACGGTAAGCGGTGCTTTGCGAGCCAGCCCAGCCGCGACCGGCAGCGCCGTCCTCGACCCCGAGTCCCAGGAGCTTCTGCAAGCTCTGAAGAGCAGCGGGCGGGCGTACGACGACGCGTGCGCCCGCCTGCACGCGCTCCTTCTCCGTGCGGCCCGCTTCGAGGTCGCACGCCGGCGCCGGGGGCTCACGGGATTGGAGGCCGACGCGCTCGCGACGGAGGCAGCCGACGACGCGCTTCTCGCCGTGCTTCGCCGGCTGGACGACTTCCGCGGCCTCAGCAAGTTCACGACCTGGGCCTACAAGTTCGCGCTCTACGAGGCCGCCGTGAAGGTGCGAAAGCACGCGTGGCGCGACCGCGAGCTTCCACTCGAGGCCGATGTGCTCGGCTCGCTACACGGAGGAACGCCGGGCCCGGAAGAGGACGTCGAGATGCGCGAGCGCCTCGGGAAGATCGCCGAAGGTATGAACGACGTCCTCACGCCGCACCAAAGGCGTGTCCTCGTGGCCCTCGCGGTGAACGGCGTTCCCATCGACGTCCTCGCCGAGCGGCTGTCGACGACGAGAGGCGCCCTGTACAAGACGTTGCACGACGCGCGTGCCAAGCTGCGTGCACATCTGGAGGAAACGAGCTGATGGAAGACCCGAAGACGAACGAGCTGCTCGGCCGCCTGCTCGGCCCGGCCGGCCCGGAGATTGCCTGCGACACCTGCTTCGAAGAGCTCGACCGCTTTGTCGACCTCGAGGCCGCCGGCCAGGACGCCGACGCCGCCGTGCCCGGCCTGCGGGCTCACCTCGAAGGCTGTCCCGCCTGCCGCGAGGAGCACGAGAGCCTGCTCGCGCTCGTCCGCGAGGACACGGGCGCCGCGGGCTAGCCCAGCCGCGCGCGGAAGCGGTATCCGCGCAGGTCGTCCTTGGAGAAGCCGCCGCAGGAAAAGACCGATTCCGGGAAATCCTTCGGCGCGCAGTCGAAGCGGAGGCTCGCGTTCGAGAGAACGAGGTCGACCTTCCAGACCTCCGAATGGCCGAAGTCGACGGTGACGTGGCCGTCTCCGTGGCCGTCCAGCCCGATCGGGTGGACTTCTTTCGGCCCGCCCTTCTCATAGACGATTGCGGTCGCTGCGGGGCTGGTCGCCGGCCCGGGGAGCTCGACACGGATGTGCAGCCTGGCGATCGAGCCGACGCCTGAGGGACGGAAGCGGTAGAAGCGCGTTGCCAGATGGCGGAGCCGGGTCTTGTCCCAGCCCGTCGAGTGAAGATGCCCTCCGAAGTTGAACGTCGTCGACGGCTGGATAACCGGATAGCCGAGGTCGGCCTCCTCGTAGTCGCGGAGGTCGTTTGCCGTGCCGAAGTCCGCGAAGGTGCTCCGGAAGTCGTGGCCTCGCGCGGCGAGGGCCCGACGGACGGCCTGGAAGGAGTACTCGTCCCCGAACGCCGGCGAGGGGCCCCCGTCCGCGCGCTCCCAGATCTCGCGGATGATCGTCGGGTCGTCCGCGAAGACCTTCTCCGTGAGGAAGCGCCAGAAGAGCCAGGCGCCGTACTCGAAGCCCGCTGCACCGGTGTCCAGCGGAACCCCGGGCCTCCCGAGGGCGCTGCGGCCGAGGTAGTTGATCCGGTCGATGACGGCCGGGTAGACCTGGCCCTCCATCCACATCGCCGAACCCTCCATGAGCGCGAGGTCCTCGAACCAGTCGTACGCGAACTGCACGGCGTGGAAGAACTCGTGCGCCGCGGTCACCTCGAGAAACTCGAGCGACGTCTGGTTGAAGCCGTACTGCGCCTGGTTGTAGTCGTCGTCCAGCACGCAGTAAGCCGAGACCGCCCAGGGGCCCGTGAACTCGAAGGCATGAGGGTCGTCGCTCGTGCAGTAGCCGAAGAGCCCGAGGCTCCCGATGTCCGCGAGGTAGATGTCGAGCTCCGGGCCGCCGCCGTCGTTCAGCGTCGTCGAGCTGTCGTCGAGCGGCGTTCGGTACCCGAGGTCACCGGTCTCCGTGTCCCAGACGTTGTCGAGCACCTCGATCGTGCGGTCGATCTGGTCCGGCAGTCCGTTCGCCGGGTTGGTGTCGCCGGACGCGGGCGCGTCGCCGTTCGATGGGTTGGCGTCCCAGTGGAAGCAAAGCGGCCGGCCGACCTCGCAGTACTGCGTCGGGGTCGCGTCGAACTCCCAGCTCGGCTCGCCGAGGAAGGTCGGCGCGCCGTCGGGCCGCGAAAGGATGGCTTTCGCCTGCGCGCGATCGGAGCCGGAGAGGAAATGGGTGCGTGCCAGGAGGTCGCGGAGGATGAACGTGGCGGCATGCGGGTTCGGACGGGCGACGTGCCCGAACTCGGCTCGCACGCGTCCCAACGTGAAGAGCGAGCGAGCCCGCTGGAGCGCGTACTCGGATTCGGTCAGCCGACCCTGCTCGAGCGCCCGTGAGAGCGCATCGTGCTTGGCGGGAGTCAGCGCCGGAAGCGGTCGCGGCGCGGCGTATGCGGCGGCCGACCACGCGCAGGTGGCGAGCAGAATGACGAGTGCAAGCTTGGTAAACCGCATGACGCAGGGACGCCGGACCCCCTGACGGCGATCGGCCTCTAGTCGGCGTATCGGCAACCTCCTGCGCCCTCGTTAGACTCGACCGACGTGAGCACCGTGGAGCACTCCGTGACCGAAGAGTCGATCCAGGTCCTCGACCACGGCTTCGTTCGCCTCGACGATGCGATGGCGAGCGACCTCTCCGTCGTCAACGCGGCGCGCGTCAGCTTCGCCCGCCGCAAGGACGTGATGGAGGAGGCAGACGCCGGGCTCATCCGCTTCCTCATGCGCGAGCGGCACGGGACGCCCTTCGAGCACAACGCGTTCCGCTTCCACATCCGCGCGCCGATCTTCGTCGCGCGCGAGTGGTTCCGGCACCGGATCGGCTCCTTCAACGAGTTCAGCATGCGCTACGCGAAGGCGACCGACGAGTTCTACGTTCCCGCCCCCGAGGACGTGCGCTCACAGGTCGGTAAGCCGGGCGCGTACTCCTTCGAGCCGGTCGACGACGAGCTCGCGCAGACCACCCGCGACGAGCTGGCAGCGGTCTACGCCGCCGCGTACGCCGCCTACGAGCGGCTCGTCGAACAGGGCGTCGCCCGCGAGCTGGCCCGTGCGGTCATGCCCGTCGGGGCATACACCGAGTTCTATTGGACGGTCAACGCCCGCGCCCTCATGAACTTCGTCTCGCTACGTGCGGCCGAGACGGCTCAGCGCGAGATCAGGCGCTACGCGGACGCGGTCGAGCAGCTCTTTGCCGAGCGCATGCCGGTCACGTACGACGCCTTCGTCGCGGCCGACCGCACCGCTCCCTAAGCCCGTCACCACGGCTTCTCGCACGTGTGTGCTCGAGTCCGCACGTCGAAGGCGACACAAGTAACAGACTGTTACTTGGGCATTTGAGGCACAGTTCGTCGCGACTCGCGTGACGCGGCGGGACCTCGGCAATGAGACGTCCAACACCCTTCATCAAGAGGGGTTCGCGAAGCTGGGCGTCACCCTGAAGCGAACAGAACGGAGCCAAGTAACAGTCTGTTACTTGGCGTCTTAAGGCACGGACCTTTGCTCGGCTACGCGGTCCGCTCCGCCTCCGGCCCGTGCATCCGGCCGGCGTCCCGAGTTCCTACGTCTCGGCCGAGAGGAGCCAGGGTGCGTCCGGCTCCGCCCGCGAGATGACCCAGGCGTCGTACTCCGAGAGGTCATAGCTCGCAGTCAGGTCGACGGTCGTTCGGCCGTCCACGTTGAACGTGCCGCAGGCGCCCGCGTACTGCCCGTCCTTCGCGAGCCAGAGGACGTAGTACTCGTTGTCGGTGAGATGGGGGAGCCCGTCGACGACGAGCCGCATCTTCCAGTTCCCGGTCGCCTCGTCCCGGCGGCCGAGCTCGATCTTCGCCGTGGCGTCGGGCGCTGTCGTGCCCGCCGCCATCTGTACCGTCGCGCGCGCCTCGAAGCCGCCGCGATCGACCCAGCGGCCGACGCCGAAGAAGAGCGCGGCGAGCGTGGCGGCGAGAGCGACTGCGGCGACAAGGCGCCGGCGTGTCCAGATCGGCGTGGTCGTCCCGATGCGCTCCACGGCGCGCGTGAGCGAGCCGGGCACCTCCGTCGCCGGCCCGGGCACGGAGCGCAGGAGGCCGTCCACCCGGGCGAGCTCGAGCTCCTCCTCGGGGGTCAGACCGTCGCCCACGAGCTCGTGGAAATCGGGGCGTTCCTCGCTCATGCCTTCACCTCCTCGAGCAGGCCTGCGAGCCGAGCGAGACCGGTGCGCGTTCGGGTCTTCACGGTGCCGAGGGGGACGTCGAGGTAGCTCGCGATCTCGGTCTGGGAGAGGCCGCTCCAGTAGGCGAGCTCGATGACCACGCGCTCGCGCTCGGGGAGGAGCTCGAGCGCGGAGTGCACCCGCCACGTGAGCCAGGACTCCTCGGCGCGCTCGGCGGGCCCGGCACGCGTGTCCGCCTCGTCCGGAGCCTCGGCGGCGTTCTCGCGCTTCTGGCGCGCGCGGTCGATGATCGCGTGGCGCGCCACGGCGTAGAGCCAGGCGGACGCCGTGCCGCGCTCGGCCTTGTAGCTCTTCGCGGATCGCCAGACGGCCGCGAAGGTCTCCTGCGCCGCGTCCTCGGCGCGGCCGTTGTCCCCGAGTTGCCGAAGCGCCATCGCGAAGACGGGGCGGGCGAAGCGCTTGTAGAGCTGCTCGAAGGCCTCGCGGTCTCCGCGTCCGACGCGCTCGATGAGGCGGCTGTCGCTCTCGGCTGTGGCCATGGCCGCAGGCATAACGCTAGGCGATACGAGCGAAAGCCGCCTACGGATTCAGCATGCGGCCCCCATCGACGAAAAGGGTCGAGCCGGTGACGAACTCGGCGCGAACGAGGTAGAGCACCGCGCCGGCGATGTCTTCCGGGGAGCCGATCCGTCCGAGAAGCGTCTCGGCTGCGCGCCTTTTCTCCTGGCCCGGCTCGACGGCGACCGGTCCCGGCGCGATCCCGCAGACGCGGATCTCGGGCGCGAGCGCGCGCGCGAAGACGCGGGTGAGCATCGCCTGCGCCGCCTTGGCGGCGCAGTGCGGCCCGAATGAGGGCCACGGCAGGTAGGCGCCCACGTCCTCGATCATCACGACGAGCCCGATGCTCGAGGACCGCAGGTGCGGGACGGCCGCCTGGGTGACGAAGAAGCTTCCCTTCGCCGTCGAGTCGAGCGCGGCGTCCCAGTCCGCCTCGGACACATCCTCGACGGGGCGCGGCTCGAACCCGTCCGAGGCTGCGTTCACGAGGAGATCGAGCCCGCCGAGCTCCTGTGCGGCCCGCTCGACCAGGGCGCGCGCCTCGTCCGGGCGGGAGACGTCTCCGTCCTTCCGGCCGGCCGCGAGCACGACGAACCCCTCGGCCTCGAGCCTCGCCGCGATCGTGCTGCCCACGCGGCCCGTGCCACCGGTGATCAGCGCTGCACGCGCACTTTCCGTCACATGGGGA
>JBKPRJ010000029.1:0-6761 GCA_046734455.1 Actinomycetota bacterium | reverse complement strand
CCCTAGCCGCTCCGTCCGGCCGCGCTCGCAAGATTTGGGCGGCCGGGGTCGTTTCGTCGACGAAAGGAGCGTGTATGTCCACCACGACCACAGCAAGGGCGGGACGAGGATGGGTGCGGTTCGCGGCCATCCTCCTGATCGTCGCGGGGGTGATGCAGTTCCTCGACGGGCTCTGGGCGATCCGGACGCAGGACACCGCCGTCGACGCGCTCTTCTGGAACAACAACCTCGAGGCGTGGGGCTGGCTCTACCTCATCGTCGGCGTCGGCCTGATCGTGACGGGCTACTTCATCTTCCAGCGGGCGGCCTGGGCGTTCGGCGTTGGCATCTTCGTCGGCTGCATCGGCGCCGTGCTGAACATCTTCTGGATCTTCAGCTACCCACTCGCGAGCATCCTCATGATCACGCTGAACCTGCTCGTGGTCTACGCGCTCACGACGTACGGAGTCGACGACCTGCAGTACTGAGCCCCAACCCGCGCCCAGCTGCTCGCCGGACGGCGCGACGAGCAGCTCGAAGCGGTAGCGCCCAGCCGCGGATCTCCTGCCTGGACGGCGGGGGTGGGATTCGAACCCACGGGACGCCTTTCGGCGCCCAACGGTTTTCAAGACCGCCCCTTTCGACCGCTCAGGCACCCCGCCGAAGCGAACTGTAGCCCGCCAAGTCCGTCCCACGGCCTCGTGAGACTGCCCGTAGTACAACGACACGGAGGGATCCGGTGACCTTTCTCTGGTTCATCGTCTGGTTCTTCGCGAACCTGATCGGGGACAACGAGTCCCTGGTCTTCGCGCCGGTCAACGGGTGGGCGGGCACCCTGCTCTTTGCCGTAGCGCTCGACCTCGCCGCGGTCCACGCCACCGGCACCAAGCGGCGCTAACGCCGAAGGGCGCCTCGCAGGAAGAAGCCGAGGTTGGCCGGCCGCTCGGCGAGGCGGCGCATGAGGTACGGGAACCACTGCGGCCCGAAGGGCGTGGCGACGAGCACCTTGAAGCCGCGCTCGGCCAGGTCGAGTTGCAGCTTCGGCCGCACGCCGTAGAGCATCTGGAACTCGAAGCGGTCGCGGCCGATCCCCACCCGCTCCGTGAAGGCGATCGCGTGCTCGATGAGACGCTCGTCGTGCGTCGCGACCGCCGTGTAACCCTGTCCCTGGAGCGAGCGCTCGATCAGGCGGACGTAAGCAGCATCCACGTCTGACTTCTCCGGATAGGCGACCTCGGGCGACTCCAGGTAGGCACCTTTGACGAAGCGGAGGTTCGGCTGGAGCGGCAGGAGCGACTCGAGGTCGTCCTCGGCACGGTAGAGGTACGACTGGAGAACGGTGCCGACGTTGTCCAGCCCGGCCTCCCGCAGTCGGCGGTAGATCCCGAGCGTCGCGTCGACGACGGCCGAGTACTCCATGTCGATGCGGATGAAGTTGCCGAGCTCCGCCGCCTTCTCGACCACCCGCCGCACGTTGTCGAACGCGATCTCCTCGCCCAGGTCGAGCCCCAGATGCGTGAGCTTGAGCGCCACGTTCGCGCGCAGCCCCTCGTCGTGCAGGCGCTGGAGGACGGCCTCGTACTCGCTCGCGACCCCGCTGGCCTCCTCGGCACCCGCCACGTCCTCCCCGAGGATCGTCGTGTTCGCGTGGAGGCCCTGGTCGTTCAGTCGCCGGAGCACGGCCACACAATCGTCGAGCGTCTCGCCCGCGACGAAGCGCGCCGCGCCCAGCCGCATACCGTGCTTGCCCACGAACGACTGCACACGGGGGCTTTGCGCGGCCGCCAGGATGAGCTTGCGCGAAGCGGCTACGGCGCTCCGAACTCCTTCAGCGCGGCCGGGGCGCTCCAGTTCCCGTCCGCATCCTGGGTGTTCTCCATGACCGCGAGGAGAACGCGCGCGGTCACGGCGGTGCCGTTCAGCGTGTGCACCGGCTCGAGGCCGCTGTCCGTGCGATAGCGAGCCCCGAGGCGGCGCGCCTGATAGTCGGTCGTGTTCGAGGTGGACGTGATCTCCCGGTAGCGTTCCTGGCTCGGGAACCACGCCTCGATGTCGTACTTCTTCGTCGCGGAGGCGCCGAGGTCGCCGGCGGCGACGTTCACGATCCGGTACGGGACCTCGAGCTCTTTGACGAGGTCCTCCTCGACCGACAGGAGGAACTCGTGCTGGTCGGCCGATTCCTCGGGGAGGCAGAAGACGAACATCTCGACCTTGTCGAACTGGTGCACGCGGAACATGCCGCGCGTGTCCTTGCCCGCGGCGCCCGCCTCGCGGCGGAAGCAGGTCGAGTAGCCCGCGTAGCGGTACGGGAGCGCGTCGGCGTCGAGCTCCTCGTCCATGTGCAGTGCGGCGAGAGCGACCTCCGACGTTCCCGTGAGGTAGAGGTCGTCGCGCTCGATGCGGTAGATGTTCACCTCGTCGGTGGGGAGGAAGCCCGTGCCGTACATGGCGGCCTCGCGGACGAGCACGGGCGGAATCACGGGAGTGAAGCCTTTCTTCGCCAGCCGGTCGACGGCGAAGCGGTAGAGCGCCAGCTCCGCGAGCGCGAAGTCGCCCATGCGGTACGCGAAGCGCGAGCCGGAGACCTTGGCGCCGCGCTCCATGTCGATCCCGCCGAGCTCGAGGTGGTCGCGCGGCTCGAAGTCGAACTGCGGAGGGTCGCCCGAGCGACGGATTTCGACGGCGTCCTCCTCCGTGAACCCGTCGGGCGCGCTCGGATCCGGAGGATTCGGAATGCCGGCGAGGAGCTGGTCGCGCTTCCCGGCCGCCTCTTCGAGTGCGGCCTCGGCCTCCTTCAGCTCGTCCTTCAGCGCGTTCAGCCGCTCGATCTCCTCTTGGGAGGGCTTGCCCTTTCCGGCCGGCTTGCGGGCTGCCCGAAGCTCGTCCACGCGCGTGTTCGCGGCGCGCCACGACTCGTCGGCCCGGAGGAACTCGTCGAAGCTCTCGGCCGCCCCCTTGCGCGCAAGCGCCGCGCGCCAGGTGTCCGGGTCGGCGCGGGCGGCGCGGACGTCGATCATGCGCGGGAGTCTAAGACGGCTTCGATGACCTGGGCGACCCCCTCCTCGGTGACGGGAGGGCAGACCCAGTCGGCGATCTCGATCAGCCGCTCATGGGCGTTCGCGACGGCGATCCCGTAGCCCGCCCACTCGAGGAGCTCGATGTCGTTCTCACCGTCCCCGAAGGCGACGACCTTCTCGGCCGAAAACCCGATGTGCTCGGCGAGGAACTGGAGGCCGGAGCCCTTCGTCACCTTCGGGCTGGCGATCTCCAGGAAGAAGGGGAGGCTCTTGGAGATGTACAGGCGCCCCGCGAAGCGCTCCTTCAGGCGCGCCTCGAGCCCGTCCAAAAGCTCGGGCTCGCCGACCGAGACGACTTTCGTCGCCGGCTTCTCCAGCCACGCGGCGAGGTCGCCGACCTCGTGAATCACGAGGCCCTGGAAGTCGGCGTAGGCGCGCGCCTCGGGCGTGACCTTGCCGACGAAGAGCTCGTCGTCCACGTAGACGTTGACGTGGAAGCCCTCGGCGACGATCGCCTCGATGGCCTCTTTGGCGAGCGCGACGGGAATCGGCTCGTGGCGCAGCCAGCGCCCGGTCTCCGGCTCGGCCACGACGGCGCCCTGGTAGCAGACGACCGGATCGTCGATGCCGGCCTGAAGGACGTACGGACGCACCGAGACGAACATGCGCCCGGTGGCGATGACGACGCGGATTCCCTGGGCGCGCGCTGCACGGATCGCTGCTTCGGTGCGCGGAGGCAGCATCCCGTCCTTCGCGATCAGGGTGCGGTCGAGATCGCAGGCGAGCACCTCGACCTCGGGGGGAAAGCCGGCCGGAAGGCTCAGCTCGACGGCGCGGTCAGGAAGGCGACGAGGTCGGCGAGCTGCTTGTCCGAGAGGGATTCGCCGAAGGTCGCCGGCATCACGTTGGGCTGGAAGCCCGAGGCGATCTCCTTGTTGGGATCGACGATCGACTCGAGCACGAACTGTGCGTCCTTCCCCTGCAGAGCCTGGTCGAGATCCGGGCCGATCGTGGCGTTCGAGTTCGCCGCCGCGAAGGTGTGGCAGCCGCCGCAGCCCGAGGAGTCGAAGACCTCCTTGCCCGCGGCCGCGTCGCCCTTCGCCACGGTCTCTGTCGGCGTGGTCTCCTGCGGAAGCGTCCCCTCGACCCCTTCGGCGGTCGGGCTCACGACCGTGGCGTCGCCGCACCCGGCAGCGAGGAAGGCGAGGGAGGCGAGGATCCCGGCGACGGCGAGAGCGCAGCGCATCGGTCGCGAAGCATAACGGCCTCGACCACGACATACCCCACCAAACCGGCGCCGAGGACGTCGTTGGGCGAGTCGTTGACGACGAGCGAGGCCGCGAGCGCTGCTGCGAAGGCGAGCGGAAGAGCGCGCCGCGCCATAGCCGCGTCGGAGCGAAGAAGTCGCACCACGAGGATGACGAGCACCGGGAGGCAGACGGCCACCACAGCTGCGATGTCGCTCTGTTGCGACACGCGGTCCCAGGAGAGCGCCACGCGGTCGCGCAGGTCGTCGGCGAGGCCCGAAGGGCCCGAGTCGAGCGCCCGCGTGATGTGGCTCTCGGGGCCGATTGCGGCATCCAGTGCGACGAGCCCGGCCGCAACTGCGACGGCAATCCCGAGCGCGGCCGCGAGCCGGCGACCGCGCAGCCCGGCGACCAGCACGGAGAGAAGCGTGAAACCGACGGCAAGGACGATCGCGCCGCCTCCGTCCGCGCCGAAGCGGTTTCCTGCCACCGTGACGAAGCTGACGAGAGCGACGCCCGCGAAGGCCGGCCAGCCGAAGCGTCGCCAGAGGTAGACCGCACCACCGAGCGCCGGGAGGAGCAGCATCGTCTCGAGAAAGTTGGAGAGCCCGTAGAAACGCGAGTTCTGGCTCGGCCCGAAGGGCGAAAGCGCGACGGCCGTCCCGTCGACACCGAGCGAGACCAGGTAGGCAAGGACGATCCCGCCGAGGAAGAGGCCGATTGCGAGATCGCTGCGGATGACCCGCGCGAGAAGCCAGCCCGACGCAGCCCCCAGCCCGATCACGACCAGCGTGGGCCAGAAGGACGAGACCCCGGCCAGGCCGAGCGCGAGGTTCGCGAGGAGCGCTGCGCCGAACCCGAGCAGGCCCGCCCTCGGCCAGAGGAGCGCGAGCACGAGGAGGATGACGCCCGCCGTGATTCCCGCCGGAACGCGGGAGTTGTTGTGGCCGTCGATGCGCGCGTCGAGGTCGGCGAGCGTGGCGGCGGGGTCTGCGTCGGGCTGCGAGCCCAGCGCGTGCTCCTCGCCGAGCGCAGTCGGCGCGATGTCGGCGATCGAGACGAGGCCGGGAATGCGCGTCGAGTCGGAGGTGAGGATCCCTTTGTAACCGGGGCCGTTCACCAGCACGGGATAGCGACGGTCGTTCGGCTGCGCGCCGGCCTTTGGCAATACGACGAGGATGTACGGGGGCTCTGGCGTTGCGGAAAAATCGGAAATGCGGATCAGAGGCGGGCCCGCAGGCTCTCCTCCCCGGAGCGAATTGCGTACCTCGCCTCGGATGAGCGAGGCGAGCGCCTGCTCACGGCTCGTGTCCGGGCCCCCGCCGGGGACGAGAAGGCCAACCGCTCCGTTCGTGCCTTCGGCAAAGTCGAGTACCGGGCCCTCGATGACGTAGACCTTGAACTCCTGCGCAGCCCGCGCATCTCCCGCAATGAGGGCGAAGAGGACGAGCGCGACTGCCGCAACGCGGACCATGGGCGAACTCTAGGTGCGTCTGACGCCGATACCCCCTGGGTACACTTTTCCCATGCAACGAAAGGCCTATGGACGGGACGCTGGCCTGTCTCTCCGGATGCTCCTGACGACGTTCCTTCTGGGGCTCCTCTACGTCGTCTTCGCGGTCGTCCTCTTCAACGTCTTGAACGTGGGGCTCGTGCCGATGCTGCTCATCGTCGTCGGGCTCGCGTTCTTCCAGTACTTCACCTCGGACAAGATCGCCCTTGCGGCCTCGGGCGCGAAGGTGGTCACGCCGGAGCAAGCGCCGGAGCTCCACGCAATGGTCGAGCGCCTCTGCGCGATGGCCGACCTGCCGAAGCCGCGGGTGGCCGTCATTCCCACGGACGTTCCGAACGCATTCGCGACCGGACGGAGCCCGAAGCACGCCGCGGTTGCGGTCACGGAGGGCCTGTGGCGCCGTCTCGAGCCGCAGGAGATCGAAGGCGTGCTCGCCCACGAGCTCTCGCACGTGGCCAACCGCGACGTCCTGGTCATGACGCTGGCGAGCTTCTTCGCCATGCTGGCCGCGCTTCTCACCCGCGTCGGCCTCTACGGCGGGATGTTCAGCGGCGGGCGGAATCGGGACGGGGGCGCCCCGGCCTGGCTGATCATCTTCCTCGTCTCGATCGCGACCTACATCATCAGCTTCGTTCTCATCCGGACGATCTCCCGCTACCGCGAGTACGCGGCGGATCGCGGCGCGGCGCTCATCACGGGCGCGCCCGAGCAGCTCATGAGCGCGCTGCAGAAGATCGCGAGCGACATCGTCCGCATCCCGCAGCGCGACCTGCGCGAGGTCGAGGGCATGAACGCGTTCTTCATCATCCCGACGAGCGTCAAGTCGTCGGTCGGCGAGCTCTTCGCCACGCATCCGCCGCTCGAGAAGCGCCTCGCGCGCCTGGCCGAGATCGCCCAGGAGATGGGCCGCCCGGTCCAGTAGGCGTTGGGGCTGGGCGACGTCCTCTTCGGACGCAAGAAGCTCAAGGGCGCGAACCTCGACCGGCTCTTCGCGCTCTCGACGGC
>JBKPRJ010000028.1:0-76085 GCA_046734455.1 Actinomycetota bacterium | reverse complement strand
CGAGACCGGGGAGCAGCCGCCGAAGAAGAAGCCTGGATTCTTCGCGCGGATCTTCGGCGGCGGTGGCGACTCCGACCAGCACCAGTCGCTCTCGAAGATGGATTCCCTCGCGGCGTACGTCATCCGCGAGCACCGGGCGGGACGGCCGCTCGAGGAGATCCTCGAGGATCCGTACCTGAAGAACCGCGCGACCGACGAGCAGCGCCTCCGCCTGCTCGAGCGCCCCGACGTCATCCGCGCCGTGGGCGAGGACGTGGCCAACATGGCCGCCGAGCACGTCAGAACGACCTAGAGCTCGGTTCCCATGCCGCGCTCACGGGCGCGCTCCAGTGCGAGGGCGCCCACCGCGAGATCCTCGGCCGCGATCCCGAGGCTCTTGAAGAGGACGATGTCCTCGTCCTGGGCGCGGCCCTGCACCTCGCCGCCGACGACCTCGGAGAGCTCGTGCACCTCCAGCCAGTCGAGGACCCCGCGCTCGACGGGCTCGACCAGGTCGCCGGCCTCGATCTTCGCCTGCTCTTTCGAGTCGCAGCACACGAAGGCGGCGCGCTCGACGACGGCGTTGTCGAGCTCGCGCGAGGCGATCCGATTGGCCCCTGCCGCGCAGACGAGCGCGCCCGGCTTGAGCCACTCGCCCCGAAGCACGGGATCCTTCGAGCTCGTGATCGTGACGACAACGTCCATCTCGGCCGCGTCCTTCAAGTACTCGCCGGGCTCGGCGTCGAAGCGCTTGCAGAACTGCTCGAGGCGCTCCTCGTTCCGGGAGTAGGCGACGACCCGCTCGAGCTCCGGCACGGCGGCGCGCATGCAGAGCACCTGGCTCTCCGCCTGCCAGCCGGTGCCGATCACGCCGAGCGACTTCGCGCCGGGCTTGGCCAGATGCCGCGCCGCCACGGCGCTCGCAGCACCCGTACGAAGCTGACCCAGCTTGTCTGCCTCGATGAGCGCGAGCACCTCGGCGTGATCCGCGGCGAACAGGACGACGACGAAGTGCACGCCGTCTTCCAAGGCAGCGTAGGTCTTCAGGCCCGCGACGCCGAGCTCGAGGTCGGACGCCGCCATCACGTTCAGCACCCCGGAGTCGAGGCCGAGCCGGAAGCGGGGCCGGAGCTCGACACGCCCGCCAGCCAGCCGCTGGAAGCAGGCGTCGACGGCCTCGACCGCGTCCTCGGGCGAGAGCAGCTCGGCCACCTCGGATTCGCGGAGATAGAGGGGCATGGGGGCGGAGTAGTCTAGGCCGCGTGGAGCCGGTGCGGATCCCGCTTTCGAACCTCGACGGGGAGGGCCGCGCGGTGGTCGAGGTGGACGGGACGGAGATTGCCGTGTTCGTGATCGACGGAGAGGCGCACGCTTTCGCGAACGCGTGCCCGCACGAAGGCAACCCGCTCCACGAGGCCGAGATCCTCGGCGACACGCTGACCTGCGCCTACCACGGCTGGAAGTTCGACCTCGGCACCGGCGCCTGCCTCTTCGGCGACGAGCCCGCGCGGGTCTTCCGCGCCGAGATTCAGGGCGGGGAGATCGTCGTCACACCCTGACGCGGGACCAGGGGATTCCCGGGTCCGAGTACGCGTCCGGATGCAAGAGATACGCGAGGAGCTCGACGCCGTCCACGAGCCGCGGGCCTGGACGCGAGAAGTAGCCGTTCGCGTCGACGGCGAATACGCGGCTCTCCTGCCTGGCGCTCGTCCCGAGGAGGTGGGCGCTCAGGTCGAGCGTGACGATCTCGCTGAGCGTCCTGTCGAGGTCGAAGCCGCACGGGGCGAGGACAACGGTGTCCGGCTCGAGCCCGGCGACGTCGGTCCAGCGCATGCGGAACGACGGCTCGCCTGCGATGCCCGCCACCTCCATGCCGCCCGCTGCCGAGACCATGTCGGGTACCCAGTGGCCCGCCGCATAGGGGGGCTCGAGCCATTCCGACACGTAGACGCGCGGGTACGTCTCCTTCTCTGCGAGCGCCGCGCGAACGCGCTCGAGCCGGAGGCGCATGCCGTTCGTCAGCTCGTCGGCGGCAGCCTCGGCGCCGAGCCTCCACCCGAGCGCGGTGATGTGGCCCTGCACACCGTCCAGGGTGGCGGGCGAGTAGTCGATGACTTCGACGTCGAGCCGGTGCACCTGACCGGCCGAGACCGCGCACACCTCGCAGAGCTCCTGTGCCACGACCACGTCGGCCTGGATCTCCTCCCAGACGGCCTCGTCTACCGCGTAGAGCGCCTTGCCCTCGCGCGCGGCCGCCGCGACCGCGCCGTCGATCTCGGCGCTCGAAAGGTCATCGCTCTCGAGCTCCGACGCCGTTACGCGCGGGCGAGTCGCAGCTTCCGGAGGCCAATCGCATTCGTGCGTGACGCCGACGACGCTTTTGCCCAATCCAAGTGCGAAGAGGACTTCCGTGGCTCCCGGCACGAGTGAGCAGATGCGCATCCAGCCAGACTAGCGAGCGCGGTTACCCGCACCCAGGCCGGCGAAGCCAGCCTCACTGGAAGACGCACGGTGCCTCCATCGTCAAGAAAGCGTCGAGTCGCGAGATTGAGCGCGTCACGCACGACCCCCCGACGCAGAAGGAGGAACCCGAAGTGATTTCCACCGGCCAGACAATCGAGAACCCCGTCACCGGCGAGCGCATCACATTCCACAAGACCTCGCGCGACACCGGGGGCGAGTACGTGCTCATCGAGGCCACGGTCGCACCCGGCGGCGGCGTCGCCAGCCACGTGCACCCCCACCAGACCGAGGAGTTCGAGATCCTCTCCGGTTCCGTCGAGTTCCGGAAGGGCGGCGACAAGCTCGTCGCCGGCGAAGGCGACGCGATCACCGTCGAGCCCGGCACGGTCCACCGCTTCAAGAACGTCGGCACCGACGAGGCCCGCTTCACGACGAAGGTCAGCCCCGCCCTCGAGTTCGAGTCCTTCCTCGAAACGATGTTCGCCCTCGCCGCCGACGGCAAGACGAACAAGAAGGGCATGCCGAACCCGGTGCGCATGGCCGTCATCGCGAACGAGTACTTCGACGACGTCCGCGCCCCGCACGTCCCCGGCGCGCTTCAGAAGGCCGCACTCTCCGCCGGCGCCGCAGTAGGCCGCCTGGTCGGCTACACGCCGAGCTACCAGCCCGCTCCGTCTCTTTCGAACAAGCCGGCTGTCGCCGTCTGATGCGTCAAACTGAGTCCACGACACGGACGGCTCGCCCCGCGGGCCGCCCGTAGCTCGAACGATGAGATCGGACTCGAACGCATTCACCACCTCCTGGCTCGCGGCGCGCCTCGGCGCCGACCCCGCCCGGATCGAAGCCCGCCGCCGCGCCGGCGAGCTCTTCGCCGTTCCGAGGGGATTCGAGCACGTCTACCCCTCCTGGCAGTTCGGCCCCGACGGAGAGCCGCTTCCCGCCGTCGAGCGCCTGCTCGCCGCCGCGCGCGAAGCCGGGACGGACGATAGCCAGCTCAACTCCTTCCTGAACCGCCGCGCGGGAGTCGGCGGACCGCGCATGTGGGAGCTCGTCCGCGAGGGCCGCGTCGACTACGTCATTTCCTCGCTCCGCTCGGCCGCCTGACGAGCGCGGCTACACTAGGTCACTAGCCCCGCGCCCGTAGCTCAGGGGATAGAGCGCTGCCCTGCGGAGGCAGAGGTCGCATGTTCGAATCATGCCGGGCGCATCTTCGCCTGCGCACCGCCGACGAGGAGGATCGCGTCGTCGGGCACCTCGGTGCGCACGTAGGCGAGCGCACGACCGGGCACCGCACTCGTCACGCGGCCCATGACCTTGTCGTTCCACACGATCTCGTCGCCCGCCTTCGCCGCCTCGACCTCGAGCCTGCGGAGCCGGCGGTTGACGTGACCCCGGTGCCGCAGCCGCGCAATCGGCTCCTGCCCGGGAAAGCAGCCCTTCGTGAAGGAGATGTGCGTCTCGTCGAGACCCGCCTCCGCCGGAAGGATCGAGTCGTCGAGCTCGGCCCCCCACGCGGGGGTACCGGCCTCGATCCGAAGCTCTTCGAGCTCCTGCGGATCGGCGCCCTCCGCCGGGCTCTCGCGCCAGGCCTCCCACGCCTCCACGCCGAAGTCTTGGATCGGGACGGCCGGTGCCTCCGGCTCGCTCCCGAGCTGGACGAAGCCGGCCCAGGGGCGCACTTCGATCAGGCACTTGGCCGCGAAACGGGAGGCAAGCAGGGTGTTCTCGACCGCGCTGGCGAGATCGGAGGAGTCCGTGATGAGCAGGAAAGTCTCCGGAGTCGTTCTGACTGCCCGAAGCGGCGCAATGATTCGCCCCTTCGGCGTGAGCAGAAGCGCCTTGGCGGCCGAGCCGACCTCGAGCGAGGCGACCTCGTTGGAAAGCATGCGCTCGAGGTAGTCCCCGGCGTCGGGACCCGCAACTTCAACGTAGCCCCGGCCGAGGCGAACGACCGACGGGGTGGTGATCGCCATCCGACTCAGTGTACGGAGAGACGAGGGGCGCCTCACGGCGCCCCTCGTCGTTCTCAGGTGCGTCCGTTCCTCAGCGGCGGGCGAACATGGCGTCCTGCGCGTAGCCGTCATGCGGACCGCCCGTGTAGCGGTCGAGCTGCGGAGCCGTCGCGAGCCGGTTGAGACCGGTCCAGGTGACGTTGATCGAGCCGTCAGACCCAACCGCCAACCCGGTGTAGTCGCCGTCGAAGATGTTGCAGTCCTTCCCCGTGGCGTCCGTCACCGGCGGATCGGTGTACCCGACAGGCCCGCAGATGCGGGGCCACAGGTCTTCGGGGACGTACTGACCGGCCCAATGGGTCACCGAGATGTCCGGGTTCTCGGTCGCGGTCCGGCCTTCGGAGACGTTGGGCGAGAGCGTCTGCGGCGCACCGCCTCCGACCTTCAGCACGTGGTTGAACGTGTCGGCCGGAGCCGCACCGTGATCCTGGTCCCAGGCCACGGCGAGCGTGCCGTCGGGCTTGTGGTCGGCCCATGGATACCAGCCGTTGCCGACCGTGCCATCGAGCAGCTGGCGACCTGTCCACGTCTCACCGCCGTCAGTGGAGCGGGAGAAGTAGATGTTCAGGTCCGAGCCGGGACCGGCGTCGCACGGGTCGTAGTTCGGCGGATCGCCCGGTGCGTTGTCGATGCAGCCCTCGGTGGCATTCGGGTTCGCGGTTCCGCGGTCGCTCCACACGACGGTCACGTCGAGCGGGTTCTGCGGATTCACCGAGATGTTGCCGGCCGAAGCCCAGCGCATCTGGTGCCCGTAGACGGTCTGGTCGCCCACGGCCGAGTACGGCGTGTCGCTGAACCCGTCCTCCAGCTGTGCCGCGGCGACCGGGTCCGTGAACGTCTCGCCGCCGTCGGTCGACTTGACGACCATGATCTGCTCGTCGAAGTCGTTCTCGACTTCCCATTCCGCGTCGTTTTGCGCGTTGAGGAAGTGCACGTAGAGCGTCCCGTCCGAGGCGACCTCGGGATAGGAGAACTGATCCTCGTCACAGGCCGTCTCGTGCCTCCCGTCCGACTGGAACGTGCAGTTCGGGTTCGAGCCCGAGATCACCTGCGCGGGCGACCACGTCACGCCACCGTCATCGGAGTGGCTGATCACGATGGGCGAGCGGAAGTACGCGCCGTGCGGCCCGTTCACGAACTTGCTCGACGTGACGTAGATCCGGCCGTAGAAGTCCGAGTCGGGATTGTTGTCGACGGTGATCCACTCCTTGTCGAAGAAGACAGCCTGGTTTGCCGGCCCGATCCCTGCTCCGTGCCCGTGGAGCACCCGAACCGGGCGCTGCCAGTGCACGCCGCCGTCACTCGACCGGCTGACCGTCACGTTGCCCTGCGCGACGCAACAGCCCGTGTTCGGGCCGACGTTCTCCAGCTGGGCCATGAGCGCCACGTCATGCTTGGCGTCGAACGCAGGCGCCGGGTCACCCGCCCCGTTGCCGGAGCTGAACGGGATGTTCCCGTCGATCCAGGTGGCGCCCCCGTCGAACGAGGTGAAGAACCCGGTCGGGACGATCACGTGCCGGGTACCTGTCGAGTTGTTGAAGCGGTAGTAGTAGTCGTTCGATCCCGAGAGCAGGTGATCCGGATCCTCCGGATCGACGGCGATCGGAATCTCGTTGTCGGGATTCCAATCCTGGCCGTACGGGCGCGGATCGTTACAGCTCATGTCGACCGAGACCGCCGGGTTGCCGGCGCTCTCGCAGCGGTAGCGAGTGATCTGGACCTTCGAGAACCGGCCAGTCTTCGTCAGCCCGCTCGAGATGCCCGAGTCGCTCGCGATCACGCTGGGTCCGAGCTTGTCGAACGCGTTCAACTCGCTGCCGTCTTTCTCGTTGACAGCGCCAGCTGCTCCGACCATCGCGACGATTACCGCCACGGCCGCAGCAGCCGAGAGAGCAAGTCTCCTCATCGGTTTTCCCCCTTTGTTTTCCCGGTGTAGGGCTACGGAGAGTACGCCCGGGCACACGTGACGGCCACCCGGCTCTTGTAAAGATTCCGTTACCGCAAGGGGCCGCGAGGCGCCCCGTTTAATCGTCGTGCCTCTTGACAATTCGTACTCCGATGTAAAGATGCGACGCGGCCGCCGACGCCGAGGTTCGGCGGCGAACGGGGACCAAGGGGTCACATGAAGAAGCTCGTCCTGGCGTCGATCGCTGCTGCAGCACTTGCTCTTCCCGCGGCCGCAGCAGCCGGTCCGGCGTCCAATGCGTACTGCGGCGCATCCGCCAACGGCTGCGCGCAGTCGTCTGACAACACTGTCTGCGCAGGTCATGGTGCGTTCGGAGCGTTCGGTCCGGGCAACGACTGGCGAGGCGGAGCAAGCGGGGACGACACCGCCTACTCGAACTCCACGCTCTGCGGGGATCCTGGGGGAGCCGCGGGAGTGGACGAGCCGGGGGTCTGAAGGGACCTAGGTGAACGAGAAAGGGGCGCCGCGGGGCGCCCCTTTCGTCCTGCAGGAAGCCTTTCGGCTCCTTACATCATCCCGCCCATGTCGGGCATGCCCGCGCCAGCGCCCGCCGGGGCCTTCTCAGGCACCTCGGCGACGACGGCCTCGGTCGTGAGGATGTTCTTCGCGATCGACGCCGCGTTCTGCAGCGCCAGGCGCGTGACCTTCGTCGGGTCGATGATCCCGGCCTTGACGAGGTCCTCGTAGTCGCCCGTGTCGACGTTGAGCCCGTGGCCCTTGGTGCCGGTCCGGATCTTGTCGACGACGATCGAGCCCTCGAGCCCTGCGTTGTCGGCAAGCTGGCGGATCGGCTCCTCGAGCGCCCGAGCGACGATGTGAGCGCCGGTGCGCTCGTCGCCCTCGAACTTGTCGAGCTTGATCGCCTCGACGGCGTTCAGGAGAGCGACGCCGCCGCCGGGCACGATGCCCTCCTCGAGAGCGGCCCGAGTCGCCTCGAGCGCGTCCTCGACGCGGTGCTTCTTCTCCTTCATCTCCGTCTCGGTGGAAGCGCCGACCTTGACGACCGCGACGCCGCCGGACAGCTTGGCGAGGCGCTCCTGGAGCTTCTCGCGGTCGAAGTCCGAGTCGGTGTTTTCGATCTCGGCCTTCAGCTGCTTGATCCGGCCCTTGATGGCGTCGGAGTCACCAGCGCCGTCGATGATCGTCGTCGAGTCCTTGTCGATGACGATCCGGCGGGCGCGGCCCAGCTGCGAGAGCTTCGTGTTCTCGAGCTTGAGGCCCATCTCCTCGGTGATGACCTCGCCGCCCGTGAGGATGGCGATGTCCTCCAGCATCCGCTTGCGGCGGTCACCGAAGCCCGGCGCCTTGACGGCGACGGCCTGGAAGGTGCCGCGCAGCTTGTTGACGACGATGGTGGCGAGAGACTCGCCCTCGACGTCCTCGGCCACGATGAGGAGCGGACGGCCGGCCTGGATGACCTGCTCGAGAACGGGCAGGAGATCCTTGACCGCGCCGATCTTCTGGTTGGCGACGAGGACGTACGGGTCCTCGAGAACCGCCTCCATCCGCTCGGCGTCCGTGATCATGTACGGGGACAGGTAGCCCTTGTCGAACTGCATGCCCTCGGTGAACTCGAGCTCGAGGCCGAGAGTCTGGCCCTCCTCGACGTTCACGACGCCGTCCTTGCCGACCTTCTCGATCGCATCGGCGATGACGTCGCCGATCTCGCGCTCGCGCGAGGAGATGGTGGCGACGCGGGCGATGTCCTCCTTGCCGGAGATCTCCTTCGACTGCGTCTGCAGGTTCTCCGTCACGGAATCGACTGCGGTCTCGATGCCGCGCTTGAGACCCATCGGGTTCGCGCCGGCGGCAACGTTCTTCAGGCCCTCGCGGACGATGGCCTGGGCGAGGACCGTGGCGGTCGTGGTGCCGTCGCCGGCCTTCTCGTTCGTCTCGGTCGCAACCTCGCGGACGAGCTGAGCGCCCTGGTTCTCGAAGACGTCCTCGACCTCGATCTCGCGGGCGATCGTGACGCCGTCGTTCGTGATCGTCGGCGCGCCGAACTTCTTGTCCAGCACGACGTACCGACCCTTCGGGCCAAGGGTGACCTTGACCGCGTCAGCGAGGACGTTCACGCCGCGCTCGAGCGCGCGCCGCGCGTCCTCGTTGAACAGGATTTCCTTGTGTGCCATTCAGATTTCCTCCGTTGAGTTTCCTGGCAGAGGCCTTAGGCGGCCGCGCCTGCCATCTCCTTCTTCTTCGCGCCCTTCTTGCCGGTCGTAACGACCTTGGCGAGGACGTCGGACTCGCGCAGGATGAGGTAGTCATCCGTGCCGAGCCGAATCTCGGTGCCGCCGTACTTCGAGTAGATGATCTCGTCGCCGACGGCGACGTCCATCGTGATGTGCTCCCCGTCCTCGTCCCGAGGGCCGGGGCCGACAGCGAGGACACGGCCGCGCTGGGGCTTCTCCTTCGCGGTGTCCGGCAGGACGATGCCGCTCGAGGTGGTCTCTTCCTCCTCGAGGGCCTCGACGATCAGCCGATCACCCAGGGGCTGCAGATCCATTCAGCGTTCCTCCTTGCGTTGCAGCGTCTGACGGTAAGAACTTGGCACTCTCCGGTGCGGAGTGCCAACGCCATGCTAGCGCAAGTCGACGCGCCGCTTCAAGGACTTTCTGGCACTCGAATACGCCGAGTGCCAGGACCGCCGAGGCTCACGAGTGTCGCGAAGCAGAACGCGGCCAGGACGAGGAAGGGAAGCGCGTCGCCGGCCGCGTCGGCCAGCGCACCGCCGAGCACGGGCCCGAGGGCATTGCCCGCGCCCCACGCGACGTTCATGAGCCCGAATGCGAGCCCCTGGGCGAGACCGATGCGGTCGGCCGCGTCGGAGAGAAGCGCCATCGCAGGGGCCCAGAAGCCCCCGAAGGTGATCCCGGAGACGATCAGAATCGGGACGACGACGGCCGGGCGGTCGGCCAGGGCGAAGGCCACGAGCACTCCGATCGCGCCCATGAGGGCGACGCGCAGCGGAAGAAGGCGCCCTTTGCGGTCGGACACGCGCCCGATCAGCGGAGCGAGCACCATCTCGATCGCCGCCGACACGATCCACGCGATCGCGATCGCGGTGGCGCTCCACCCGGCGTGATCGAGCTTGAGCGGAACGAGGACGCCGACGACTCCGAAGACGAGGGCCGGCACGCTCATGAGCCAGAGCGCCTGCCGGATCTCGACCTCGCGTAATGCCCGCGAGAGCGCGCCCGGACGCGGAGGCACGGCGGCGGCAGGCGGCGTGCGGAGCGTCCAGGCCGCCAGGACGACGGTCAGCCCGGCAAGACCGACGAAGACCTCCCGTGGCCCGACGTGGTCGGCGACCGCGCCGACCGCCGGCCCGAGCAAGGCGCCGAAGATCGCCGACCCGATCGCGGTGCCCAGCATCTCGCCGCGCCGCGTGACCGGCGCGGCGGCGATGAGCCAGGTCAGGGCTCCGGCCCAGGCGAGGGAGCCGCCGACCCCCTGGGCGAACCGCGCGATACCGAGAGACCACGCGTCGCCGGCGAACCCGAAGCCGAGGCTCGCGAGGCCCATGAGGCCGATCCCGATGAGCATCGCGCGGCGCGGCCCATAGCGGGCGGCGGCGATTCCGCCGGGAAGCGCGGCGGCGAGAGCTCCCGCCGCATACGCGCCGACAAGGACCCCGGCGGCGAACTTCGAGAGCCCGAACTCGTCCTTGTAGTGGGGCAGGAGCGGAACGAGCGCCGAGTAGAGCATCGTCTCGACGAAGATGACAACGCAGACGAGCAGGAGCAGGCGGCGCACCCGCTCGATGCTAGCTTCACCGGATGAGGCGAGAGTTCTCGGCAGGCGGCGTGGTCGTCCGCAAGATCCGCGGCGTCTGGCATCTGGCAGCCATCTGCCCGGGCGGCAAGACAGGCGTGTGGGCTCTCCCGAAAGGGCTGGTCGGAGAGGACGAAGCCGCTGCCGACACGGCGCTCCGCGAGGTGACCGAGGAGACCGGCGTGCGCGGGCGTCTCGTCGAGAAGCTGGGAGACGTGCGCTACGTCTACACCTGGAAAGGCGAGCGGGTCTTCAAGGTCGTGAGCTTCTTCCTCGTGCGCTACTCCGCCGGGCGGCTGGGCGACCTCACGGACGAGTTCCGCCACGAGGTCGCTGAGACAAAATGGCTCCCGCTCGAGGAGGCGCCCCGCCTGCTCGCATACAAGGGCGAGAAGGAGATGGCCGCCAAGGCTCTTCAACTCATCGGCGAGCGGGCCGTATGATGCGGCAGCCTCCGTGCCGATCGATCCCAGATCTATGTACGCCCTCAACTTCTACTCTCCTATCGTCGCCGACCAGCTGCGGTCGAGGCGCAAGACGGCAACCATCCGCCTCGGCGACAAGTCGGGCAAGTACAAGAAGGGAATGGTCGTGCAGATCCTCGTCGGGCAGCGTTACGGGCCCCGCGAGAAGATCTTCGACGCGGTCATCGACAAGGTCGAGGTGAAGCGCCTGATGGAGCTCTCGCCGCGCGAGATCGAGCACGACAACCCGGAGATTCGTCGGCCGGAGGACATGGCCAGCTTCCTCGGACAGCTCTACAACCGCAACGTGACCGAAGAGGACGTGGTCACGCTCATCCGCTTCTCCGAGATCAGCGGCACGTAAGGCGCGCGTCTCCGTCACGAGAGACGCCAAGTAACTGTGTTACTTGCGGCTCGGCTTTCGGATCGGGCCGCCGAAGGCCTCGGCCTTCCGGAGTGCCCCGCCGCACGCCTCGCAGTCCACGGCGAAGGCCGACGAGAATCGCGCGCCGCACTCCGGGCACCGCGCCCGTATCTCGCCGCCGCAAGCCGGGCAGGCCTCGG
The DNA here is from genome assembly GCA_046734455.1 of Actinomycetota bacterium. Taxonomy (GTDB): domain Bacteria; phylum Actinomycetota; class Thermoleophilia; order Gaiellales; family Gaiellaceae; genus DATEOR01. The sequence goes on along the minus strand of JBKPRJ010000028.1, from coordinate 64,863 downwards.
GAACCTCCGCCTCGAACTCCTCGAAGTAGCGCTGCGCGTGTCCGCAGGCGAGGCAGAAGGCGACCCAGTCGCCGAGGGTCTTGCGCCGTTCTTCCCGAAGCCAGTCGGAGGCCTTGCCCACGCTCTCAGCCTAAGGGAACGGCTACAGTTCGACCCGGCATGGCCGTTGCCAGGGAAGCAGAGCCAGTCAGCTCTTTGACGGAGATCAAGGAGGCGGGCCTCGACCGCGAGGACCTGCTAGGGATCTACCGTCACATGCTCCTCACGCGCGGGATCGAGGAGCGCGGCCACATCCTCTACAAGCAGGGGAAAATCCCCGGAAGCTTCTACACCGGCCGCGGAAACGAGGCTGCATCCATCGGCATCGCGACCGCGATGGGGCCCGAGGACGTCGGCACGCCGCTTCACCGCGACATGGGCGTCCACATCGTCCGCGGCGTCGAGCCCTGGCGGATCTTCGCCCAGTTTATGGGCCGAGCCGATGGGCCGACCAAGGGCAAGGACGGGAATGTCCACATGGCCGACGACCGCCTCGGGCTCATCGCCATGGTCAGCCACCTGCCCGCCATGCTGCCGGTCGCAGTCGGCTGCGCGCTCGCCTTCCGCATCCGGGAGGAGAAGCGCGTCGCGCTCACGTGGTTCGGTGAAGGCGCCTCGGCGCGCGGCGACACCCACGAGGGCATGAACCTCGCTGGGGTCCGCCGCCTTCCGGTCGTGTTCATCTGCGACAACAACCAGTGGGCCTACTCGACGCCCACGCATCTCGAGTACGCCTGCGAGCACATCGCCGACCGCGCCAAGGCCTACGGCTTCGAGGGGGTCGTCGTCGACGGAACCGACGTCCTCGCCGTCTACCGCGAGGCGAAGGCGGCGATCGAGAAGGCGCGCGAAGGCGGCGGGCCGACGCTCATCGAATGCCTCACGCTCCGTATGGAGGGGCACGCGGTTCACGACGACGCGTCCTACGTCCCCAAGGAGATGTTCGAGGAGTGGGCCAAGCGGGATCCCCTCGAGCGCTATCGCACGTGGCTGCGCGAGAACGCCGAGTTCACGGACGAGGAGGAAGACGAGATCCGCGGCCAGGTGAAGAAGCTTCTGAACGACGCCGTCCAGCGCGCGGACGAAAGCCCCGATCCGGGGCCGGAGACACTGCTCGAGGGCGTCTACGCAACCCCAGAGGACCTCGACACGCCGCACCACAAATAATGGCCGTAAAGACCTATTTGCAGGCAATTTCTGACGGGCTTCGCTCCGAGATGCAGCGCGACAAGCGCGTTTTCGTCATCGGCGAGGACGTGGGGGTCTACGGCGGCGCCTTCAAGGTGACACAGGGCTTCCAAGAGGAGTTCGGCCCCTGGCGCGTGATCGACGCGCCGCTCTCCGAGACGGCCATCGTCGGCGGCTGCACCGGCGCGGCGATCATGGGCATGCGTCCCGTCGCGGAGATGCAGTTCGCGGACTTCATCTCCTGCGCCTGGGACCACCTCGTCACGGTGGCCGCGAAGCAGCGCTACCGCGCCGGCACGCCCGTGCCGATCACCGTCCGGCTTCCGTCGGGCGGCGGCTTCTCGGGCGGCCCCTTCCACTCGCAAAACCCGGAGTCGAGCTTCGCCCACATTCCCGGCCTCAAGGTCGTCTGCCCCGCAACGCCGGCCGACGCCAAGGGCCTCCTGATCGAGGCGATCCAGGATCCCAACCCGGTCCTCTACTTCGAGCACAAGCACCTCTACCGCCGCATCAAGGACGAGGTGCCGGATGAGCGCTATACGGTCCCGTTCGGCGAGGCCCGGACGCACCGGGAGGGCGACGACATCTCCCTCGTTACCTGGGGAGCAATGGTCTACACAGCCGACGAGGCCGCGAAGAAGCTGGAGGAAGAGGGCGTCTCCGTCGAGATCCTCGACCTGCGCACACTGGCTCCATGGGACAAGGACGCCGTGCTCCGCTCCGTCGAGAAGACCTCGAAGGCGCTCGTCCTCCACGAGGACACGCACACCGGCGGCTTCGGTGCGGAGATCGTCGCAACGATCGCCGAGGAGGCCTTCGAGAACCTCGATGCGCCGGTGCGCCGCATCGCCGCGCCCGACACGCCCGTGCCGTTCTCGCCTCCGCTCGAGAAGGCGTTCATCCCGCAGGTCGAGGACGTCGTTGCAGGCCTGAAGGAGCTCGCGGAGTACTAGCGATCTGATGGCCACCACGGGAACCGCAGTCGATGTCGTCATGCCGCAGATGGGCGTGTCCGTCTCGGAGGGGACGATCACGAAGTGGCTGAAGTCCGAGGGCGAGGCGATCGCCGCCGACGAGTCGCTGCTCGAGATCTCGACGGACAAGGTCGACACCGAGGTGCCGAGCCCGGCGAGCGGCGTCCTCCAGCAGATCCTCGCCCAGGAGGGCGAGACGGTCGCGGTCGGGACGAAGATCGCGGTCATCGCCCCTGAGGGCGCAGAGGTCGCGGCAGCTGAGGCCGACGCTCCGCCCGAGCCGCCGACCCAGGAAGCCGCACAGGAGGCCGACGAGGCTTCGAGCGCCGAGGGCGAAGGGCCCACCGCCGCGAAGACCGAGGAGGAGGCGCAGCCTGCTCCCGCACCAGAGCCGCCCGCAGCTGCTCCCGCGCCGCCCAAGGGCGAGGACGAAAACGGACGACGCGAGGCGAAGTTCGTCTCCCCCGTCGTCGCGCGCATCGCAGCCGAGCACAACGTCGACGTCTCGAGCGTCGAGGGCTCGGGACGCGGCGGCCGCGTGACGAAGAAAGACATCCTCTCGCATATCGAATCGGGTGCTGCCGCGCAGGCACCGGCTGCTCCCGTGGAAGCCCCGCAGGCAGAGCCGGCACCCGCCGCCGCTCAGCCGGCCCCTCAAGCCGCCCCCGCGGCTCCGGAAAAGCCCCAGGAAGGCGAGACCGTCGAGCCGATGAGCGCCATGCGCAAGGGCATCGCCGAGCACATGCGCCGCTCCCTCGACACCTCTGCGCACGTGACGAGCTCGATCGAGGTCGACATGACGAGGATCGCGGCGCTCCGGCAGCGGCTGAAGAAGGACTGGGCCGGCTCGTACGGGGTCAACCCGACCTTCCTCGCGTTCGTCGCCCGCGCCACGGTCGACACTCTCAAGGACTATCCGTGGGTCAACGGCGAGATTCGCGGCGACTCGATCGTGACGCGGAACTACGTCAATCTCGGCTTCGCAGTCGAGCTCGCGGACGGGAAGGGGCTCATCGTCCCGGTGGTTCGCAATGCGGAGACCCTGAACCTGCTCGGCATGGCCAAGGCGATCACGGACATCGCCCAGCGTGCCCGCGACAAGCAGCTCCTCCCGGACGATGTGCAGGGCGGCACGTTCACGATCACCAATCCGGGCGGCTACGGCACCTTCCACGGCACGCCGGTGATCAGCCAGCCCCAGGCCGCGATCCTGGGCACGTACGCCGTGGTCAAGCGCCCGTGGGTCGTCGAGGACGAGGACGGCCAGGACGCGATCGCGATCCGGTCGATGATGAACCTCACGCTCACGTACGACCACCGCCTGGTGGACGGCGCCCTCGCCGGCCGCTTCCTGCGCGACCTCCGCGAGCGCCTGCAGTCCTGGGACGAATCAAGCGAGTAGCGTGTCCCAGCCGGGCTACCTGCTGAACCTCGGCCTGACGCCGTACGTGGAGGCCTGGGATCTCCAGCGCTCCATCGCGGCGGCCGTGTCGCAGGGCGCGGTCCCCGACACGGTGATCATGCTCGAGCATCCGCCGGTGGTGACGCTCGGCCGGCGCACGGACGCGGACGAGCTCCACGTGCCCGAAGGCGCCGACGTCGAGGTCGTCGAGACGAACCGCGGCGGCAAATCGACCTTCCACGGGCCCGGGCAGCTCGTCTGCTACCCGATCCTCGACCTCAACCGGCACGGGCGCGACGTCAAGCGCTATTGCCGCGATCTCGAGGAGTCCGTTATCCGCACGGCGGCCGCCTTCGGCGTCGAGGCGACGCGGATCGAGGGTCTGACGGGGGTTTGGCTCGAGCGGCCCCCGCGCAAGCTCTGCTCCATCGGAGTCCATATCTCGCGGTGGGTGACGACGCACGGCTACGCCCTCAACGTCGATCTCGACCCGGCGCCCTTCACGGACTGGATCACGGCCTGCGGCCTCGAAGACACCGCGTTCACGACGCTCGCGGGCGAGCTCGGCAGGCCGGTCGGCGTCGACGAGGTGCGCCCTGCTGCGGCGGCCGCGCTCGCCGAGGTCTTCGGCCTCGAGCTCTCGGAGCTACCGGCCGAAGACGGCGCGGGCCTGTGGGCCCAACCCGTCCACGCCCAGCTCGCCTCGAAATAGCCCCTAACGTGATCTGCGCAAACTGCGCCGAGACCCGCCTAGTAACAGTCTGTTACTAGGCGAGCTCAAGACTCTTTTCACTCGGAGGGAAGGGTCCCGACCAGGTAGTCGAGGAGCGCTTCGGGGGGCCTCACCCGGAAGGCGATGTCGAGCAAGACATCTCCAGCGGACGGTTGTCGGCCGAGTCGCCGGGCCCGCACGACGATCGACCGTATCTGCTCGTAGCTCGGCCGGGCGAGGCCTAGCTCGACGGCGACCGCTCCCACACGCCGGTTCGTCTCAGCGACGGGCGTGGTCTCCCTGTCGAGACGCTCAGCCGCTGCGACAAGGCGCGAATCGATCCGCGGAGCAAACTCGAGCACGCCACAAGCGTGCCTCCTTCCGACCCACGAGAGTCGGACGAAATGAAACGAAAGAGAGTAAGTAACAGTCTGTTACTTGGCTGTCCCTTAGAGGTCGGGGAGCCAGCCGTCCTGGTACGGCGCGTCGCGGACGTCCATGCCCGCGTAGGCTTCCTTCGGATCCGTCGTCTCCTTCTCGACGGCGCCGCCGTGCCGCCGCGCGGGCTCGAACTCCGGATACACGACATCCCGGCTCGCGCGCGAGCCCACCGCGACCGCCACGCACGGCTCGTCCCCGGTTGCGACCATGACGTGGTCCGTGTCGGCCGGGCAGTGGAAGTAGTCCCACTGCTTCATGTGCCGCTCCTCGCCCTCGACGAAGAGGATGCACTCGCCGGCCAGGATGAGGAAGCCCTCCTGGTTCGGCTCGCGGTGATACATGCAGGCGGGCTGGCCCGGCCAGAGGACGCCGATGTTGAAGCCGAGCTGTGCGAACCGCGAGCCCGGCCCTTCGCCCAGCCGCGTGTAGACGCCCATCTCGTCGGACTCGCCCCACACCGCGTCGCGCGCGTTGACGACGAACCAGCCTTCACCCGCGGCCTGCACGCCGTTCTCCGTGCGCTCGAGAGGCGCCTCGGGGATTCCCGTCACGGCAGCCAGCCCTCCTCGTAGCGGGTGAACCGCCGCTCCGGGAAGGGCGCGTACGCCTCCTTGGGCTCCTTCGTCGCCGTCTCGACACCCGCCCCGTGCCTGAGCGCCGCCTCGTCGACGGTGTACCCGCCCCAATCCCCGTCGGCATTCGTCCGCGAGCCGGCCGAGACGACCACGCACGGGCCCGACCCCGCGCCGACGATGATGTGGTCGGTCCCGGCCGGGCAGTGGACATGATCCCAAGCGCGAAGCGGCCGCTCTTCTCCCTCGACGATGAGGAGGGCCTCCCCGGAAACGACGAGGAAGTCCTCCTGGTCGTTCTCGTAGTGGTACATGGCCATCGGCTCGGCGGGCCCGAGAACGCCGATGTTGACGCCGATCTCCCAGAACGCCCCGCTGCCCTCGAAGAACGTGAGCTTGCCGAGCGGGCCGTCGTCGCGCCAGCGCGCGTCCTTCGCGTTCAGGACGAACCAGCCCTCACCGGCGGGAGCGAGCCCCTCGCCGGTGTCCTCGAGCGGGGCTTCGGGCACCATCGTCCATAGACTAAGAGAGATGGAACGCTCGCTGCCGGTGGCAAGCCGGCCACGCCGGCCGGAATGGATGAAAGTGCGCGCGCCGAGCGCGGACTCGCGCTACTTCGAGGTGCGAAACCTCATCCACGGGCAGAGCCTGCACACCATCTGCGAGGAGGCTCGCTGCCCGAACATCTCGGAGTGCTGGGGACGCGGGACGGCCACCTTCCAGATCCTCGGCGACACGTGCACGCGGGCCTGCCGCTACTGCTACGTGAACTCCGGCAAGCCGGAGCATCCGCCGGACCCGCTCGAGCCGCTGCGCCTGGCGCAGACCGCCGCGCAGATGGGCCTGAAGCACGTGGTCGTCACCTCCGTCGACCGCGACGACGTGCGCGACCGCGGAGCCGGCCACTATGCGGCGACGATCCGCGCCCTGAAGAACAAGGTTCCGGAGGCATCCGTCGAGGTCCTCACGCCCGACTTCCTCGGCGTCGAGGAGGAGGCTCTCCGCACGGTGCTCGCTGCCCGGCCCGAGGTCTTCAACCACAACATCGAGACCGTCCGTCGCCTCCACCGCCGCATGCGCGGGGCGAAGGCCTCGTACGACAAGGCGCTCTGGCTTCTCGCGCGGGCGAAGGAGCTCGCGGACTACCCGGTGCTGACGAAGTCGGGGATCATCGTCGGCCTCGGGGAGACGAACGACGAGGTCGTCGAGACCATGCGAGACCTGCGCGAGCACGGCGTCGACGTCGTCACCATCGGCCAATACCTACAGCCGTCGTCGAAGCACGCGCAGATCGACCGCTGGGTCCATCCCGACGAGTTCCGCTGGTTCCGTGAGCAGGGCGAGGAGCTCGGATTCGGCTCCGTCTTCTCGGGCCCGCTCGTCCGCTCCTCCTACCGGGCCGACGAGCAGCGCCACGCCGCCGAGACCGGCCGCGGCGCGGTCGCCTACTGATCGAAGCGCGACTTCGCGCTGAGCTGACCGTTCTTGAAGCAGATCTGGTACGCGCCGCGCGCCCCGGCGACGCCGTAGTACCAGCACTCGAGGTCGACACCCTCCACCGAGGCGTCGGTCTTCGTCGCGGGCTCCCCGGCGAAGCTGCCGAGCCGGTCAGGCGTGAAGTAGGAGTCGATCTGGTCGAACTCCGACGGGGAGAGCTGTGACGAGCTCTGCGTGGCCGACGAGCGCTCGTAGCGGAGCGTCTCGGGCAGGCGGTCGCGAACCTTCGGATAGAGGAGGGCGAACGCGGCCAGGGCCAGGACCGCGAGCACGAGCGGTCTCGTAACAGTCGTCACGCCGGGACGTTTTCTGCCGCCTCCGCCACTCTCCTCCTCAAAGAGAAGGCCGCCCGGAGGCGGCCTTCTCCGTTCCGCTGGCCGGTCCCGGCCTAGCGGTTGTCCACCTCCACGAGCGTGCGGCCGAGGAGCGTCGAGCCCTCGTTGTGCGAAACCGCACCGAGATGCCACTGGCCATCCGTGGCTCCCGACCAGCTCAGGCCGATCGTGCCCGTCGCCCCGATCGTGGCAGAGGTTGGTGCCGCGGTCACGCTCAGGTTTCCACCGGACGCGTTTGACACGGCCCAGCTGTAGAGCGTGTAGTTCGTGTCCCCACCGGGAGCTTGCCAGCCGTGGACGTACACGGTCCACGTGCCATTGGCGGGATCCTGGATGGTGACCTCCTCATCCGTTCCTCCGAGCGTGCTGCTCGCAACCTGCGTCCCGCTTGGGTTGTAGACGTACACGTCGAGGTCGGCGTCCGGGTCGTCGACCGCCTCCGGCGGGATCGCAACCCGGAAGACGCCCACGTTCGAGAGATTGAACGTGTGGGCGTTGGCGCCACCCGCTCCCGTGTCGCTCGGATCGAATGTCTGATCCGGATCCTGCTTCACGTTGGCGTTCGTCAGCGTCGCCGGGACGAGTCCGTGCGCCGCCGCGGTGTATGCGCCGGTGTAGCCGAACTCCACCGGGAAGCTGAGCGATCCACTCACTCCGCTTCCGGTCACTTCACCCGGAGCCTTGAACTTGCTCGCCTTGACGGCGATCGGGCTCCGGACCGCGTACTGCCCGTCGCGTTCCTTCCAGGTCAGCGAGCCGAACCGCCACTCGCCCAGAGGGGCCGAGACGTTCGTGATCGTGACCTTGAACGTGGCCGACTGGCCGCGGTTCAGGCTCAGCGTCGAAGGCGACACGGTGACCGTGTACCCACTCGGCGCGGACACCTGAGCGTCATAGCGCAGAACGCCCGCGTTTTTGGCAACGCTGGTTACCGTTCGCGTGACGGTCTCGGCTCCCGCGAGCTGCGAGACGCCGATGGACGGGAGGTTCAGGTCGGTCGCCGTCACAGGAACCCCATTGCTTGCGAGGTTCGCACACGTCGCGTCCGGGTTGGCAAACACGGACCGGTCGGCATCGCAAAGGAAGCCCAGGTACTGGTTGAACCCGGCGTCGTAGGCGAGACCAGGCTGGAAGGACGTGCCGGTGTCGCCTGGGCGACCCGGATTCACGTGCCCGGCGCCCATGTCGAACGGGCCGGCCTGACTCTTGCGGTCGTTGTTCAGCACGTCCTGTCGCGCCGTCGTCATCAAGGCCGACTTGGCCTCGGCGGCGCTCCAGTTCGGGTGTGCCTGCTTGATCAGCGCGAACAGGCCTGCAACATGCGGGCTCGACATCGACGTGCCCGCGATCGCCTGGAAGAGCTCACCGGCCGGAAGACCCGGATCCGGGGTCGGCGAGTTGCCGGCCAGGATCTGGATCCCCGGAGCCGTGACGTCCGGCTTGATGATGTCCTGGGCGACCGGGTCCGGCCCGCGCGAGCTGAAGTCGGTCATCGACGGTGCGTAGGGCCACGTCGTGACCTGCTTGGCGATGATCTGCGCGGTCGGGTTCCTCGTCGAGGCGATGTACGCCTTGATCGCGAGACCGGGAGTGTTGTCCACATGCACGGACGGCACGAAATGGCTGTCCGTGAAGAGGTTCCCCTGGTCGGTGCGCTCGTACATGATCATCCCGACCCCACCGCCCGCGAGAACGGCTCGACTCTTCGCGATCCGGTCGGTGACGCCACGCAGGCAAAGCACGATCTTGCCCTTGATGCTTCCGGAGAAGCGCGCGTCGGGATCGCAGAGCTCGTTCTTCAGGCTGGCCGCGTCGACGAGCGGAGCGCTGGCGACGCCTTCGGTGATCGAGGCACCCGTGTAGCGAGCGCCGTTACCCAGCACGACCGTGCCCTGGAAGAAGCGGCTCTGCGTGCTGGCGCCGACGCTCGTAAGCCAGGGCACCGAAGCGGGACCGCCGATGGTGCCGGGCCCAGGACCGTCGTTCCCCGCCGAGCTGGCGACGAACACACCCGCATCCGCCGCGAAGAGAAACGAGATGTCGTCGGCGCCGGTCAGACTGGCACCGCCTCCGATCGAGTAGTTGACAACATCGACTCCGTCTTCGACCGCCTGGTCGATCGCCGCGGCGAGGTCGGAGGAAAAACCACCGAGGTTGCCGAGTGCCTTGTAGGCGACGACCTGTGCGCGGGGTGCGATTCCAGAGACCTTGCCCCGCGGAATCCCGAGCACAGTCGCATCGACACCGGCGTCACCCGCCGCGGTCGACGCCGTGTGCGTCCCGTGGCCCTCGTCGTCACGCGCCGAGTCGTACTCGTCCGGGTCGGCGCCGATGACCGCCCGGTACGTCGCGAGCTCCTCACGCGCACCGATCAGCTTGTTGTTGCAGGTGAACGGCTTGTCGTTGGGGTTGACGGCCTCGTGGCTGCCGTCGTCGAGATCGTCGTAGACGTCGACGCCGAACTCGCACGGCAGCGGGCCAACGGCGGGGGCTGGGAAGCTCCCGTCGTCTGCAAAGCTCGGATGCTCGGGCCAAATGCCCGTGTCGATCACACCGACGACCACGCCGCGGCCGTCGAGCCCGCTGGCGTAGGCACCACCCGGCTGGGTGAGTCCGAGGAAGCCGGGGCTCGAGTCCGTCAGCGGCTTGCGGAGCTCGTCCTTCATGACCTTCAAAACGTTCTTCTGGCTCCTGAGCGCCTCGACTTCCTTCGTCGTGAGGAGCGCCGAGTACCCGTTCAGAGCCACGGAGTAGTCATTGAGCTTCAGGTCGGCGCCGAGACCGACCGCGCGCAGCGAGTTGTTGTGCTCGCGGACGAGGTGCGCCCGATAGCGCTTGGCAGCCCTGCTCTTCGCGTCGAACTTCTTGCCATGCTCCGGCTTCGTCGCAGCAAACCCGGCCGTGCCACCGTCGTACGCAACCGCGGGATCTCCCGCCATCACGACGATGTAGCTCTCGCGGGCCGGCGAAGCGGTTGTCGCAGCCCCCGTGATGGTCACGCAGGCCGCGAGGGCGACGATAAGACTCGCGAGCAGCTTCGTGCCGCGCGCGAGGCGTCGCCTCGGGTCGTTCTTCATCTGCCCTTCCCCCTTGTCGAAATGCAGATCACTGAGCGGAATCGAGTGCGCGCAAGGTCCCCCGGACGCGCTCGCCTGCCGCTCAACCCCGTTTAGGGCCGGGCCACTATACCGCGTTCCGATGCATGTCCGGAATCCGGACTACTCGTGCGGCTTCGCCATCGCGCGGTAGTCGAGCGCCTCGTCCAGCACGCTCTCCTCGACCCCCGCATCCCTCGCCACGTCACGGAGAGAACGACCCGAGGCCGCCGCCTCCTTGACGATCTCGCCGGCCTTGTCGTAGCCGATGTAAGGATTCAGTGCCGTCGCGGCCGAGAGCGTGAGCTCGGCGTAGCGCTCGCAGGTCTCGCGGTTGGCGACGATCCCGTCGATGCACTTCTCGGCGAGGAGGGTCGATGCGCTCGTGAGGAGCCGGATCGACTGGAGAAGATTCCGCGCGAGCAGGGGCACGAAGACGTTCAGCTCGAAGTGGCCCTGCATTCCTCCCACGGTGATCGCAGCGTCGTTTCCGATCACCTGCGCGGAGACCTGGGTCACGACTTCCGGAATGACCGGGTTGACCTTTCCGGGCATGATCGAGCTCCCCTTCTGGAGCTCCGGCAGCGCGATCTCGGCCAGGCCGGCACGAGGCCCGGAGCCCATGAGGCGGATGTCGTTTGCGATCTTCGTCAGCGAGACGGCCACTGTCTTCAGGGCGCCGGAAGCCTCGACGAGGCCGTCGCGCGCCGCCTGCGCCTCGAAGGGATCGGCCGGAGCAGAGATGGTCAGCCCGGTGTGCTCGGAGAGGAGCGAGCGGACGCGCTCGGCGAATTCCGGATGCGTGTTCAGACCGGTGCCCGTCGCCGTCCCGCCGAGCGGTATCTGGCCCACGCGGTCGAGGGTCGCCTCGACGCGCGCATGCCCCTGCCGCACCTGGGCCGCGTAGCCGCCGAACTCCTGGCCCAACGTGACGGGAACGGCGTCCATCAGATGCGTTCGGCCCGATTTGACGACGTCGTCGAACTCGCCGGCCTTCGCCTGCAGCGACTCGGCCAGCCGGCCGAGCGCGGGCAGAAGCCCGTTGACGAGATCGTCGAGCGCGGCGAGGTGCACGGCCGACGGGAAGACGTCGTTGGACGACTGGCCCATGTTCACGTCGTCGTTGGCGTGGACGTCCTCGCCGGCGAGCGAGGCGATGACCTCGTTGGCGTTCATGTTGGAGGAGGTTCCCGAGCCGGTCTGGAAGACGTCGATCGGGAACTGGTCGTCGAACTCGCCGTTGGCGATCCGGTCGCCTGCAACGGCGATCCGCTCGGCCCTCTCCTTGTCGAGGAGGCCGAGATCGGCGTTCACGCGCGCCGCGGCGGCCTTGATCCGGCCGAGCCAGCGCGCGACCGAAACCGGGATCGGCTCACCGGAGACCGGAAAGTTCTCGACAGCCTTCTTGGTCTCCGTGCCCCACAGCTCCTTCGGCGTGGTCGCCACGCCTGGAGTCTAGACGGCGTGCAGTCTGCGAATGCGCCGCTCAGGAGGGCGGTCGCGGAGGATCTTCCGCACCGGGTCGGAGAGGTCGGCGACCAGGGCCCAACCCAGGTAGCCGCACCGGCCGCACTCGCCCGGATCGAGGCGTTGCGTCCGCCCGCGCGTGACCGTCCTGAACGTGCCGCAGTGGAGGCACTCGACAGCGTGCTTCTCGCTCACAAGGCTTTCTTCGGCCGCGGCGGCCCCTCCGCCCTCCCCCTTCCGAGGATTTCCAGCTAATCCGTCGAGTACTTGGGCTGGACCTTCTCGCCGCGGATGCTGGCGATCGCGTTGTTGGCCGCGACGGCGGCCTCGCCGAAGCCGATCGAGATCAGCGTGATCTTGCCCTCGTAGCCGGCGACATCGCCCGCCGCGTAGACGCCCGGGATGGACGTGTCCATCGTCATCGGGTTCACGAGAATCTGCCGCTTGCCGTGCAGCTCGAGCCCCCAGTCTGCGATCGAGCCGAGGTGCGAGTGAAAGCCGAGGAGGAGGATGAGCGCGTCGCAGTCGAGCCGGTGCGTCTCACCGGTGCCCGTGTCCTCCACGGTCACTGCCTGGATCGACCCGTCACCGTGGATCTCCCGTACCTCGGCGGGAGCGCAGATGCGCACGTTGCCCTCGCCTTCGAGGCGGCGAGCCTCGTTCACGGAGGTCTCGAGCGCGCGGAAGCGGTCGCGGCGATGGATGAGCGTGATCGGAAGATCGGCGGTGTCCTGCAGGCCGAGCGTCCAGTCGAGAGCCGAGTCGCCGCCGCCGACGATGACGCAGTGCTTGCCCTTGAAGACGTCCTTGCGCTTGACGAAGTAGTGGAGGCCGCGGCCCTCCCAGTCGTCGAGCCCCTCGAGCTCCAGCTTCCGGGGCTCGAACGCCCCGTGGCCGGCCGTCACGATGAGCGCGCGGGAGAGGAACTGCTTGCCCGACTTCGTCGTCAGCGAGAGCAGCTCCTCGCCGTTCTGCGCGACCCGCGTCAGATCGGCGACCTCCTCGTCGAGATGCACGTCGGCGCCGAACTGGAGCCCCTGCTCGACGCACAGGTCGACCAGGTCCTGGCCCTTGATCTTCGGGTGGCCGGCAACGTCGTAGACGTGCTTCTCGGGATAGACCGCGGCGACCTGACCGCCGAGCTGGCCCAGGCTCTCGACGATGCGGACGCTCGCGTCGCGGTGGCCGGCGTAGTACGCGGCAGCGAGGCCTACCGGGCCCGCGCCGATGACGGTGATGTCGCAGACGCCTTCGCTCACGCCTGACTCGATGCTACCCGGGCTCAGGAAACGCTAGTGCGCGCAGCCGGAGCCGCAACCGCCGCCGGCATGCGTCTGCACGGCCTCGCCCTCGACCGCGCCTTCCTTCGCCTGGAAGGACGAGCCGCACCCGCACGCCGCCTGGACGTTCGGGTTGTTGATGGCGAAGCCGGCGCCCATGAGCGCGTCCACGTAGTCGATCTCGGCACCCGCGAGGTACGGAGCGCTGAACGGGTCGATGACGACGCGAACCCCGTTCATCTCGATCTCGTTGTCGCCGTCCTGGGGCCCACGGTCGAAGCCGAGGGCGTACTGGAATCCCGAGCACCCGCCGCCCTGGATCGCGATCCGGAGAACGGAGACATCCCCCTCGGGCTCCTCGGCCATGAGAGCGCGGATCTTGGTGGCCGCAGACTCGGTGACGGTGACCATCGATCTCAGTGTACCAACGGCCTACGCGGTCAAACACCCCCCGACCTTGTGACACGAAGGGGCCGGAAAAACGCTGGAAAGATCGCGCAGTTCGTGACAAGTCTCACTGGCACGAGGACGGTTAGTATGCGGGCGTGCCGCTGGCCGTCCTGGACGACTGGTTTCCCTTCCTCGTCTACGGCTTTTTCGCCCTGGCGATCCCGGCCTCCTTGATCGCGGCGTCCTTCATGCTCGCGACGCGCCCCAAGACCCGGGCCCGGCAACGCACGATCCCCTTCGAGTCGGGCGTCTCGGTCGGCCCGCCGACCACGCAGCGCTTCACGATCAGCTTCTACCTGACGGCGATGCTCTTCATCGTCTTCGATATCGAGATCGTCTTCCTGTACCCGGTCGCGATCTGGCTGAATGCGCTCGGGACCTTCGCGCTCGCCGAGTTCGGCTTCTTCATCGCGATCCTCGCCATCGCGTACGTCTACGTCTGGAAGAAGGGGGCGCTGGAATGGCGGATGTAGGGCGCAAGAAGCGCCTCGCCGACTACGGGCTCAACACCGAGCGGACGCTCATGCGCCGGAAGGGGCCGGGCGTCTTCGAGCAGGAGCTCGGCGACCTCGAGAGCAAGCTCGGACTCACAACCGTGGAGAAGGCGGTCGCGTGGGCGCAGGGGCATTCGATCTGGCCGGACACGTTCGGCCTCGCATGCTGTGCGATGGAGATGATCGCGATCGTCGGCTCGCGGTACGACGTCGCGCGCTTCGGAGCCGAGGTCTTCCGCTCCTCTCCGAGACAGGCAGACCTGATGATCGTCTCCGGCCGGGTCTCCCACAAGATGGCCGCGCCGCTCCGGCAGATCTACGACCAGATGCTCGAGCCGAAGTGGGTGATCGCCATGGGCGCCTGCGCGAGCTCGGGCGGCATGTTCTCCAACTACGCCGTTCTCCAAGGGGTCGACAAGGTCGTTCCCGTCGACGTGCATGTTCCCGGCTGCCCGCCGCGGCCCGAGGCGCTCCTCGAGGGCATCGTCCGGCTGCAGGAGAAGATCCTCGCCGGTGTGCCGCCCGCGTACGAGATCCGCGAGGTGGCGTCGTGACCTTCACCGAGGTGCCGGGGTTCGCTTCGGTCAGCGAGGACCGCGGCGAGACCACCGTCGTCGTCGAGACCGCGCGTTTGCGGGAGGCTGCGCTCTATCTGCGCGACGAGCGCGGGTTCAACTTCCTCGCGGACATCGCCGCGACGGACTACCTCGGCTGGAACGAAGGCACCGTCGCGGGCTACTGGGGCCATCGCGCCGGCCGTGACATCAACCTCCCGGGCTCCTGGGGCCTCGCGAAGAAGCCCGAGCCCAAGGCGAAGCGCTTCTCGCTCTCGTACCAGCTGCTCGCGGTCACCTCCGGCGCGCGCGGGGCTCCCCGCGTCCGGCTGCAGGTCTGGTGCGACGACGGCGAGCCCGTGCCGAGCGTGGTCTCGGTATGGCCGACGGCCGACTGGCACGAGCGCGAGGCGTACGACCTCATGGGCATCGCCTTCGAGGGACATCCGAGCCTGAAGCGGATCCTCATGGACGACGACTGGGAGGGCCACCCGCTCCGCAAGGATTACCCGATCGGCGGCGAGCCGGTGCGGTTCACGGGAGCCGAGTGATGGCCACCACCGCGGCACGACGAAGCCGGCAGGCCCCGATCTACGGGGGCACGCGGATCCCGAGCCCGATCCCCTCGGTGCTCCAGGTCGACCCCGCTCTCCGCGAGGAGGGCGACATTCTCGAGGTCAACTTCGGCCCGAACCACCCGTCGACGCACGGAGTTCTCCGCCTGATCGTGGAGCTGAACGGCGAGCGGGTCGAGGGCGTCGAGGCGGTCATCGGCTACCTCCACACCGGCTTCGAGAAGAACATGGAGCAGAAGACGTGGTGGAAGGCCATCACGTATCCGGAGCGGATCGACTACCTCTCCTTCCAGATCAACGAGCTCGCCTTCGTCCTCGCGATCGAGAAGCTCCTCGGCGTCCAGCCGCCGCCGAAGGCGACCTGGATGCGCACGCTCCTCTGCGAGCTCTCCCGCATCCACTCCCATCTCATCTGGCTGGGCACGGGCGCCCTCGAGCTCGGCGCGATCTCGCTCCTCTGGTACTGCTTCCGCGAGCGCGACGCCGTCCTCGACCTCTTCGAGCTCGTCACCGGCGTCCGCATGCACACGCGCTACTTCCAGGCCGGCGGGCTCGCCGAGGACATCCCGCCCGGCTTCTACACGGAGTGCCGCAAGTTCGCGGACATGTTCCCCGGCAAGGTCGACGAGTACGAGGCGCTTCTCGACCGCCAGGCGATCTGGCTCGAGCGGACGAAGGGGATCGGCCTCCTTTCCGCCGAGGACGCGATCGCGCTCGGGCAATCGGGCCCGGTGCTGCGCGCGTCCGGGGTCGACTGGGATCTTCGTAAGGTCCAGCCCTATCTCGCCTACGACGAGGTCGACTTCAACGTGCCCGTCTACTTCAACGGGGACGTCTACGACCGCTACAAGGTGCGCATGGACGAGATGCGCGAGTCGACGCGCATCGTCCAGCAGTGCCTCGACGGTATGCCCGAGGGGCCGTGGATCGTGGACGACCGGAAGATCGTCCTCCCGCCAAGGCACGAGCTGCACACGTCCATGGAGAGCCTGATCCACCATTTCAAGCTCGTGACCGAGGGCTACCGGGTGCCGGCGGGGGAGGTCTACGTCGCCGTCGAGTCGGCCCGCGGTGAGCTCGGCTGCTACCTCGTCTCCGACGGTGGCTCGAAGCCGTGGCGCGTCAAGTTCCGCGCACCCTCGTTCGTGGCGCTCGAGGCGACAGCGACGACGGTCAGAGGCTCGCTCGTCGCCGACCTGATCGCCATCCTCGGCTCCCTCGACACGGTCATGGGCGACTGCGACCGCTGATGGCGGCGAACGCGCTCTACGACGAGATCCAGGAGCTCGCGGCCCGCTACCCACAGCCGCGCTCGGCGGTCATGCCTGCCCTCCGGCTCGCCCAGGAGCGCTACGGCTGGCTCCCTCCCGACGCGTTCCGCGAGGTCGGCGAGGCTCTCGATCTCACGCCCGCCTACTGCAAGGCGGTCGCGAGCTTCTACGACATGTTCCACCTCGAGCCCGTCGGCCGGCACATGATCGAGGTCTGCACCAACATCTCCTGCGCCCTCGTGGGCGCGCAGCAGGTGCTCGAGGCTTTCCAGTCCGAGCTCGGCGTCCAGGCGGGCGAGACGACCGACGACGGCGAGTTCACGTTGCGCACCATCGAATGCGCGGGCGGGTGCGGCTGGGGCACCGTCGTCTCGGTCGACCACCGCTACCGCGAGCCCGTCCGTCCCGAGGACGTGCCCGGCATCGTCGAGGAGCTCCGCGATGGCTCTGACTAAGGAGGCGCAGACGAAGCTCCTTTTCGCCAAGGCGGAGGGGCGCGACCTGACCAAGCTCGACGAGTACCAGAAGGTCGGCGGCTACAAGTCCCTCAAGAAAGCCCTGAAGATGAAGCGGGAGGCCGTCCTCGACGAGCTCCTCACCGCAGATGTCCGCGGCCGGGGCGGCGCCGGCTTCCCGATGGGGCGCAAAGCGAGCTTCCTGCCCAAGCCGGAGGAGAGCGCCAAGCCGATCTACCTCGTCTCGAACGCGGACGAGTCCGAGCCCGGCACGTTCAAGGACCGCGAGATCATCGCCCGCCTCCCGCACCTGTACATCGAGGGCTGCGCGATCGCGGCGCGCGTCATCGGGGCGAACACGGCGTTCATCTATATCCGCGGCGAGTACCTGACCGAGTTCGAGATCCTCCGCGACGCCCTCGAGGAGGCGCGCGAGGCCGGGTTCGTGGGGCCGAACGTGCTCGGGTCGGGATGGGATCTCACGGTCGTCGTCCACCGCGGCGCGGGCGCCTACATCTGCGGCGAGGAGACGGCCCTCCTCGAGTCGCTCGAGGGCAAGCGCGGCCAGCCGCGCTCGAAACCTCCGTTCCCCGCTATCTCGGGCGTCTACGCCTCACCGACCCTGATCAACAACGTCGAGACCCTCGCCACCGTCCCGAAGATCCTCGAGATCGGCGGTGCCGAGTACGCGAAGCTCGGCGTCGAGAACTCGCGGGGCACGCGGCTCTTTTCGCTCTCCGGCAACGTCGTGAACGGCGGCAACTACGAGGTCGAGCTCGGCACCAACCTGCGCGAATTGATCTACGACATCGGCGGCGGCATTCCCGACGGGCGCGAGCTGAAGGCGATCATCCCGGGCGGCTCGTCCGTACCGGTCCTGACCGCCGACGAGGTCGACACGGCACTCGACTTCGACGCGATGGCCGCGCGCGGCACGATGCTCGGCTCCGGCGCGGTCATCGTCATGGACGACCGCTGCTGCATGGTGCAGCTCGGCCTGCGCGTCGCCCAGTTCTACATGCACGAGTCGTGCGGCAAGTGCACGCCGTGTCGCGAGGGAACGCGCTGGATGGTCTCCATCCTCCGGAAGATCGAGGACGGCGAGGCCTCCCAGGGCGAGCTCGACCTGCTCCTGAACGTCTGCGACCGGATTCTCGGCAACTGTCTCTGTCCCCTCGGCGATGCAGCCGCGATGCCCGTGGCGAGCTACGTGGCGAAGTTCCGGGACGAGTACCAGCGCCACATCGACGAGGGCGGCTGCCCATTCGGAGGCGACTCGACGCTCGACGGCGTGATGGCGCCGGTCGACCAGCACCACGCCCGAATCCGCGCCGACATCGAGGTGCCGGCGTGACAAGGCCGTTTCAGACGAGTCCAGCGGGGCCACCCCAGACCACCACCCGCTTCGAGCGTACCGCCCTTCCGCGCACGCGGGAGGCGCGGTTCGTCGAGGAACTGAGCCGATGAGCGCTCCCGAGCTCGTCACCGTCACCATCGACGGCCGCGAGATCCAGGTCCCTAAGGGCCAGGGGCTGGTGGAGACCGCGCTCGAGGCCGGCATCGAGATCCCGGTCTTCTGTTACGAGCCGCGGCTCGGCGCGCCCGTCGGCGCCTGCCGCATGTGCCTCTGCGAGGTCGAGGGCATGCCGAAGCTCCAGGCCGCCTGCACCCTCACGGCCCAGGACGGGCTCGTCCTCTCGACGGCGCAGACGAGCGCCAAGGCGGCCGAGGGCCAGAACGCGGTGCTCGAGTTCATCCTCATCAACCATCCACTCGACTGCCCGGACTGTGACAAGGGCGGCGAATGCCCCCTCCAGGACCTGACGTTCCGCTGGGGCCCCGGCGCGACGCGCATGCGGTTCCCCAAGCGCACCTTCGACAAGCCGATCCCGGTCTCACCGCTGATCGCGCTCGACCGCGAGCGCTGCATCCTCTGTTACCGCTGCACGCGCTTTTCGGAGACCGTCGCCGAGGACGGCCAGCTCGTTGCGATCAACCGCGGCGCCGGCTCGATCATCGCCACCTTCGAAGACGAGCCCTACCGGGCGCACTTCTCCGGCAACGTCCTCGAGCTCTGCCCGGTCGGCGCCCTCACGTCGACGACGTATCGCTTCCGCGCGCGGCCATGGGAGATCCAGAACGTGCCCACCGTGTGCGGTCTCTGCCCGGTCGGTTGCAACACCTGGACAACCACGCGCGAGGGCAAGGTGCAGCGCATCCTCTCCCGCAACCACGCGGAGGTGGACGAGGGCTGGCTCTGCGACAAAGGGCGGTTCGCGTACTCGCACCTGCAGGCGGAAGACCGGATCACGGTCCCGCGGCGCCGCGTGCGCCGGCGCGGCTTCGAGCCAGTTTCCTGGGAGGAGGCCGTCGACGAGGCGGAGCGCGGGCTCGAGGAGGCAGGCGGGCCCGTCGTCGTCGCCTTCTCGGGCAGCGAGACCGTCGAGGAGGTCACGGCGATCAGCCGACTCGTGAAGGAGGGGCTCGGCGGGGGCAGCGCCCTCCTGCCCGACATCTTCCATCCCAGCCTCGACCGCTTCCGCGCTCCGATCTCGGCGATCCGCGACGCCGACGTCTGCCTGGTCTTCGGCGACGAGCCCGTCGTCGAGCGCGCGCCGGTGCTCGACCTCTGGCTGCGCGCCGCGCGCCGTGGAGGCGCCGAGGTGATCACGCTGAACCCTGCCGGCTCGGTCGCGCTTCGGCCGGGAAGCGCGGCCTGGGCGGCAGCCCAGCTCCGCACTGAGAGCCCGGCGTCCGAGCTCAGCGATGCGAAAGCAAGCATCGACGGCGCCGACCGCGTCGCGATCGTCTGGTCGGAGGACGATCCCACCGGTGGGGCCCATGCGATCGCACTGGCAGAGAGCCTCGGCCCGAAGGCGTCCGTCTACTTCCTCCCCCGCACGCCGAACGGGCGCGGGGTCGCCTCCGCCTGGGGGGAGCCCGGCTCGGTGCCCGCAGGCGAGATCGGCGCGCTGATCGTCTCCGGTGACGAGGCTGCGGGGAGACCGGCCGTTCGCGAGCTGGCCGAGCGCGCGAAGTTCGTCCTCACGACTGCGATGTTCGAATCGGAGGGAACGCTCTGGTCCCATCTCGTCGTCCCGGGCACGAGCTACCTCGAGCGGGACGGGACGACGGTGAACCTCGAAGGCCGGCCGCAGCGGCAGCGCCGCACGGTCGCCCCGCCGAATGAGGACGAGCTCGTCTTCTTCGCCCAGCTCGCCGCTCGCTTCGGCGTCGACGTCGACCCCTGGCCGGGGATGCTGCCCGAGGACCACGCCCCGCTCCCCGAGACCGAAGCCGCAGAGCCCGCCGACTCCACGCCCAAGGCCACGGCTCCCAGGGGAAGCGGACCGGGCCTCGCGCTCGTCCGCTACCGCTCGCTCTTCACCGGCCCGGCCGTCGAGCGCGTCGAGCAGCTCCAGTTCCAGCGCCCCGTGGCCGAGGTCGAGCTCGCCTACGAGGACGCCGTCAAGCGCGGGATCGAGCCCGGCGCCGACGTCATCGTGCAGTCGAACGGCACCAGCAAGACGCTCCGGGCGCGCGTGAACCGACGCCTGCGCGCGGGCGTCGTCCGGATCCCGTCCGAGCACGCCGAGGGCCTGCACGACCGCGTCCAGGTGACGGGCGGCTGATGGACGGAAACCTCAATCAGCCGTGGTGGATCGACGTGATCAAGGCGCTCGTCGTCATCAACCTCGTCATGGCCGCATTCGCGTACTCGACCTGGCTCGAGCGCAAGCTGCTCGGACGGATGCAGCTGCGCTACGGCCCGAACCGGGCCGGCCCCTTCGGCCTCCTGCAGCCGATCGCCGACCTCGTGAAGCTCCTGCGCAAGGAGAGCTTCTTCCCGGCGAGCGCGATCGACTTCCTCTACATCGCCGCCCCCGCGGTCGCGGGCTTCACCGCACTGGCCGCCTTCAGCGTCATTCCATTCGGCGGCGTCTGGCACGTCGGCGACTACGACATCACCGGCTGGATCGCCAATGTCTCCATCGGCCTGCTCCTGATCTTCGCGCTCGGGGCGATCGGCATCTACGCCTTCCTCGTCGGAGGCTGGGCGAGCGAGTCGAAGTACTCGCTGCTCGGCTCGATGCGCACGGCCGCGCAGCTCGTCTCCTATGAGGTGTCGCTCGCGCTCTCGGTGCTCGGCGTGGTGATCATGGGCCAGTCGCTTTCGCTCGTCGACATCGCCGAGAAGCAGCAGGAGACGATCTGGTTTGCGGCGCCGCAGTTCGTCGGGCTCCTCGTCTTCTTCGTCGCCGGGATCGCGGAGACGAACCGGCCGCCCTTCGACCTCCCCGAGGCCGAGCAGGAGCTCGTCGCCGGCTACCACACCGAGTACAGCGGCATGCGCTTCGGGCTCTACTCGACGGCTGAGTACATCAACATGATCACGCTCTCGGGACTCGCGGTGACGCTGTTCTTCGGCGGCTGGGGCGGACCCTGGCTGCCGGGGCCGATCTGGTTCCTGATCAAGCTCGGTGCCTTCCTCTTCGTCTTCATCTGGCTGCGGGCCACGCTCCCGCGCCTTCGGTACGACCAGCTCATGCGCTTCGGCTGGAAGGTGCTCCTCCCCGTCGCGACGCTGAACGCCCTCGTGACCGCGATCCTGGTGGCCCTCGTATGAGCCCGCAGCCGTTCGACTCACTCAAAGGCTTCGCCGTCACGTTCCGGCAGATCTTCAAGAAGCCGATCACGCAGCAGTACCCGGAGTACAAGCGCCCGGTCTATCCGCGCTTCCGCGGCCGGCACCGCCTCTGGCGACACGAGAACGGCCTAGAGAAGTGCGTCGGCTGCTCGCTCTGCGCGGCGGCCTGCCCGGCCGACTGCATCCGCGTCGTGGCAGCCGAGAACACCGCCGACAACCGCGTCTCGCCCGGCGAGCGCTACGCGCGGATCTACGAGATCAACCTCTCGCGCTGCATCTTCTGTGGCTACTGCGAGCTCGCGTGCCCCTTCGATGCGATCACGCTCGAAGCCGAATACGAGCTCTCGGAGTATTCACGCGACGATCTCATCTACACGAAGGACATGCTGCTCGCCCCGCCGGTGAAGCGCGTCCCGGTCGCCGACCGCGACCTCTACGACACGCCTGTGTCCGTGTGGAGGAAGGAGTCCTAGTGGAGGAGTTCATCGTCTGGGTCGTGTGGGTGCTCGCGGCGCTCTCGCTCCTCACCTCCGGCATCGCGGTCGTCCTCTTCCAGAACCCCTTCTACAGCGCCCTCGCGCTGATCGGGAACCTCGCCTCGCTGGCCGTGCTCTACCTGCTCCTCGCCGCCGAGTTCGTCGCGGCCGCCCAGGTGCTCGTCTACGCCGGTGCGGTCGTGGTCATGTTCCTCTTCGTCATCGCCTACCTCGGTGGTCGCGCGGACGCGCCGTGGGCGGGCAGACCGAGCCTGCAGTCCCTGGCGGCGAGCGTGGCCGCGGCGGCGATCGCCGTCGAGATCGTCGTCGTCATCGCCATGAAGGCTGGCGACCAGCTCTCGACCTCGGCCGAGATCGAGGACGGCTTCGGATCGCCCGCGCAGATCGGGCAGCTCTTCCTCGGCGACCACCTGCTCGCCTTCGAGGTGACGTCCATCATCCTGCTCGTCGCCGCGGTGGGAGGAGTCATCCTCGGAAGCGCCGTGCCCAGGGAGAGCCGCTCCTGATGCCCGGTCCCGGCGTCGCCGCCTACCTGATCCTCTCCGTGATCCTCTTCGCGACGGGCGCCTTCGGCGTGCTCATCCGCCGCAGCCCGCTGATCGTCCTCCTCGCGCTCGAGATCATGCTGAACGCGGGCAACCTCGCCCTCATCGCCTTCGCGCGCCAGACCGGCACGGGCAGCGGACAGATCTTCGCGCTGACGGTCATGGTGGTCGCCGCCGCGGAGGCGGTCGTCGGCCTCGGCCTCATCGTCGCCGTCTCGCGCCGGCACGTCGATCTCGACGTCGACAAGCTGACGACTCTGCGCGGATGATCGCCGCCGCCTGGATCGCGCTCTTCGCCCCGGCGGCAGCGGTCGTGCTCATCGCCCTGGCGGGAACGGGCATCAGCCGATCGGTGGCCGGCTTCGTGGCCGCCGGCTCGGCACTCGTCTCCTTCGTCTGCTCGGTGGTCGTCTTCGCGGTGCTGCTCGGCGAAAGCCCGGAGGAGCGAACGCACTCCTCGACGCTCTGGACGTGGCTCTCGGCGGGCAACCTGAAGATCGGCGCCGAGATCCAGATCGACCCGCTCTCGGTCTTCATGATGCTCGTCGTCAGCGGCGTCGGCTTCCTCATCCTCGCCTACGCCGTCGGCTACATGGCCGGGGACGCGGAGGAACGGCGTTACCACGCCTACAAGGCGCTCTTCGTCTTCTCGATGCTCCTGCTCGTCGAGGCCGGGAACCTCGTGCTCCTGCTCGCGGGCTGGGGCATGGTCGGCCTCAGCTCCTACCTCCTGATCAACTTCTGGCACCACCGCGCCTCGGCCGTGGCGGCCGGCAAGAAGGCGTTCATCATGAACGCGTTCGGCGACGCGACCTTCGCGCTCGCGATCTTCCTGCTCATCCAGCGCACCGGCTCGGTCGAGTTCGACGCGGTCCTCCGCTCCGACGTGGTCGAGAAGGGGAGCGCCGCAGCCGTGCTGATCGCACTCGGCCTCCTCGGCGGCGCGGTCGCCAAGTCGGCACAGGTGCCCCTCCACACCTGGCTTCCGGACGCGATGGAGGGCCCGACCCCGGTCTCCGCGCTCATCCACGCAGCGACGATGGTGACTGCCGGCGTCTACCTGATCGCCCGCACGAACGTCCTGTTCGAGCTGGCGCCGAATATCCAGGACCTCGCGGGGATCCTGGGCGGAGTCACGATCCTCCTCGCCGGGCTCATCGCGCTCGTGCAGACGGACATCAAGCGGGTCATCGCCTACTCGACGATGAGCCAGATCGGCTACATGTTCGTCGCCGTCGGGCTCGGGGCGTACGGCCCCGGGATGTTCCATCTGATGACGCACGCCTTCTTCAAGGCGCTCCTCTTCATGGCGGCCGGCATCGTCATCCACGCCCTCTCCGACGAGCAGGACATCCGCCGCATGGGCGGGCTCGGGCGCGCGCTGCCGTTCACCTACCGCGCCTTCGTGATCGGAGCCCTCGCGCTCGCGGCGATCCCACCCTTCGCGGGGTTCTTCTCCAAGGACTCGATCCTCGGCGCGGCGGCGAACGCGGGGACTTTGGGGTGGATCCTCTGGACCTTCGGAGCGATCGGCGCCTTCCTGACCGCGCTCTACACGTTCCGTCTGCTCTTCATCGTCTTCTGGGGCGAGATGACGCCCTTCGCCCGCGAGCACCTCCACACGAAGCGCTTCGAGGGCGGGCTGGCGATGGCCTGGCCGGTCGCGATCCTCGCCATCCTCTCGGTCGTCGGCGGGTGGCTCCAGGTTCCGTGGGGCTGGGACCTCGTCAACCAGTGGCTCGAACCGGTCGCGGAATCGGCGGAAGAGGCGACCGGACTCACGTTCACGTTCTCGGTGGTGGCCTCGCTCGCGCTGGCCGTCGCGGGCATCTGGCTGGCCTGGCTCTGGTACGGGCGGGCCAGCGACGTGCCGGAAAAGACACGGACGCGCTGGCCATGGACCGCGCGGACGCTCGAGCACAAGTTCTACTTCGACGAGGCCTACGACCTTGCGTTCTACGAGCCCGCCTCGCGTAAGGCGGTCTTCCTCACGCGCTACGTCGAGCAGCCGCTTTTCCTCTCCTCGCTCGGGGAGCTCGGGTCGAGCGTGCGTGCCGCGTCGCGCCGTCTCTCCTCCCTCCAGAGCGGCTACGTCCGCGAGTACGCCTTCGCCCTCGCCGCCGGTCTCGCCGTCCTCGCCATCGTCTTCATCGTGGTCACGTAGCCGTGCTGACCTCGCTCCTCATCTTCCTTCCGATGGCCGGCGCCCTCTTCGTGTGGATCGTGCCCTGGCCGACGGCGCGAGCAGCGGGAGGAACGGCACTCCTCGTCGCGCTCGCCGAGCTCGTGATCTGGGTGAACAGAGCGCTCAACTTCGACTACGGAGACGCCGGCCTCCAGGACTCCGCGTCCCACTCCTGGTTCTCGGATCTCGGCGTCTCCTACACGGTCGGCCTCTACGACTTCTCGCTCTGGCTCGTCGGGCTGACGGTCGTCGTGTCGACGGCCGCGATCGCGTACGGCTTCTGGTCGGGGCGTGAGCGCATGGGCGCCTACCTCGGGCTCCTGCTCTTCCTCGAAGGCGCGACGGTCGGGGTCTTCACCGCCCAGGACCTGCTCCTGTTCTACGTCTTCTGGGAAGCGATGATGATCCCGCTCTACATCGCCATCGGCGTCTGGGGCGGAGCGGGTCGCGTCGGCGCGACGATCAAGTTCGTCGTCTACACGCTCGCGGGCTCGCTGCTCATGCTCATCTCCGTGATCGCGCTCGGCCTCTCGGCCGGAACCTTCGACATGCGGGCCATCGGCGAGAACGGAAGCACGTGGATCTTCCTGGGCTTCGCGGCCGCCTTCGCAGTGAAGGCGCCTCTCTGGCCCTTCCACGGCTGGCTGCCCGACGCCTACCGCGAATCGCCGCCGGAGGTGGCGGCGATCCTCTCTGGCGTCATCTCGAAGGCGGCCACGTACGGCTTCCTCCGGATCGGGCTCGTGTTCTTCCCCGGAGTCGTCGCGGACTGGCGGACAGTCATCCTGGTGCTCGCGACGATCGGGCTCGTCTACGGGTCGCTGTTGGCCTTCCGCGCGCCGGACATCCGCGGTGTCATCGCCTACTCGAGCCTCGCGCAGATGAACCTGATCGTGATCGGCCTCTTCGCCGTGAACGACTCGGGCATCTCCGGCGCCCTTCTGCAGATGGTCACGCACGGCCTCATCTCCGCAGCGCTCTTCCTGCTGGCCGGCGCCGTCGAACGGCGCGCCGCGACCGGGAACCTCGCGCTCCTCGGCGGAATGGCGCGCGGCCGGCCGGTCCTCGCCACGGTGTTGATCACGACCGGGGTGATCGCGCTCGCAGTGCCGGGGTCGAGCGCGTTCGCCGGGGAGTTCCTGATCCTGAACGGGATCTTCACGCGCGGCTGGGGCTGGGCGGTCGCGGGCGCCGTCGCGATCGTGCTCGCGGCCATGTACATGCTGAGACTGATCTCGGCGGTCCTGCACAGGAACCCGGGCCCGACGATCACCGAGGCGGCACTCGACCTCCGCCCGGCCGAGATCAGCATCATCGTCCCGCTCGTCGCCGTCCTGCTCGCGCTCTCGTTCTGGCCCGCCGCGATCACCGACCACTCCTTCGGCGGCAGACCGGCCGGCACTGTCGGCTCGCAGTTCGAGGCGGCGCCGTGACGTCGTTCCCGACCCCGTCGATCGATTGGGGCGCGCTCTCGCCGGAGCTCGTCCTCCTCGGCGGCGCAACGATCTGCCTCCTTATTCCGCTCTTCCTGCCGCACGGCTGGAGAAGACACTTCTGCGCGTTCGTCTCGATCGGGTGCTTCATCGGCGCGGGTGCGGCCGCGATCGCCCTCTTCCAGATGGACGAGACGGGCAACGCGATCGTCGCGAACGCCCTCCGCCGCGACCGGCTCGCCGAGCTCGGCCAGGTGCTCATCATCGGCTCCGGTCTCCTCACCGTCGGCGTCTCGTACGCGTACGTCCTGCGCGAGCGGATGGGTGAGTACTACGCGCTCCTCCTCACTGCGGCCGCGGGAATGTGCTTCTTCGTCTCGGCCGACGACCTGATGACGATGTTCCTCGGGCTCGAGTGGTTCTCGATCTCGCTCTACATCCTCTGCGCGATCGCGATCGAAGAGCTGGCCTCGTTGGAAGCCGGGCTCAAGTACCTGATCGTCGGGAGCTTCGGCTCGGCGATCCTGCTCTTCGGAAGCGCGTTCGTCTACGGCGCGACCGGGGTTATCGGCTTCGAAGACATCGCCGACGCCTCGGGCGAGGCTGACAGTCTCTTCCTCGTCACGGGCCTCGCGATGATCATCGTGGGACTGGCCTTCAAGGCCTCGGCCGCGCCCTTCCACATGTGGACCCCAGACGTCTACCAGGGCGCACCGACACCGGTGACCGCGTTCATGTCGGCGGCGACGAAGGTCGCGGCTCTCGTCCTGACGATGCGGCTCCTCGTGACCGCGTTCCCGTCCCAGGAGAACCTCTGGACGATCTCGCTCGCCGTCATCGTCTGCATCTCGCTCGCCTGGGGGAATCTCGGCGCCCTCGTGCAGACCGACGTCAAACGGATGCTCGCGTACTCGAGCATCTCGCACGCGGGCTTCCTGCTCATGCCGGTCGCCGTTGCGACCCCGCTTGGCGGACGGGCGCTCATGTACTACCTGATTTCCTACGCCGCGATGAGCATCGGCGCCTTCGCCATCGTCGCAGCGCGCGAGCGAGAGCTCGCCCGGCCCGTCACGCTCGAAGGCCTAGCCGGGATGGGCTGGGAGCGCCCGGGCATGGGCGCCGCGATGACGCTCTTCATGTTCGGCTTCATCGGGCTGCCGCCTGCCGGCCTCTTCATCGGGAAGTTCTACGCCTTCTCGGCCGCGGTCGATCGCGGCTGGGCCTGGCTCGCTGTCGTGGGGGCGATCGCAACCGTCGTCTCCATCTACTACTACCTCGGCGTCGTGCGCGCGATGTATTTCCAGCCCGCGGTCAGGGTCGCGCCCGCCGGGGGCTCGCCGCCGCGTGAGCTCGCCCTCGGAACGTCGGTCGCGCTCGCCGTCGTCGTCACCATCGGCAGCTTCATCGCAGCGCAGCCGCTGCTCGACATCGCCACGGACGCGGTTTCCTTCCTGCCGTTCCCGCATTGATGCCGCGGCACGTGGTCGTCCTCGGGGGAGGGGTGAGCGGCGAGGCGTTCATCGCCGCCCTGCGCCGGCTCGACGAGAAGATCCGTATCACGCTCGTCGAGGACGAGCTCGTCGGCGGCGAATGCTCGTACTGGGCCTGCATTCCGTCGAAGACCCTCCTACGGCCGGTCGAGATCGCCTTCCGCGCCAAGCACGCCCACGGAGTCGACGCGACGATCGATCCCGAGCAGATCTTCTGGTGGCGGGACAAGACCGCGGGCAAGGACGACTCGAGCCAGGTGAAGTGGGTTGAGGACCTCGGGGCCGAGGTCGTCCGCGGCAAGGGCGTGGTGACGCAGCCCGGCAGGATCGAGGTGGACGGCCGCGAGCTCTCCTACGACGAGCTGATGGTCTCCACCGGCTCACTGCCGCAGATCCCGCCGATCGAGGGCCTCGACTCCGTCGAGCCGTGGACGAGCCGTGATGGCACGAGCGCGCGCGAGGTCCCCGAGAGCCTCGTCGTCGTCGGGGGCGGGGCCGTGGGTTGCGAGCTGGCGCAGTTCTACTCGCGCCTGGGGACGCGGGTCACGATCGTGCAGAGCGGCGACTACCTCCTCCCGCGCATGGACCGGGACGCCGGGGACCTCCTCGGCGAGCTCTTCGTCGAGGAGGGAATCGGCCTTTGCCTCAACGGGCGTGCGAAGAAGGTCGAGGGCGGTCCGGGTTCCTACCGGCTCGAGCTCGAGGGACGGGAGCCGCTCGAGTCGACACACCTGATGATCGCCACGGGACGCAAGCCGCACGTCGAGGGATTCGGCCTCGAGAACCTCGACGTCGAGATCGGTCGGGGCGGGATCAAGGTCGACGAACGGCTGCGCGCAGGAGAGCACGTCTGGGCCGCCGGCGACGCCACCGGAGTCGCGCAGTTCACCCACGTGGGCAAGTACCAGGGCCGGGTCGCCGCGGCGAACATCGCCGGACGGGATCTCGTCGCGAACTATGACGCGGTGCCCGCCGCGGTCTTCACCGATCCCCAGGTGGCAGCCGTCGGCGACACGAGCGGAGAGAACGCCGTCGTCGGCACGTGGGCGGTGGACAAGGTCTCGCGCATGTCCACTTACCAGGATCCCAAGCGGCCGGGCTTCCTCAAGCTCTTCGCCGACCCGGAGCGCAAGGTGTTGGTGGGCGGAGTCGCGGTCGGGCCGGAGGCCGGCGAGTGGATCGGGCAGATCACACTGGCCGTCCGCGCCGCCGTCCCGGTCGCCACGTTACGCGACACGATCCAGCCGTTCCCGACCTTCTCCGAGGTCGTCTATTTCGCCGCGCGCGAGCTCGACTTGTAGAGTCGGCACTGAATGGCGAACGGCGAAGACCTGGTCGAAACCCTCCGGCGCTTCAACCTCTTCGCCGACCTGGACCGCGCCCAGCTCGAGGCGATCGCCGATCCGGACAGCGAGCGGAGCTTCGCGGCCGGCGAGCGCATCCTCAGGCGCGGGATGAGCGGGACGGGCTTCTACGTCATCCTCGACGGCGAGGCCTCGGTCACGCTCAGCGGGGAAGAGCTGAACCGCCTCCGGCAGGGCGACTTCTTCGGCGAGATCTCCACGCTCCTCGACGCGCCGCTCACGGCGGACGTGACGGCGGAGACGCCCGTCCGGGTGCTCGAGATCCCGGGCCCTCGGCTCGAAGCGTTTCTCCTCAGCTACCCCAAGGTAATGCTGCGGATGCTGGTCACGGAGGCGCGACGGTTGCAGGAAGTCCTCGCTTGGCGGAGCTAGAGAGGCCCTTCCCGCCCGGCGAGTATCCGGTTGTCGTCGTCGGGAGCGGGCCGGGCGGCCTGCAGACCGCCTACGCGCTCTCCCGGCTCGGCGTCGAGCACGCCGTCATCTCCCAGGACGACGCGGCCGGCGGCATGTTCCGCAAGTGGCCGATCTTCCAGCGGCTCCTGTCGTGGACGAAGCCCGACGCGCCGTTCGACCGGACGACGCGCGAGTACGAGTGGTACGACCACAACAGCCTCATCGCCGACGAGCCGGAGCTTCGCGCAACCGTCGCCGCGGAGATGGATCGCAACTACCTGGTCCCCTCCTGCGCGGAAATGTCGCGAGGGCTCGCGGCCTTCGCCGAGCGCGGAGGTGTCCAGGTTCGCTTCGGCTGCCGTTGGGAGTCGACGAGGCGCGAGGACGACGCCTACGTGCTCGTCACCTCGGACGGCGAGTACCGCTGCCGCGCGGTCGTCTTCGCCATCGGAGTGACGGAACCGTGGAAGTCCGCGATCCCGGGAATCGAGGACGTGCCGCATTACGCCGACACGCCGGCGCCGCAGGAGTTCCAGGGCAAGAGCGTCCTCATCATCGGCAAGCGCAACTCGGGTTTCGAGATCGCCGACGGCCTCGAGCCGTGGGCCCGGTCGATCTTCCTCGTCTCTCCGCGGCCGGTTCAGACCGCCGTGCTCGCGAACGCCACCGTCCGCGTGCGCTACTTCGAGCCGCTCGAGGACGCTGCCTGGGGAGGCGGCACCTTCGCTCTCGATGCGGCGGTCGAGCAGATCGAGCGCACGGAAAGCGGCGGCTTCAGGCTTCAGGCCCAGGGGACGACGCGCCCCGGCGCGATCACCCTCGAAGCGGATACGGCCGTCGCGGCGACGGGGTTTCGCACGCCGCTCCGAGACCTGCGGGAGCTCGGCATCGGGACCGTCGCCGACGGCCGGATTCCCGCGCTGACGCCGTACTGGGAGAGCACGACGCTGCCCGGCGTGTACTTCGCCGGGAACACGACGCAGGGCGCCGCCGGCCTGCGGAAGAACGGCATCGGCAGCGCGTCCGGAACGGTCAGCGGCTTCCGCTACAACGCGCGCCTCCTTGCGGAGCAGATCGCCAAGCGACTCGGTCAGAGGCGGGAGCTGCAGCAGCTCGGCCCCGACGAGATCGCGCCGTTTCTCCTGTCACAGATCCGCTCCGGGCCGGAGATCTGGACGCAGAAGGGATATCTCGCCAGATCGGTCTATCCGGACGGGAGCACGCACATCCTCCCGCTTGCCCATTTCCTCGACCACTGCGAGCAGGGCTCGATCGCGGTCACGATCGAGATGAACGCGGAGGGCCACATCTACCCGGTCTCCTACGTCAGGGCAGGCGAGGAGATCGTCGAGCGACCGCTGCCGCCGAACCACCTGAACGACTTCGGCGGCTACGAGTACAAGCACGCGTTGGAGAGCCTCTTGTGAGCCGGCTGGCGGGCTGGGGCGCGCTCTGCGTCCTTCCGCTCGTCGGCCTCGCCGTCCTCCTCGTCGCGCCAGACCTGGATCTCATCTGGGAGAACCACCCGGCGCATTTCTGGCTGGTCGTCCTCGTGGGAGCGCTGTCGTTCGCCCTTGGCTTCCTGCTCGCCGAGGCGGCCGCGCGGCGGGCCGATGCTCGCCTGCTTCTCATCGGAATGGCGTTCCTCGCCACGTCCGGCTACCTGGTGCTGCACGCCCTCGCCACCCCGGGCGTGCTCCTGGCGGGGAAGAACGCGGGCTTCCAGATCGCCTCGGCGATCGGCCTGCTCGAGGCAGGGCTCTTCGCCGCCCTGTCGTCCGTGCGGTTCCATCCCGAGACGTCGGCGCTGATCGTCCGCTACCGCGCCGTCCTCTACGGGCTCCTCTTCCTGCACATGGCCGCTTGGGCGGCCGTCTCGCTCTCGACCCTCCCGCCGCTCGACGACCCGGTCACTCCCGAGGACGCACGCGGGCCGCTCGCCGCGCTCGCCGTCGTCGGCCTGATCGCCTACGGGTTCGGGATCTGGCGCTACGCCCAGCTCTTCCGCGCCCGGCCTCGACCGCTGCCGCTTGCGATCCTCGTCGCACTCATCCTGCTCTGCGAGGCCATGTTCGCCGTGGCTTTCGCACGCAACTGGAAGACCACCTGGTGGGAATGGCATCTGCTCATGCTTCTCGCCGTCGGCGTCGTGGCGCTCGCGGCGCGGCGTGAGTGGCGGCTCGAAGGCTCGTCGGCGGAGATCTTCAGCGACATCTACGAGGAGCAGACGCGCGGCCATCTCGAGGAGGTCAGCGTGCTCTTCGCCGACCTGCAGGGGTACACCGCGTTCTCGGAGCGGACGCCCGAGCGCGAGATCAAGGCGATGCTGGACACGTACTTCCCCGCGGCCGCACCCATCCTCCAGACGCATGGTGGCGAGCTCTACAACACGATCGGAGACGCCATCATGGTGGTCTTCCGCGGGCCGGGGCACGAGCTCCGCGCCGGCCGGACAGGCCTCGAGTTCCAGCGCGAGATGACGCGGATTGCCGACGCGCATCCCGGCTGGCCGCGCTTCCGCGCCGGCGTGAACTCCGGCGAGGCGGTCCTCGGCGTCGTCGATGCGCCGGGAAAGCGCGGCTACACGGCGACCGGCGACACCGTCAACCTCGCCTCGCGCCTCGAAGGCCAGGCACGGGCCGGCGAAGTCCTCGTTTCGGAGACCACCCGTGCCGGGCTGGGCCCGGCGAAGGTCGAGGAACTCGAGCCCCTCAGCGTGAAAGGGAAGAGCGAGGCCGTGCGCGCGTTCGTCCTTCGCGGCCTGGATCCCTAGACGGCGCGAGCGCGATCAGCGCCTGGAGGACGAGGAGGGCGAAGCACAGCCCGAGCACGCCCCTCGCGGCGGACGGGATCGTGCCGGCGGCGATGAACGGCTCGCGCACGGCGGCCCCGATCACGATCCCCCCGACCAGGAGAGCCGACAGAGTCGCCTGCAGGCGGCCGAGCGCGTCCATCCGTCCCCCGTTCACAGTATCCACCACCCGCGCGAAGCAGATGAGGCCCGCGGCCGCGGTCACCGGGACGCCGAGGACGAGCAGGTAGAAGGAGAGGGAGGCGAAGCCGACCGCGTCGGAAACGGCGGTGGCGAGGATGAGCACGGCGGCGAGCTCCACCGCCATGGCCGAGGCGCCCGTGCGCGACTGCCACATCCGTTCAGGTTCGCGCCCGAAGCGGACATTCCTTTCGTTACGCTCGGGCCAGCGACCCCAGAGGAGGAACATGGCAAACGGCTCTCTGACCTGGCTCGGCCACGCGGCCTTCCGAATCGACACTCCAGGCGGCAAGCGCGTCTACATCGATCCGTTCCTGGACAACCCCAAGTGCCCCGACTCGGAGAAGGAGCCCGAGCGCGTCGATCTCATCGCCCTGACGCACGGCCACGGGGACCACGTCGGCTCGACAGTCGAGCTCGCCAAGCAGTTCGAGTGCCCGGTCATCGCAATGATCGAGCTCCGCGAGTGGCTCACGGGACAGGGTTTGCCCGACGACGCGACCGAGGGCGGCAACAAGGGCGGGACGATCGAGAAGACGGGGATCAAGGTCACCCTCGTGAACGCCTTCCACTCGTCGAGCGCGAACGACGGCACCTACGTCGGCGAGCCCGCCGGCCTCGTCGTCGAGCTCGAGGACGGCAAGAAGATCTACTTCGCCGGCGACACCTGCGTCTTCGGCGACATGGAGCTGATCGGTCGGATCTACGAGCCCGATCTCGCAGTACTTCCGATTGGCGACCACTACACGATGGGCCCGAAGGAGGCCGCGATCGCCATCGAGCTCCTCGGAGTCGGCCGCGCGGTCCCGTGCCACTACGGGACCTTCCCGCTCCTGACCGGGACGCCCGAGGCCTGCCGCGAGGCGTTGACCACGAACTGCGAGATCATCGCGATCGCCCCGGGCGATTCGTACGAGCTGTGAGGGAGCGCTGGTTCGGCGCCACGGGTCGGCGCGTCCCGGAGATCGCGGTCGAGGGCGAGGACGACATCGCGCTCGACGACGCGCTCGTCCTCGATTCGGTCGAGGACGTCGCGCGGCTCGAGGAGGCCCACGCCCAGGGAGTTCCCGTCGTGGTGCGCGCCTCGTCCGCCGACCAGGTCCAGGCCGCGCTCGAGCGCCCCGAGGTCGCGTGTGTCCTCGTCCCGCCGGAGCAGCGGGAGCTCGCGGAGCTCGACTTTCGCAAGTTGAAATATGGCTAGGCCTTCGACCTACTCGATCGTCGCCTGCGACCTCGAGGCGGCCGAGTGGGGCGTCGCGGTGCAGTCCAAGTTCCTCGCGGTGGGCGCCGGGGTCCCCGCCGCGGAGCCACACGTCGGGGCGATCGCGACGCAGGCCCTCGCGAACATGCGCTACGGCCCCGATGGCCTCGCGCTGCTCCGCCAGGGCCTCTCCGCGGACGAGGTGGTCGCCCGGCTGACGGAGGCCGACGAAGGCCGGGCCGAGCGCCAGCTCGGCGTCGTCGACGCGCAGGGCCGGGCCGCCACGTACACAGGCGAGAGCTGCCTCGACTGGGCCGGCGGGATCACCGGGGACGGCTACTCCGCCCAGGGCAACATCCTCGTCTCGGGGGAGACGGTGGCCGCCCTCGGGCTCACCTTCGAGGAAACCGCCGGGAGGCCGCTGGCCGAGCGCCTCCTCGACGCGCTCTCCGCCGCACAGGCAGCGGGAGGGGATCGCCGTGGCCAGCAGTCTGCCGCGCTCCTCGTCGTCCGCAAGGACGGCGGCTACATGGGAACGACCGACGCGGTGGCCGACCTGCGGGTCGACGACCATCCGGCGCCGATCGAGGAGCTCCGCCGCATCTACGCCATGCACGACCTCCTGTTCGGCGCGACGCCCGAGGAGGAGTGGCTCGAGGTGGACGAGCAGCTCGCGCTCGAGCTGCGCGAGCGCCTGGACGCGCTCGGCTACGAGGCCGAAGACCTCGAGGGCGCTTTCCTCGAGTGGGCGGGCACGGAGAACCTCGAGGAGCGCGTGCAGGGGATCGACCGCATCGACCCCGTCGTCCTGGCGGAGCTGAGAAGGCTCTAGGCTCCGCCGCCGGCGTACGCGCCGTGGCGGATGAGGAGCTCGGCGAGGTCGAGATCGCCGCGCTGCTCCGCCTCCATGAGCGGCGTGAAGCCGCCGTGCTGCCGCGCAT
This sequence comes from Actinomycetota bacterium, assembly GCA_046734455.1. Classification (GTDB taxonomy): domain Bacteria; phylum Actinomycetota; class Thermoleophilia; order Gaiellales; family Gaiellaceae; genus DATEOR01. Next base: position 30,373 of record JBKPRJ010000028.1, on the reverse strand, counting down.
TGGGGTCGGCGCCGGCGTCGAGGAGCGCCTCGGCGTTGTCGATCCGGCCGGCGGCAGCAGCGCTGTGGAGCGGCGTCGCCTCAGGGGCGAACTCCTGGTTCGTCGACCTGGCCTCGACGTCGGCGCCCGCTGCGATCAGGGCGCGCACGGCTTCCGGCGAGCCGAAGAAGGCCGCGTAGTGGAGCGCGGTGAAGCCGTCCGGGCTCCAGGCGCGGGCGAGCTCGGCATCCGCACGCAAGAGCTCCTCCTGACGCGGCGCGTCACCCATGGCCGACGCCTCGAAGACGTCGAGAGCCTCGCTCCCGGCGGCGAGCTCCAGCGCACGGTCCCGATCACCCTTGTAGAGCGCCTCCAGGATGGGTGGCGGCCAGCCGCTCACTCGGCCTCGGGCTTGCGGAGCAACGTGATGCAGTCGCGGCGCACGACGTCCGTGACCGCCTCGACCGGCTCGAGCCCCGCCCGCCGAGCGAGCTCGCGCATGATCTCGGGCGAGTTGAGCGTGAAGGTGAACGGCAGCTTGTGGCGGTTCAGCTGCTTCGGAACCTCGTTGCCGAAGACGTGCCAGCCGAGCTCCGAGAAGGTGTTCGAGTGCTGGATGATCGCCTTCCCGGCCGGCTTCAAGACGCGCTGCAGCTCGCGGAGATAGTTGTAGATGTCCCAGTGCTGCAAGTGGACGAAGACGCCATACGAGAAGGCAGCGTCGACCGATGAGCTCGCCACCCCCGCCAGGCCGAGCCCGTCGCCGAGCTGATACTCGATGGGCGCGTCCGCGCCGAACCGCTCACGGAGGAGCTCGAGCATCGCCGGCGAGGTGTCGATCGCGATCAGCCTCCGGCACTTCGGCAAGAGCAGCTCCGTGAAACGTCCGCCACCCGGGCCGATCTCCAGCAGGACGTCGGTCGTTCCCAGGAAGGGCGCGAACACGACGCGGTCGAGGTACGGCAGGATCTCCTCCGGGGTCTCGACGTCGACGCCGATCTCCGCTGGATCGTTCCACTCGTCGCCGAGCCGTGACTCTCTCCGCCGGCGGCGAGCGTACCGGTCCCAGCCCTCGGCGACGGTCGCCGCCTTGGGCGACTTCGCGTCCCGGGCTGGCCGCTGCCAGAGGCGACGGCTTCTAGCCATCGCCGGGCAGTCTGACGCCTTCGGCGCGGGCGCGCAGTGCGGGAACGGGATCGTGCTCGGGCCGCGCGACGAGCAAGACGGCGCCGTGCTCCTCGCCCGCAAGCGCAGAGACGAGCATGTGGAGCCCGACCGCGATGGCGAACGCCTTGTGCGCCTGCTCCCCGCCGAAGGGGACGAGCTCCTCGGGCGGCGCGGCGCCGACGAGCACGTCGCCGTACGTCACCTTGCCCATGGAGACGTCCGCGACGAGCGGGGCTCCATCGGAGCTCGGAACCGCGATCGCGAGTGGGTTGGTGCCGGCGAGCGGTTCCCCGCCGTCGGGGTGTGCGAGACGCGGCGGGGACGTCGCCGTCAGCGCGGCGACGAGTCCCTGCTCGGCCAGCTTCCGCACCCAGTAGCCCAGGTAGCCGGTCGGGAAGCACCCCGAGGCCACGACGAGCCTCGCCCGCTCGGGCGGATCGAAGCGCTGCGCATCGACGATGCGGGCGAGCACGAGATAGCCGAGCGTCCCGTTCCCCTCCCAGCGCTCGTAGCCGTGTTCGACGACGACGCGCTCGGGCGTCGCGCCCGGATCGAGGTCCGGAAGCTCGGCAAGCCAGTCGATGCGAGAGGTCCCGTGCCCGGGCCGCCTGCGCCTGTCGGCCTCCTCGAAGTGGTCTGCGAGGGTGCGCGCATCGGCCTCGGAGAAGCCGAGCCCGCGAAGTCGGTCGTAGGCGTTCAGGCGGAGACGAGCGGGAGGGGCTTCACGATCCCAACTCCCTGCTCGCGCTTGGTGGACGCGATCGCCTCGGCGAGCGCCACGATCGCCTGCGAGACCTCGGTTTCCGGGTCCGTCTGCACGATCGCCTCGCCCTCGTCGGAGCGGGCTCCGAGGCGGGGGTCGAACGGAATCCGGCCGAGCAGCGGCGCCTCGACCTCTCGGGAGAGGGCTTCGCCGCCACCGGTCCCGAAGAGCTCGTCCCCCGACCCGGCCAGATAGGACATGTTCTCGACGACACCGAGCAGGCGCATGTTCGTCTTCCGCGCCATCTGGGCCGCCCGCACCGCCACCTGCTGGGCAGCCCGGTGGGGCGTCGTGACGACGACGGCCTCCGCTCTCGGCAAGAGCTGCCCGAGCGAGATGGCCACGTCGCCGGTGCCGGGAGGCATGTCCACCACGAGCGTGTCCAGGTCTCCCCAGTGCACGTCGGAGAGGAACTGCTCGAGCGCCCGGTGCAGCATCGGCCCGCGCCACATGATCGGCGTGTTCTCGTCGAGGAAGAAGCCGATGGACATGACCTTCAGGTCACCCTTCACGGGCGGGACGATCATCTTGTCGACGGCGACGGGCCGCTGGTTGATCCCGAGCATCGTCGGGATGGAATAGCCGTAGACGTCCGCGTCGAGGACGCCCGTCTTGTGCCCGAGGCCCGTGAAGGCCGCGGCGAGATTTGCGGTGAGGGACGACTTGCCGACTCCGCCCTTGCCGCTGGCCACGGCGATCACGCGCGTCGAGGCGCCGACGGAGATGCCGGGCGTCCGCTCTGAGACGCCACCGCGGAGGCGCTCGGTCAGTGCCGCCTTCTCCTCCGGCGTCATGACGTCGAAGCCGAGGCCGATGGACTCGACTCCTTCGAGCGGAGCCAGTGCGCCCTGCACCTGCTCCTCGAAGCTCGCGCGCAACGGACAGCCGGGGACGGTGAGAGCGATGGTCACGTCCACCCGGCCCCCGTCGATCGCGATGTCCCGAACCATGTCGAGCTCGACGACCGAGCGCCCGAGCTCAGGGTCGATGACGCCCTCGAGCGCCTTCAGGACTTCTTCGCGCGAAACCCCCACAAAACAAGGCTACCAAGCGTTTCGAGTACGAATCCGACCCTTCCGTCCGTCAGGATGAGGGCATGGACGAACGCGTGCTGCTCGTCGAGGACGACCCGTCGATCCGCGAGGTGGCGAGCCTCGGCCTCTCCCAGGCCGGCTTTCGCGTCACGACGTCCGGCGATGGGCGCGACGGGCTGATCCAGTTCCGGAACCAGCGGTTCGACCTCGTCGTCCTCGACATCATGCTGCCCGAGCTCGACGGCTACGAGGTCTGCCGACAGATCAGGGGGGAGAGCCGCGTGCCGATCATCATGCTCTCGGCCAAGAGCGACACCGTGGACATCGTCGTCGGGCTCGAGCTCGGCGCCGACGACTACGTGACGAAGCCGTTCGAGCTCCCCGAGCTCGTGGCGAGGGCGCGGGCCGCGTTGCGGCGGGCGTCCGCAATCCCAGAAGACCCGGTTCTGAACCGTGGCGACCTCGAGATCGACCCGGCGGCATTCGTGGCGCGCAAGGGCGGCGAGGAGGTCAACCTGACCGCGACCGAGTTCAAGCTGCTGCTCGAGCTGGCGCGCCGCCCCGGCCAGGTATTCACGCGCGAGCTTCTCCTCGAGCGCGTCTGGAACTACGAGTACCTCGGCGACTCGCGCCTCGTCGACGTCGCGGTCCAACGGCTCCGCGCGAAGGTCGAGGACGACGCGAAGGAGCCGAAGCACATCAAGACGGTTCGCGGGGTCGGCTACCGCTTCGACGTGGAGTAGGCATGGACCGGCCGGCGATCCGCCCGGGATCTCTGCGACGGCGGCTCACGATCGCGTTCCTGCTGGTGGCCGGGCTCTCGGCGGCCGCCCTCGCGGCCGCGTCGTACGCGATCGTGCGCGAGGCGCGCCTTTCCGACTCGGTCGACCGCTCGCTCGAGCAGACCCGCTTCAACCTCATCCTCGCGAACGAGACGCTGAGCCGGGAGCCGGGCGTCCAGGAGATCGACCAGCTCCTCGCCGCCTACGAGCGCAGAGGCGGCTTCGAGACCGTCGGGATGACAGGGGACCGGCGCTTTTCCTCGACCGTCTCCCTCGGCATGCAGGAGGTGCCGCCGCCGCTCCGCGCACTCGTCGCGACGGGGAAGCTCGGCTACGAGCGCGTGGACGTCGCGGGAACGAGGTACCTCGTCGTGGGCGGCCAGGTGAAGAACGCCGACACCGTGCTCTTCGACTTCTATCCCGAGGACCGGCTCTGGGACGAGCTCGCCCAGCTCCGCAACGTGCTGCTCGCCGCGCTCGGCGTCGTCGCACTTCTCGGCGCCCTGGTCGGTGCCGTGCTGGCGCGGCGGATTCTCGCGCCTGTGGGACGCGCGAGCCAGGCAGCGCATTCGCTCGCGGAGGGACTCCTCGAGACGAGGCTCCCGGTCGAGTCCGGCGACGAGTTCGGCGTCTGGGCGGCTTCCTTCAACGAGATGGCCGAGGCGCTGGAGGCCAAGATCCGCGCGCTGTCCGAATCCCAGGCGCGGGAACGGCGTTTCACCTCGGATGTCTCGCACGAGCTCCGCACGCCGCTCACCGCGCTGGTCGCCGAGGCATCCCTCCTCGCCGAGCACCTCGACGAGATGCCGCCCGACGCCCGCCGTCCCGCCGAGCTTCTCGTCGACGACGTCGCGCGGCTCCGGGATCTCGTCGAGGACCTGATGGAGATCTCCCGCCTAGACGCGGGCGAAGCGCGCGTGCGCGACGAGCGGGTCGACCTCGGCTCGCTCGTCCGGGCGGCGGTTCGCTCGCGCGGCTGGGACGACCGGGTGAGAGTCAACGGGGGCGACGTCGTCCTCCAATCCGACCACCGCCGGCTCGAGCGGATCGCGTCCAATCTGATCGGCAACGCGCTCGAGCACGGAGGCCGAGAGGTGACCGCGAGCGTCGGGCGGGACGGAGTCGGCTCGTTCCTGGAGGTCAGCGACCGCGGCCCCGGTATCTCTCCCGACCGCCTGCCGCACGTCTTCGACCGCTTCTACAAGGCGGACACTGCGCGCGCAGGCCCGGGAAGCGGCCTCGGCCTCGCGATCGCCCTCGAGAACGCGCGCCTGCTCGGCGGCGACATCGAGGTGTGGAGCGAGGTCGGGACCGGCACGCGCTTCACGCTCCGCCTGCCTGCCTAACCCCTTTCGGTGGATGGCGCTTTCCCGGGCCGAGCCTACGCTCAGAGCATGCGCATCGCCTTCGTCGCACTCGTCGTGGCGGCAGGCTTTCTCGGCACGGCCGCTCGAGCGCACGCGTACCAGTGCTACGACGTCAAGGCCACGATCGTGGGCACGAAGCACGACGACAAGCTCCAGGGGACCAACGGCCGCGACGTCATCGTCGGGCTCGGCGGGGACGACGTCATCTGGGGGCTCGGCGACTCCGACCGTCTCTGCGGAAACGGAGGGAACGACAAGCTGATCGCGGGTGCGGGGGTCGACCAGGTTGACGGAGGGACCGGCCGCAACGTCCTCAAGGGAGGCAGCGGCGACGACAGGCTCTCTGGCGGCCCGTCCGTCGATTCGTTCTGGCCCGGCCTCGGGAACGACGTCTTGGACGGTCGCGGGACTCCCGACCGTGAATGGGTGCACTACGACTACGCGCACGGCGCCGTAAGCATCGACCTCGACACGGGGCACGTCACGGGCGAGGGCACGGACATCCTCGTGGCGATCCGCGACATCGTCGGCTCCCGCTTCGCGGACGTCGTCAAGGGCGACGAGTACGACAACGTCTTCCGCCTCGGCAAGGGCAACGACCAAGGCGTGGGCCGAGGAGGGAGCGACACCCTCCTGGGCGGGCCCGGCAACGACGACCTCGACGGGGGCAGCGGCGCGAACACGAACGACGGCGGCGACGGGACGGATACGTGCGTCAATCCCCAGCCGGGCGCCGGCGCACAGCACTGCGAATCCCCGTGACCTGATCGTTACCCGGCGGCAAGCGGGGGGTTGCGGAGGACGTCGACCATCCAGGGCGTACCCACGAAGGAGACGCCATGAAGTACGTGATCGGAACCCTCGCAGTGATCGTCGCAGCCCTCTGCGGCGTTCTCGTCGCGAGCTGCGGCGCCGGGAACGGCGCCGAGTCCGCCGGCCCGGTCCCGACCGGGGCGCCGGGGGGCGACGTCGCCGAGACCTCGGCCGAGACGCCGACGAACACGGGCAGCTCTTCGACCTCGAGCGGCTCCGCGACGCTCGTGCAGTACGAGGTCTGGTTCACGCGCGACGAATCGCTCTTCATGGTGAAGCGGGCCGCCGAGTCCACTCCGCGGATCGGAACCGCGGCGATGGAGTCGCTGCTCGCCGGGCCCGGACCGCGGGAGCAGGCCGCAGCGGTCGGGTCGCAGATCCCGGCCGGCACCCAGCTCCTCGGCCTGTCCGTCGAGGACGGCGTCGCAACCGTCGACCTCACCTCCGAGTTCGAGTCCGGCGGCGGCTCCGCCTCGATGAACATGCGCATCGCGCAGGTCGTCTACACGCTGACGCAGTTCCCGACGGTCAAAGGCGTCCTCTTCGAGCTCGACGGTCAGCAGGTCGACGTGCTCGGTGGGGAGGGCGTGGTTGTCGACGAGCCGGTCACCCGCAAGGACTACCGCAGCCTCATGCCCGCCATCCTCGTCACGGATCCGCAGATCGGTGGGCGAGTCGACAGCCCCGTCATCGTCCAGGGAAGCGCGAATGTCTTCGAGGCCAACGTCACCGTCGAGATCGTGGACGCGAGCGGCAAGGTTCTGGCGCACACCTTCACCACAGCGTCGTGCGGAACCGGCTGCCGCGGAACCTTTTCCGTCGAGGTGCCGTATGAAGTTTCGTCGGCAACCCGTGGTCTAATCATCGTCCACGACGACGACGCGGCAGGAACCGGCACGCCCCCGCACGAAGTCCGGATTCCGGTCGTTCTGACGACTTCTTCGTGATATGACCGAAAAGATGGGCTACCGCAAATACCGGTCGGGCCGACACTGGCTCCGAGCCGGCGCGCCCCTCTTCCTCGTGCTCGTCGGACTCGTTGCAGCGGTCGCGGTCGCGCGTGCCGACGACCCTCTCGGGCGCGGCGCCAAGGGGAGCGGCGAGCGGCTCGTGCCGGACGGCGTCACCATCGCCGGGGTGCCGGTCGGCGGGTTCACGGTCCACCAGGCCACGTCGGCGACCGAAGACGTGTTCTCGAAGCGCCTCGTGCTCACGACCGACAGCCGCATCAGGCTCGTCTCGCCCGCAAGGCTCGGAGCTCACGCGCTCGTCTCCGACGCCGTCGCGGGCGCGCTTCGCGCCAAGCCGGGCGAGAACGTGGCGCTGGCCGTCGACGTCGACCACGCGAAGCTCGAGCGCTACGTCGCCGCGCTGAACAGTCGCTATGCCCGCCCGGCCAAGGACGCGAAGGTCGTCCTCGTCAAGCTTCGCCCGGTGGTCGAGAAGGAGGAGGAGGGACTCGCGGTCCGCAGGCGCGTACTCTCGTCCGAGCTCGACTCCGCACTCACCGCCGGCGACCGCACGCCGATCAGGATCCCGTTCAAGCACACGAAGCCAGCGGTGTCCTCGTCGGCGTTCAGGTCGGTGATCGTGATCCAGCGCAGCTCCAATCGGCTTGTCGTCTGGAACGGCAAGAAGCGCTGGGGAACGTTCGGCGTGGCCACCGGGCAAGCGATCTACCCGACTCCACTCGGCCGGTTCGAGATCGTGACGAAGCAGGAGAATCCCTGGTGGTACCCGCCCGACTCTCCGTGGGCGGCAGGCCTCAGCCCGGTGCCGCCGGGCCCTGGCAACCCGCTCGGCACGCGCTGGATGGGCCTCTCGGCTCCGGGCGTAGGGATCCACGGGACCCCGGACGCCGCCTCGATCGGCTACTCGGCTTCGCACGGCTGCATCCGCATGCGCATCCCCGACGCGGAGACGGTCTTCGCGCACGTGTCGGTCGGCACGCCGGTCTTCATCGTCCCCGCGTGAGCTGGGAGCGGATCGCTCCGCGCCTCGAGGGCGAGATCGTCGTCGTCGAACCGCTGACGCCAGCCCATGAGGAGGGTCTCTGGGAGGCCGCGTCCGATCCCCGGATCTGGCGCTGGATGCCGGTCAACGCCGTCGAGTCCCGCGAGATCTTCGGCGCCTGGTTCGCGGAGGCCATGGAGAGGACCGCCGCCGGCCTCGACCAGGCGTTCGCGGTCCTCGACGCCGAGAGCGGACTGCCCCTCGGCAGCACGCGCTACCTCGCGCTCCGCCCGGAGCACCGTGGGCTCGAGATCGGCTGGACCTGGCTCTCGAGCGCGGCCTGGGGCACGGGCGCCAACGTGGAGGCCAAGCTCCTCCTCATGGGCCACGCGTTCGACGAGCTCGGCTGTATGCGGGTCGAGTTCAAGACCGACGCGCTGAACAAGCGCTCACGCGCGGCGCTCGAGGCGCTCCCCGCAAGCTTCGAAGGCATTTTCCGCAAGCACATGGTCGTGCGCGACGGGGCCCTGCGCGATTCGGCGTGGTACGCGGTGACCGACGAGGAGTGGCCGGCCGTTCGCGAGAACCTGCGGGACCGGCTCAGCCGCTCGCGCTGAGACGGCGGTAGAGCTCGCCACATAGCTCCGGAGTCGCCGCCGCGACGACGCGCGCGTGCGGGCTCACGTCGAGGGGCGCCTTCGCAAACGGCGGCCGGTCGGGAAGATCGATGGCGAAGCCACGCTCCCGAACGAGGAGCTGCGCGGCTGCGATGTCGACGCTCCGCGCCGGTTTCAGCGAGCAAACGGCGTCCACCCGTCCAGCGGCGAGATGGCAGAGCGTGAGAGCAAGGGATCCCATTACGCGCGTGCGCGGCGCGAAGCCGACCATGTCTCCGATCTGCGCGGCGATCGAGTCCGTCTTGGTCGCCTCGAAGGAGAGGATCTCGACGTCCTCCTTCGGCCCGGGCCCGGTGAGCGGCGCGTCGTCGAGGAACGCTCCCCCGCCGCGCCGCGCCACCCATTCCTCCCGCGCGCCGAAGTCGAAGACATAGCCGAAGAAGACATCGGCCATCGAAGGGCCGTCGGCGACGGCGAGCGAGACCGAGAAGAAGGGCACGCCGCGCTTGGCGTTCATGCTCCCGTCGATGGGGTCGAGCACGAGACGCGGAGTCTCCGCTCCGAACGAGCGCTCCCCGAGCTCCTCCGAGACGAGCGTGAACTCGACGCCGCTGGCGGCGAGCTCCTCGAGCCGGGCGACGACGGCCCGCTCAGCGGCCGCGTCGATCTCCGTGGTCTCGTCGCCTCCCTCGCCCGACCCGACGACGGGCTCGCGCTCGAGCCTCGTCGGATGCTCCACGAGCACGGCATCGAGGTCGGCCGCGACCTGCCGGGAGAAGGCGAGCCAGTCGGTCATTCGTCGAAGGGCGAGAAGACGAGGCCGCTCGTCAGCTTGGGGAAGAAATACGTCGTCTTCTCGGGCAGGAGCTCGCCGGCGCTTGCGACCTCGACGACTTGCTCCATCGTCGGAGCGCGCACGAGGAAGGCGGCGTCAGCCCGCCCGCTGCGCACGGCTTCCTCTGCGGCGACGGCGCTCGGCGTGTAGCGCACGTCACTGAGCGGCAGCCGGTCGATCACCGCCGTGTCAAGCTCCGGTCCTTCTCCTTCGGCGAGCTGAGCCGAGTCCTTGCGAAGCAGGACGAACGCGGGATGGTCTCGCGGCAGACCGGCCAGCGCGGCGGTTCCCGCATCGGCACTCGCCGCGACGTCCGTGAGACGGAAGGAGCCGTCAGGCTCGGGCACGTCTCCCGAGACAAGGCGGTGCGTGGGGAGGATCTCGAGGCCCTCGTCGTCGTGCCCCACGAGGACGGCGAGGACGTACGCCGATTCCTCGCTGGCGTCTTCCTGGTGGAAGGCGAGTGCGGTCTCGTAGCGGTGGTGGCCGTCGGCGATGAGGAACTTGCCCTGGATACGGCCGAGCGCCTCGGCGATCGCCTCGCCCGACACGCGCCAGAGCCGGCTCGTGACCCCATCGAGTGTGGCCTCGGCGTCGGGCTCTCGTCCCGGGACGAGTGGCGAGGAGCCTTCGTGGACGAGGAAGATCGGAGAAAGCTTCGTCCGCACGGCCCGCAGGAGCTCGAGGCGCGCGTCCTTCTGGCGCTCGAACGTGCGCTCGTGCGGAAGCACCTCGCCCGCCGAGTACGGCGTCAGCTCCACGCGAGCCACGAGGCCGCGCCGTGTTCTCGTTCCACCGTCGATCCCGGGGAATGTCTCCTCCAACACCCAGACCGCGGGCTCGGTCTCACGGACAAGCACTCCTTCAGCGCGCCAGGCCTCGAGAAGCCGAGCAGCTTCCTCGGGGCTCTCCGGGTTGAGGAGGCGTACGGCGTTGTAGGGGCTCGCGGTTACGAGCGCCTCGCGCCGGTCCGGCGTGACGACGTCGTGCGGAGGCGAGACGACGGCGTCCAGCGGCCCCACCGTTCCAGGGTCGTAGCGAAGCGCCCGAAACGGCTTCAAATGCGGCACGACGGGCCAGGTTACCATCCGTCCGCGGACCTAGAATCGACCCGTGATCGCCGAGCTCGCCGAGGATCGCGTGATCGACGGCCTTTTCGCCGTCGCCCGCAAGCAACGCCTGCGAACGCGCGGGGGGAACCCCTATCTCGCACTCGAGCTCGTCGACTCGAGCGGCCGGATCGACGCCCGCGTCTGGAACGACGTCGACCTCCTCGACAAGCGCTTCGGGGAGGGGGACGCGGTGCGCGTGCTCGGACGGGTCGAGCGGTTCCGCGACCGGCTGCAGCTCGAGGTGCGCTCGCTCGAACCCGCCGAGGCCGACCCTGCGACGCTCATACCCGAGGCGCGCCGTGACGTCGAGGAGGTCGAGGGGTTCTTCGAGTTCCTCGCCGCCGAGATCTCGCATCCCGGGCTGAGGGCAGTCGTCGACGGCTTCGTCGGCGATGCGGCCTTCCGCGAGCGCCTGCGAACCCTGCCGGCCACACCGGACTCGCACCACTCCTATTCGGGTGGGCTCCTCGAGCACACCGTGGCCGTGGCGACTCTTTGCCGGGAGTCGGCACAGCTGCATCCCCGGCTGCGCACCGACCTCCTCGTCGCCGCCGCTCTCTTGCACGACGCCGGCCGCGTCCGCGAGCTCGACCGAGGTCCGCTCTTCCTTCCGACTCCCGAGGGGAAGCTGCTCGGCCACGTGCATCTCGGGCTGCGACTGATCGAGGACCGCGCCGACGGGCTCGACAACTCGGTTCTGGCCGAGCTCCTGCACGCCGTCGGGTCGCACCACGACGCGCGCGCCGCGCGGACGGCCGAGGCTGCGGTGCTCTACCACGCGAACCAGCTCGACGCAGTCGCCGCTACGCGCTCGGTGGACCCGGAGGCCTGAGCTCCGGTGCGACCCGGCCGCGGCACGCATCGGCCAGCAGCTCGCCGAGCACCGGCGCGAACTTGAACAGGTTGTGCCCGGCGAAGACCAGTGCGGCGTCGGCTTCCCAGACGGCGAACGCATCGGGATGCCAGGGCAGGATCGTGAGCGGCCGCGTGATCGTCTCGATCGGTTCCGGATGGACCCCGGGCAGGGCGCGCTCCACATAGGCGCGCACGCGAGCCACCGAGCCGGCCGGGTCCGAATCCTCCGTCGCCAGGCCGACCGCGAAGCCGTCGAGAGCCGCCACGGGGCCGGAATAGACACTCGCGCCGTAGGCGTTCGTGCGGTCCATCCAACAGGCGAGGCGTTCGTGCTCTGACCGCGCCTTGAAGGTCGCGCGGGTGTGATCCCTGATCTCGAGCGGCAACTCGACCCCGAGCGGCGCGGCGAGCTCCGGCGTCCTCGCGCCCGCACAGACGAGCACCCGGTCGAAGCGCATGCTGCCGGAGGCCGTCTCGACGAGCCCGTCGCGGTCGACAGCGATCACTTCCTCCCGCACCAGGCGCTCCCCGAGCCCGGCGACGAGCGCCGCCACGGTCTCACGGACTCGTATCGCCCCGCCGCGAATGTCGTAGAGGGCCGCGCCGCCAGGCGGCTCCAGAATCGGAAGCAGCCGTCGCTGCTCTTTCTCGTCGACGAGCCTGTGCCCGACTCCCGCGTCGGCCAGCAGCACGGCCATCTCCTCGGCGTCCGGAGAGGCGAAGAGGACACCTTCGTCCCCGACGAGCGGCTGGCCGACGCGCTCGCCCCACTCGTCCCAGCCGCGGCGGGCGCGGACCACGAGCTCGACCAGGTCCGCGCGATCGTGGATGTGGCGGAAGACCCGCGTGGAGCCGGCCGATTGCCCGCATCCGGGCTCGCTCCGCTCGAAGCAGCGGACGTCGGCCCCGCCGCGCGCGAGCGCATCGGCTGCAGCCAGCCCGACGATTCCCGCACCGACGACGGCGACCTCGGTTCGACCCTGCATTGGCTGGCGATAATGGCGCAATGGAGCGCGTCGCGCTCGTCTCAGGCGGGAACCGCGGGATCGGCCGGGAGGTCGCCCGTCAGCTCGCCCGTCAGGGCTACCGGGTGGTGATCGGCTCGCGCGACCTCGCGAAAGGCGAGGAGACCGCAAGCGAGCTAGGCCCCAACGTGCGCGCCGTCCAGCTCGACGTCACGGACGAGGACAGCATCATCGCCGCCGTCGCGTCGGTCACGGAGGGCTTCGGACGCCTGGACGTCCTCGTCAACAATGCGGGGATCACCGGCGGCGGCTGGAGCACGAACGCGGTCGACGCCGACCTCGACGAGGTGCGCCGCACGCTGGAGACCAATCTCTTCGGCGCGTGGAGGCTGACCGAGGAGGCGCTCCCGCTGATGCGCAAGAACGGCTACGGACGGATCGTGAACATCTCCAGCGGTATGGGCCAGCTCTCCGACATGGGCGGCCACTCGCCCGGATACCGCGTCTCGAAGACCGGGCTCAACGTCCTCACGCGGATGCTGACCGCCGAGCTCGGCGGGGAGAACATCCTCGTCAACTCGGTCTGCCCGGGGTGGGTGCGCACGGACATGGGCACGCAGTCGGCACGGCTCTCCGTCGAAGAGGGCGCCGACACGCCGGTCTGGCTCGCCACGCTCCCGGACGACGGGCCGCGCGGCGGTTTCTTCCGCAACCGCGAGCCGATTCTCTGGTAGCGCCGAACGCCTAGACGTTGAACCTGATGTTGAGCACGTCGCCGTCTTCGACGACGTAGCTCTTGCCCTCGAGACGCTGGAGGCCGCGCTTCGCGGCCTCCGCGTGCGAGCCCGCCTCGACGAGGTCGTTCCAGCGGATCACCTCTGCACGGATGAATCCCTGGGCGATGTCGGAATGGATGCTGGCCGCGGCATCGAGCGCCGAGAGACCCTCCCGCAATGTCCAGGCGCGCGTCTCCTTCTCGCCCGCCGTGAAGAACGTGAGCAGTCCGGCGGCTTCGAAGACGCGCCGGGCGACGTCCTCGAGCGCCGAGGGCCCGTCCCGAAACTCGGCAGCCTCCTCGTCCGGCAGCTCCGCGAGCTCGGCCTCGAGCTTGACGTCCACGCCCGAGGGCCCGTTTCGGATCTCGACGAGGGGCTTCGTCGTCAGCGGCTCGAGCTCGGAAGGAAGCTCGCCCTCGTAGTCGGAGAGCGAGTGCCCGGCCTCCAAGTGGGCGAGGACGCGCTCCAGCTCGGCGACCTCGGCCCGGAGCCCGGAGTCGCCCGACTTGGCCTGCTTCTGCACCCGCTCGAGCCGCCGCTCGACATGGTCGCGGTCCGCCACGAAAAGCTCGAGCCGGAGCGTCTCGAGATCGGCCGCAGGATCGCGCGTGCCGGACCAGTCGTCGAGGACCGCGAGGAGGGCGTCGACCTGGCGGAGGTTCCCGAGCAACTGGGCGCCCGTCCCCGGCACGTCGACGACCCGGATCGAGGCCGGCGTGACCTTCTTCGCGTGGACGACCTCGGCCAGCTGCGGCAACCGCTCGTCCGCGATCGGCGCCATCCCGACGCGCTCCTTCCCAGAGATCCCCGCGCCGGCTTGCGTCAGGGCGTTGAAGAGCGTCGTTTTGCCCGCGTTCTGCAGGCCGACGATTCCGACCTCGACCGGCATCAGCCGGCCTTGGCCAGTCGCCGCTGGAGCGAGCCGAGCGCGCGGTGCTGGAGCGACTTCACGGCGCCTTCGCTCTTGCCGAGGATCGTGCCGACCTCCGCGTTCGAGAAGTCGAACACGAACTTGAGGGTGAGGACCTGCTGCTGGTCCTCCGAGAGGTCCTCGATCAGCTCGAACATGCTCCGCTCGCCCATCGCATGGAACGCCTGGTCCTCGGCCGAGCGCTCCTCACTCCCCGGCGGCTCGGGTGGCTCCTCCTCCGGTTGCCAGCGGCGGCGCGAGCGGAAGTGGTCCATGGCGAGGTTGTGCGCGATCCGGAAGAGCCAGGCGGAGATCGGGACCTTGCGCCACTCGAAGCGGTCGATCGACTCGATCATCTTCACGAACGTCTGGTTCGTGAGGTCCTCCGCGTCGTGCTTGTTGCCGACGCTCAGCTGGAGATAGCTGTAGATGCGGTCGAAGTGGAGAAGGTAGAGCTCCTCGAACGCATCGCGGTCGCCCTCCTTCGCGCGCTCGACGAGCGCGCGCACATCCTCGGTCTCGGGCGGCAAGCTAGGCCGTCGAGCCGAAGCCGATCTGCGTCTCGCGCGAGCTGCGCTTGACGTACACGACCTTTCCGAGCGCCACGAGGAAGTTGCCCTCGAGCGACTCGAGCTCGAACACCGGCCCGTTGCCGGCCATCGCCTCCTGGAAGGCCTTCGAGACGGCGGGAGACACCGTGCCGCCGATGATCTGACCGCCTTCGAAGGCGATCTCCAGCCGGATCTGGTCGTTCTCAGCCACCAATCACCTCCACGAGCACTCCGTGCACGGAGTCGGGATGGACGAACGAGACAGCGTGGCCGTCGAGCCCCGTGCGGGGCTCCGGGTCGATCACGTCCACGCCCTGCGCGGCCAGCTCGCCGACCGCGGCAGCGACGTCGGCGACCTCGTACGCAACGTGGTGCATACCCGGACCGCGCCTGGCGAGGAAGCGCCCGACGGGCGTGTCGTCCGCGAGCGCGCTCATGAGCTCGACCCGCCCGGACCCTACGCGAAGGTAGGCGGCCTCGACCCCCTGATCCTCCATGCGACCCCGCAGCTCGACCTCGGCCCCGAAGAGCCGCTGGTACGTGCCGACGGCCTCGTCGAGGTCGGAGACGGCGAACGCCACGTGATGGACGGAGCGGACGTCCACGCCCCGATCCTATCGGGAGGGTGCGCTCCTAGGACTCGGCCTGCGAGATGACCTGCGGGGTGCCGACGCGCTCCGACGCGTCGGACTCCGGACGCACATCCGTGAGGAGTTCCTCGAGCTCCGGGCGCATGAGCGTCTCCTTCTCGAGGAGTGCTGCAGCGACGACGTCGAGGGAGTGGCGGTGCTTGGTCAGTAGTCGAACGGCCTCATCGAACGCATGGTCGCAGAGACGCGCCTGCTCCTCGTCGCGCACGCGCTTCGTGTGCTCCGAGAGGGCGTAGTTGTCGGCGCGCATCGTTCGCGAGGAGACCTCGTCGCCCATGCCGAACTCGAAGATCATCTCGCGGGCGAGATCCGTCACGCGCTCGAGGTCGTTGGCCGCGCCGTTCGTCACCGCGCCGAAGACGATCTGCTCGGCGGCGCGACCCGAGAGGAGCACCTTCATCAGGTCGAGGAGCTCTTCCTTCGTGTGCAGGTAGCGGTCCTCCTGCGGCGTGTTCAGCGTGTACCCGAGGGCCCGGCCGCGCGAGACGATGGTCACCTTCTGGACGGGCTGGGGACTGCCGACGAGGTGCGACATGAGCGCGTGCCCCGCCTCGTGGTAGGCGAGGATGCGTTTCTCCTTTTCGGTGACGACTCGGCGCTGTTGCAAGCCTGCGACGACGCGCTCCATCGCGTTCTCGAAGTCGATCTGCCGGAGATGGCCCATCTCAGCGCGGCCCGCGAAGATGGCGGCCTCGTTGCAGATGTTGGCGAGGTCCGCGCCGGTGAGCCCGGCGGTCTGGCGGGCGACCGTCTCGAGATCGACGTCCGGGGAGAGTGGTTTGCCGCGCGTGTGTACCTTGAGGATGGCCTCGCGACCGGCCAGGTCGGGCGGCCCGACGAGGACCTGGCGATCGAAGCGGCCCGGGCGCAGGAGGGCGGGGTCGAGGTCTTCGAGACGGTTGGAGGCGCCGATGATGACCACGCCGTCGGGCCCGCGGAAGCCGTCCAGCTCCACGAGGAGCTGGTTCAAGGTCTGGTCCTGCTCGCGGTTGAAGCTCGTGCCGGAGCGGCGCATCCCCACGGCGTCGAGCTCGTCGATGAAGACAATCGCCGGCGCGTTCTTGCGCGCCTTGTCGAAGAGCTTGCGGATGCGCGCGGCGCCAAGCCCGGCGAACATCTCCACGAACGCCGACGCGCTCTGCGAATAGAAGGTGGCGCCGGAGGCATGGGCGACCGCCTTGGCGAGCAGCGTCTTGCCGGTGCCCGGGGGCCCGTAGATGAGGATCCCCTTCGGGACGCGAGCACCCAGGACGGCGAACCGCTTCGGGTGCTGAAGGAAGTCGACGACCTCCTGCAGCTCGGCGGCGGCCTCGTCCACTCCTGCGATGTCGTCCCAGCCGACCGCCGACTTCGAGTCGGGCTCGACCTCGGTCGGCTTCACCCGCGGCATGAACGCGAGCATCCGCCAGAAGAAGTAGACGAGCAGGCCGAGGAAGATCAAGGGCAGCCACGTGAACAGCTGGTCCTTGACGTAGCTCAGAAAGTCGACGATCAGCTCCACCCCGACCGTCATCGGCCGCAGGCTGGAAAACCTTTAAACGACGAGCTCGAGGCGCTCGTTCGGCTTGTAGCGACGCCCGACCTTGGCGGACGGGAGCCCGTCGGTGAGGACGATGTCGCCGGTGAAGTCGTTCTGCCCGCGGATGAGCGCGGAGCCGACCCCGTAGGAGTCCACCGGCACTCCGCGCTCCTCGAACGAGCGGATCTTCGCGGCGTCGAAGCCGCCGGACGCCACGATCTTGATGCGCTCGAATCCCGCTTCGTCGAGCGCAGCCCGGACCTTGCGCACCAGGCGCTCGTTAACGCCGGTGGGCTTGAACTCGCCCAGCTCGTCCCAGAGCGAGCGGTCGACCAGCGTCTCGGACGTGTCGAGCCGTACGCCCCAGAGCCGGTCGCCGAGCGCACGCGCGACCTCGAGCGCCGTCTCGACGGAGTTGTTCTC
This sequence comes from Actinomycetota bacterium, assembly GCA_046734455.1. GTDB lineage: Bacteria > Actinomycetota > Thermoleophilia > Gaiellales > Gaiellaceae > DATEOR01. The sequence continues at coordinate 13,302 of JBKPRJ010000028.1, read as the reverse complement.
GAAGTCGACGAGCACCGTGACGTTGATGTCGGGAGCCTCGCGCGCAGCCCACTCCGCAAACTTCGTCGCCGCGAGGACGGTGTTTCCACCGTAGGCCGAGATGAGCGCATGCGGGACGGTGCCCACGCCCTTCCCTCCCCACCACGAGGCCTGCGCGTCGGTGGTCATGCCGATCGGGAAGCCGATCGACGCCCCCGCCACGTGCGCGGCATAGCCGTCGCCGGTCTGGATGCTGTGGTGGTCGTGCCGGGCCGGCATGAAGATGATCGGCTTTCGGTTCGCCGACTCGATGACGCTGCGCGTGTTCGTGGCGACGAGCGTCCGCCGGGCCAGGACGCCCAGGTAGACCGTCTCCAGGTGGGCGAAGAGCGTGTAGTCGCCCTCGATCGTCATGACCGTTTCCCGGGGCGCCACTTCGTCGCCGTCGTAGAGCGCGTGGACGGTCAGCGCCTCCCAGTCGTGCGAGCAGAGCTTGAGGATCGCGATCGCCTCGTCCATCCCGCCGAGAACCGCCTCGTTCTTCTGGAAGACCTGCATGACGACGCGCGGGTGTCTCCCGTCCGCGAGCAGCGTGTCGCGCGCGTGGTTGAAATATGCGTCGGTGTACCAGCCCTCCCGCATCTTCTCGACCGGGAGGTCGAAGATCTCAGGTGGGAGGCGCTTGTTCTGCTGCTCCGTTATCGCCATTTGCAGCGGATTCTAGGCGGACGCATTCGTCCAGAGCGAGGTTTGCGACCTCGAGCTGCTCCGGCGTAGGCTCGGCCGTGACGAACCGGTGCTGGAGCTCGTGGCCAGGCATGGCGAGCGCGCGGGCGAGCGGGTTTTGCTGGTTTTGCACCATCCAGGAGAAGAGCTCCACGGAGGCTGCGAGCGCTCCCACGCCAGCGGCAGCGCGCGCGGCGGGACGAACCGAGGCGGGCGCGCGGGTGACGAGGGCGTTCCCGATCGCCGACGTCAGGAGAAGCGGGCCCAGGAGGTGCGAGCCGCAGCGCTCGTGCTCCTTCGCGCGTTCCTCGCCGTGCTCGTACGTACCGATGGAGATGTGCTCTGCGCCGTGGTAGGAGGCGAGATTCGAGCCGCGCATCGCGACTGCGGCGGGCCCGACGGAAAGGGCCGCAGCGAAGACCTCTTGCGCTGCGGACGAGAGCCTGCTGCCGCGGACGAGGCGGACAGCGGCGGCGCTTCCGACCATGGCGGCTGCGACTGCAGGGCGCTGGAAGGGAAGCTGGGCTGCGGGCAGCCGGCGGCGGATCTCCGGCAGGAGCGCGAAGATCTCGGCCATCCGCGCAGGGCCGCGAATGAGGCGGTTCTCGATCTCGGAAGCGCGGAGAGGCTTGAGCCCCGAGGCGACCTCGAGGCCGCCGTCCTCCAGGCGAATCGCGCAGGCCCAGTAGCGCGGCCCGTGCACCAGCACTCCGTTGGCGAGGGCCATGCCCCCGAGACGAACCTTGTCCCTGCTCACTCTCCGAGTGTACGTGCCACGTGCATGAGGAAGCGGGTGCCAAGCTCGAGATCGTCCACAGGGATGCGCTCGTCGGCCGAATGGATCAACGCCGCGGCGACCTCGGGATCCATCGCGCGCATCGGGAAGAACCCGTAGCAAACGGTGCCGAAGGCCTGGCGCATAAAGTGGCTGTCGGTGAAGCCGGCGTTGACGAACGGAGCGAGCGCCGCGCCGGGCTCCATCTCGTCGACGAAGCTCTCGATTGCGCGCCAGAGCGGCGTATCGAGCGGCGACGCCGTCCCGCCGACTCCCTCGACCCAGTCGAAGCTGTAGTTGTCCTCGCCGAGCACGGCGCGGATCTCGGCTTCGGCCTCTGCCTGCGTCTCGCCGGGGAGGAGCCGGCAGTCGCAGACGACCGTGCAGAGCGCGGGGATGACGTTCGTCTGCTTCGACGCCTCGATGATCGTCGGCGAGATGGCATGCGAGAGCATCGGCTCGACGACTGCCCGGAGGGGCGGGTCGAGCTTGGAAAGGTCGGCCGTGCCGACGAGCTGCAGAAAGGCTGCCGCCTCCGGAAGCTCGCGCCGCTTCGGCGTGTAGTCGGCGAGCCGCTGGATCAGGCGCGCCGCCCGGACGAGCGCGTTGTCCGCGATCCCCGGCATCGAGGCGTGCCCGCTGCGCCCGTGGACGCGCAGGACGAAGGGCGAGCTCATCTTCTCTGCCGTGCCGCACAGATAGGCGGGGCGCCCCTTGATCATGAGCCGGTCGCCGCCGCCCTCGTTGACGCAGTAGTCGGCTCTGATCGCGTCGGAATGGTTGGCGCAGAGCCAGGAGAGGCCGTAATCCTCGCCGACCTCCTCGTCGGCCGAGGCGACGAAGACGACGTCGCCGGCGGGCACGAAGCCCTCGCGGGCGAGCATGGCGACCGCGACGGCCGCTGCCGCGACGTGGCTCTTCATGTCGAGCGCGCCGCGGCCCCAGATCTCGCCGTCGCGCAGCTCGCCGGACCACGGGTCGAGCGACCACTCCTCGGGGTCGGCGCGAACCGTGTCCGTGTGCGAGATGAGGGCGAGGGTCGGGCCGCCGCGTCCGGGCAGACGGGCGACGAGGTTGGCGCGCTCGGGAATCTTGGCGTAGAGCTCGCACTGCACCCCGGCGTCCTCGAGGTACGCGCGCAGAAGATCTGCCGCGAGCGTCTCGTTCCCCGGCGGATTGACCGTGTTGGCGCGCAGGAGCCCCTGGAGGAGCTCCGTCGCCTCGTCACGCACGGAGACGGTGGCCATGGCGTGAGCATACTTCCCGGCGTGAGCGATCTCTTTTCCGACGCGGCCCATGGGCGCCTGGAGGACGTGGCTCCTCTGGCCACCCGACTGCGGCCGCGCCGGCTCGACGACTTCGTCGGCCAGGAGCACGTCGTCGGGCCCGGGTCCGCGCTCGCCCTGGCGATCAGCGGTGACCGCATGGGGTCGGCGATCTTCTACGGCCCGCCCGGCAGCGGCAAGACCACGCTCGCGCGCATCGTCGCCGAGACGACGGGCGCGGAGTTCGAGGAGCTCTCGGCCGTGTCGGCATCCGTCGCCGACGTACGCGCGGTGCTCCAGCGAGCGACCGAGCGGCTGGGCGCCGGCGGCACGCGCACGATCCTCTTTCTCGACGAGATCCACCGGTTCAACAAGGCGCAGCAGGACGCGCTTCTGCCGGCGGTCGAGTCCGGCCTCATCACCCTGATCGGGGCGACGACCGAGAACCCCTACTTCGAGGTCAACTCGGCGCTCCTCTCCCGCTCCCAGATCTACGAGCTGGAGCCGCTATCGGACGACGAGCTGGCGGTGATCGTGCGCCGCGGAGCCGAGCACCTCGGTCTCGATCTCGGCGACGACCTCGTCACCCTCGTCGCCAGACGCGCAGGGGGCGACGCGCGCGCGGCGCTGAACACCCTCGAGCTCGCCTCACAGACGGCGGCCGCCGAGGGCGTTCCTCTCGAGGAGCGCCACGTCGAGGACGCCGCCCGCCGGCGCCCCGTCGTCTACGACAAGGGCGGGGACGCGCACTACGACTTCACGTCGGCGTTCATCAAGGCGATCCGTGGCTCCGATCCGGACGCGGCGCTCTACTACCTCGCCTCGATGCTGGAAGGCGGTGAGGATCCGCGCTTCATCGCGCGCCGCCTGATCGTTCACGCCTCGGAGGACATCGGCATGGCGGATTCACGGGCGCTCCTCGTCGCGGTCGCGGCGGCTCATGCCGTCGAGCACGTCGGCCTCCCCGAGGCGCGGCTCAACCTGGCGCACGCGACGATCTACCTCGCAAGCGCCCCGAAGTCGAATGCGGTGATCAAGGCGCTCGGCGCCGCCTCGCAAGACGTCCGCGAGCACGGAGCGCTGCAACCGCCGAAGGCTCTTCGGGACGCCCACTATCCCGGGGCCAAGAAGCTCGGACACGGGCAGGGCTACGTCTATCCGCCGAACGACCCGTCGGGCTACGAGGTCGACTACCTCCCGGACGAGCTGAAGGGCCGCACCTATTACGAGCCCGAGGAAGAGGCATGAAGCTGCACACCTACGAATGGGGCGATCCGGAATCGCCGCTCGTGGTCTGCCTGCACGGCGTCACGGGCCACGGCCGTCGTTTTCGAAAGCTCGCGGAGGAGCGGCTGGCGAACCGGTTCCACGTCGTCGCAGCCGACCTGCGCGGGCACGGGCACTCGACCTGGGACGAGCCACGGGACATCGCGGCCCACGTGGCCGACCTGCTCGAGACCTTCGACGAGCCCGCGTACTGGATCGGACACAGCTTCGGGGGCCGCCTGACCATGCAGGTCGCCGCAGTGCGGCCCGAGCTCGTCCGCCGCGCCGTCCTCCTCGACCCCGCCATCTTCCTCCCGCCGCCGCACTCCCACCAGCTGGCCGCGGAGGCATTGCAGCAGGAGTCGTACGCCTCGGTGGACGAGGCGATCGAGGTACGGATCGTGCGCAGCGGGCTCGCGCACACGCCTCGCGAGATGCTGGAGGAGGAGTTCTCGCACCACACCTTCGTGGCCGACGACGGGCGCCTTCACCTTCGCTACTCGGCGCAGGCCGTGAGCGACGCGTACCTGGAGCTGGGAACGCCTCCGCCGCCGTTCGAAACGCTGAACGTCCCCTCGCTCGTGGTCGTCGGGTCGCTCTCCGTCGTCGTGCTCGCCGGACAGCTCGAGCTCTACCGCCGGGCGCTCGGAGACCTCATGACCGTCGAGGTCGTGCCCGGCGGCCACAGCGTCCTCTGGGATGCGTTCGACGAGACCGCCGCGGCCATCGACGCGTTTCTCGACGGCTAGAGGATCCTCTCGCCCAGGGCGCTCGCGACGAGCTCGACGGCGAGCTCGGCAGTCGCGTTCTCGCGGTCGAGGATCGGGTTCACCTCGACGACGTCCATCGAGCCGAGAAGCCCGGACTCCGCCACCAGCTCCATGGCGAGGTGCGCCTCGCGGTAGGACAGCCCACCGCGGACGGGCGTCCCCACTCCTGGTGCGACGTCGGGATCGACGACGTCCATGTCGAGGGAGACGTGCACGAAGGCGGCGCCTTGAACGCGCTCGAGCGCCTCGCGAACGACGGGCTCGACTCCGCGCCGGTCGACGTCGGTCATGGTGTACACGGCGACGCCGAGTCCGCGCACGAGCTCGCGCTCGCCCTCGTCCAGCGAGCGGACCCCGATGAGCGTGACATGCTCGGGCTTCAAGGCCGGAAGCGGCCACGCGTCGCTTCGGAACGCGCCGTCGGCGAGCCCGAGAGCCGCGGCGAGCGGCATCCCGTGGACGTTTCCGCTCGGCGAGGTCTCCGGCGTGTTCAGGTCGCCGTGCGCGTCGAACCAGAGCACCCCGCCGGCCCCATGGCTCGCCGCCAGCCCTCCGAGCGTCCCCAGGGCAATCGAATGGTCGCCGCCGAGGACGATAGGCAAGTCGTCGTCCTGCAGAGCCGCCGAGACCTTCTCCGCGATCCCGGCGCAGGTCTCCTTGATCTGCCGCAGGAAGCGCGCCTGGGGATCGCCGCTCTCCGTCGCCTCGGGAGTCGCGGTGCGCACGTTGCCGACGTCTTCGCACTCGAAGCCGAGTCGGGCGAGGCGGTCGTCGAGCCCCGCGTAGCGGATGGCCGAGGGCCCCATGTCCACGCCGCGGCGCCCCGACCCAAGGTCGAGCGCGGCGCCGATGACTGCCAGCTTTCGTTCCCGCACAGCCCCGGAAGGCTAGACTGTTCCGTCCGGGGCGAGGTAGCTCAGTTGGTAGAGCACACGGCTGAAAACCGTGGTGTCGCCGGTTCGATTCCGGCCCTCGCCACTTGGCCCTGCGACTCTCTGTGACGGTCACCGCGGGCGCGAAGCAGTCCGAGGTCGTTGGAGCTCACGGCGCCGGGTGGAAGGTTCGCGTCGCCGCAGCGCCGGAGCGAGGCCGCGCCAACGAGGCGCTCACCGACCTGCTCGCCTCCGTGTTGAAGGTCCCGCGAGACAGCGTCCGAGTCGTCGCCGGGCACACGTCGCGCCGAAAGATCGTGGAGATCGAGGGTGTCGCCGGCTCGGAGGCTCGCCGACGCCTTTCAGGGGCGAGTCGTGAGCCCACCTAGGACGAAAAACGACGTCCGGGCCGGTGCTACCGCGCCGCGGACGTCGCTTGGCCGCGGATCCTAACCGGGGTCGTCCCGGGCGGCAAGAACGGCGACCCCTTCCCCGGCGGCAAGTTCCTGGACGTCGCCGAAGCCGACCTCGCCGAGCCGCGCACGCAGCTTGTCGGGCGAGACCCAGATCGGCGTCTCAGCGCCGCGGGAGAAAGCGAAGATCACGCGGCCGCCCGGACGGACGACCCGCGCGAGCTCGTCGAAGAACGGGATCATGTTCTGCAGGACGACGAGGTCGAAGCTCCCGTCCGGAAAGGGGAGCTGCGACCCGTCGGCGACCTGAAAACCGACCCGGCCGGCGAGCTCCGAGGGGAGCACGCGCTTCGCCTGTTCCACCATCGCGGGCGCGAGATCGACGCCGACGACCTCCGCGTCCGGGAAACGCTTGGCGACCACCCGCGCCGCCTTGCCGGTTCCGGTGCCGATGTCAAGCACCTTGCCCGGCGGCTCGTCGAGCCGGTCGAGCGCCGCGCCGAGCGGGACGAGGCCTTCCGGCCCGATCCGCCCTTCCCAGCTGGCTGCGAGCCAGCCGAACTGGCGGCGAGTCGGCCCCCGGAAGAGCCTCCAGAGCGCCGGCCTCGCGACCACGGCCCTCGTGGTCAGGCGCGCGAAACGCCGTCCGGCCGCTTCGATCCGGGCTCTCATGCGGGCGCCAGGCGCAGCTCGTCACCAACCTGGACGGCGAACATCCGCGCCGCATCGCCCCGGTTGATCGCAAGCGCGATGTTCGCGTAGGCGTCCTCGTAGAGAACGATGTCTCCCTTCTGGGCGTCCGCGAAGGTCTTCGCCGCCGAGGCGAAGTAGCGCTCGAACCCGACCTCCACCTCGACGCGGGCGCCGGGGTCGATGCCGACCCGCGCGAGATGGTCGGCCGTGAGGTTGAGCTGGACGTTGCCGTAGCGGTCGATGTAGAGGACGGTGGCGCGGATCCTGGTCTCGCCGACCAACGGCTCCGGCACCTCGAGCCGGTGCAGGCCTGTGGGATCGAGCGCGGGACCGAGCTCGCCGAGGTCGATTCCGGTCGCCAGGTGCGCGGCAGCCGGCGAGAAGATGTCGCGACCGTGGAAGGTGTGAGAGATGCGGTCGAGCATGTAGGCCTCCTCCGCGATCTCGACCGCCTCCGTCACCCCGCCCAGCCGGTCGGCCGCGACGAGCAGCAGCCCGTTGTCCGGCCCCACGTAGACGCGGCCGTCGGAGCCGCGCAGAGCCACCGGCTTGCGCTCGCTCCCCACGCCCGGGTCGACGATCGCCACGTGAATCCCCGTAGGCATGTACGGAACGGTGTTCGCGAGGACGAGGGCGCCTTGGAGGACGTGCTGCGGCGGAATCCCATGCGTGATGTCGATCACCTCGACGTCCGGCGCGATGCGCTTGATCACGCCGCGGCAGGTGCCTGCGAAGTCGTCCTCGAGGCCGAAATCGGTCAGGAGGGTGATGAACTGGCGTTCGATGCGGCGAGCTTAACGGCTGCGACGAAACCTTCGAGGTCGTGCGTCTCGGCCTCTGCAACAACCTGGAGCCCGACGCTGCGCGCCTCCTCCGTGGTCACCGGGCCGATGCTCACGCAGGCCAGGTCGGAGCGAAGCCGGGCGAGCGCGCGGGCCGCGGAGGCCGACGCGATCGCGACGAGGTCGGCATCCGGAAAGGACGACAGCTCCACCTCGGCAGTGCGGTAGAGCGGAACCAGCTCGGCGCCCAGCTCCCGGACGAGCACGTCCCTGGCGTCCTCGGCAGCGGCATGGAGGACGGGGCCCTCCGGCCGGGGAAGCTCCTCGGCGAGACCTTCCTGCGTCGACCGTTCGGCCACGAAGTCGGGCTCGACCCCACCCGCGCGCAACGCCTCCGCCGTGCCTGGCCCGATGGCCGCGACCCGCCTCGGGGCGCCGGCCAGGCGGCGCAGGAGCGGCCCGACCGCGTTCCGGCTCGTGACGAGGATCCAGTCATAGCGCTCCGCGTCGATCGGAAGGCCGTCGATCTCCTCGATCCGGATGAGCGGGACGGAGACGACCTCGAAGCCGGCCTCCTGCAACCGCGCACCGAGGCGGGCGTCCGTGCCGGTGACAGCAATCTTCACGGCGCAGCGGCGAGCAGCTCGTCGGCGAGAGCGAGCGGATCGTCCCCGCGCCGGCGCTCGATCCACGCACCATCCTCGGCGGCGATCAGCGCCGTCAGGCCTTCGCCGTCGTGATGGGCGGCCACGGGCGCGAGGCAGCCGGCGCCGATACGCGCCACGCACGCCCGCTCGGCCGTCACCCGGCGCCGCGTCTCCGCGTCGTCCACGGAGGACCCGAGCTCTTCCTCGCCCGCCCGCACCTGGAGGGCGACGGCGCCCTGGCCGGCTTCCGGGACGAGCTCGTCGGGATCGAACCGGAGGCCGATCTCCGTCCCGAGGCCGAGCCGGTCCAGGCCGGCCGCGGCGAGCACGATCGCGTCGAGCCCACGCTCGCCACGCTTGCGCAGACGAGTGTCCACGTTTCCCCGTAGCGGCTCGATGGAGAGCTCCGGCTCGAGGGCGAGGAGCTGGGCGCGCCTGCGTACCGACGCGGTGCCGATGCGCATGCCGGGTGCAAGGCGGTCGGCCCCACAAAGCGCATCGCGCGCGTCCTCCCGGGCGAGGAACGCAGCCACGGCCAGCCCGTCCGCGTCCGTCGACGTCATGTCCTTGGCGGAGTGAACCGCCATGTCGATCCGGCCCGCGAGCAGCGCCTCCTCGATCTCCTTCACGAAGACCCCGCGCTCGCCGATCTCGCCGAACGGCCTCGAGCGGTCACGGTCGCCCGCCGTCGTGATGGGGACGAGCGCGACGTCGAGATCGGGATCGGCGGAGCGGAGCGCGTCGGCGGCGAGCTCCGCCTGCGTCAGCGCGAGCCTACTCCCCCGGCTGCCGAGCCGAAGAATCACGATCGTCGAGATCGAAGAGATGGCGGACCGCATCGGCGTAGAGAACGCCGTCGGCCGCCGCGGCCGCCTGCTTCATGCGCACCGTCGGCGCGTGGAGGAGCTTGTTCACGATCTGAGCGGTGAGCGACTCGACCGCCCGCCGCTCACTCGGGCTGAGAGAGCCGAGCCGGCCCTCAGCCCGCTCGAGCTCCGACGTCCGGATCGACTCGGCACGCGCGCGCAGCGACGCAATCGCGGGGACGACGTCGAGCGAGAGCTGCCACGCCCGGAAGCCCTCGGCTTCCTCGGCGACGATCGCCTCTGCACGCACCGCCTCCTCGCGCCGGCCGGCGACACTTTCCTCGACGACGCGCTCGAGGTCGTCGACGTCGTAGAGGTAACAGCCCTCAATGTCGTTCACGGCCGGGTCGATGTCGCGGGGGACGGCGATGTCGACGAAGAAGATCGGGCGCCCCTTGCGCTTCCTCATCGCCCGCTCGATCTGCTCGGCCGAGAGGACGTGGCCGCGTGCACCGGTGGAGGCGACGACGATGTCCACGTCCTCGAGCTCGGCCTCGACGGCGTCGAGACCCGCGGCGCGCCCACCGAAGCGCCGCGCGAGCCGCTCCGCGCGTTCAACGGAGCGGTTGGCGACGAACACGCTCTCGACTCCGCGCGCGATCAGGTTCACCGTCGCGAGGTCGCTCATCTTGCCCGCGCCGAGGACGAGAATGCGTCGCCCTTCGAGCGTCCCGAACACGCGCTCTGCCAGCTCGGCCGCGGCCGAGGAGATCGAGGCGGGGTTCTCGCCGATGGCGGTCTCGCTGCGCACGCGCCTGCCTACCCGCAGCGCCTGGCGGAAGAGCCGGTGCACCAGGGATCCGGCCGTGCCGGCCTCCTTAGCCGTCTCGTAGGCGCCGCGCACCTGGCCGAGGATCTGCGCCTCGCCGGGAATCATGGAGTCGAGGCTCGCCGCCACCCGGAAGAGGTGCAGCGCGGCGGCCTCGTCCGTGAGCGTGTAGAGCGACGGCGCGATCTCGCTCTCGCTCATCTCACTCAGCGCGGCGAGCTCGGCGAACGCGCGCTCCTGCGCGGCATCCGCGTCGTCGTCCACGAGGTAGAGCTCTGTGCGGTTGCAGGTCGAGAGCGCAACCGCCTCACCATCCTCACCCGCGAGCCGGCGGACCAGCTCCGGGTTCTCGGGCGCGCTCACGTACAGCTGCTCGCGAAGCTCGACGGGAGCGCGATGGTGCGAGGTGCCGACGAGGACGAGGTGCATCAGAAGTGCGTGACGGGGACGAGGGCGACCGCCACGAGCGCGAAGGCGCCAAGCGCGAGGTACGCCGTGCGGCGGCCGCGCCAGCCGGCTTCGTAGCGAAGGACGAGAAATGCCGCGTAGGCGGCCCAGGTGAGCAGCGCGGCGGCCATGACCGCGTCGAAGCCGCCGCCCTTCGAGCCGAGACGCGCAAGGCCCACTGCAAGACCGAGCGTGAGTGCGGGGAGCGCGACGAGGATCGTCCGGCCGGTGAGCGTGTCCAGGGCGGCCTGCGACGGGGCGCGCTGGCGCAGCACGCCGGGCGCGTGGCCCTTCAGGCGCCGCTCCTGCCAGAGGTAGAGGGCGGCGAGGCCCGCGGCGAGCGTGAAGCCCGCGAACGCCGCGAGGATCAGGCCGACGTGGAAGGCGAGGAAGACGTTGCCGAGCTCGCTCCCGCCCCCGCTCCCGGCTCCGCCGCTGAGCCAGGCGACGAGGAAGAGCACCGCCGCGAGCGGCATGACGACGAGCCCGAGCAACCGGAACGGGCTGCGACAGCCCCAGATCAGATAGGCGCCGACGACGAGCCAGACGAAGAGGTTCAGGGATCCGGCCCAGGTCGCCCACGGGAATCCTTCGGCGCGCGCTGCCTGGACGACGAGCAGCGCGGTCTGCGCCAGCCAGCCGATCCGCACGCCCCAGATGGCGAAGCGGGCAAGCCGCCCTGGCCTGACGCCGTCCCCGAGATAGGCGACCGCCGCCTCCAGGTACCCGGCGAGGGCGGGCCAGACGAGGATGACGGCGAGCTCTGCCATCAGGCCGCCTTGCGCCTCTGGGCGAGCTCGGTGAGCTCCGCCACCTCGCGCTCGAGCCGCGAGAGCTTGAAGGAGTAGAGGACGACGTAGAGGAGGACGACCGCGAGGACGACGAGGTAGGCAGCGGTGACGTACTTCTCCGACGTGGTCATTCGAGCGCCTCCCGCAACTCGCGCAGTCGCGCGTCGAGCCGCTTCCCGGTCAGCTCGTTCGTGTAGAGCGACGCGAAGAGCGCCAGCATCGCGGCGAGGCAGATGCAGAAGACGAGGAACATGCTCCCCGACATCTGCGGCCCATCGCGGGTGAAGACGACCGGGTGGATGAAATTCTCCGCCAGCCGGATGGCGAGGAAGCTGACCGGGATGAGGGCGACGCCGAAGAGCGCGTACACCGCCGAGAGGTTGGCCCGCCGCGGCCCGGGGTCGATGGAGAAGCGGAGCATGAAGTACGCGCTGTAGAAGAGGAAGAGGACGAGGAAGAGCGTCAGCTGCCGCTCGCTCCACGTCCACCAGACCCCCCACGAGATCTTCGCCCAGATGGAGCCCGTGACGAGCGTGAGGATCCCGAAGATGACGCCCATGTGCACCGCGGTGTAACTCTCGAGGTCGTAGCGGGACTCCCGCGTCCAGAGGAGGCGAAGCGCCTTCCACGCGCCCCAGCCGAAGCATGCATACGCGGTCAGTGCGATCGGGACGTGGACGTAGAAGATCCGCTGGCTGAAGCCCTGGTCAGCGTCCTCGGGCGCCCAGAAGAGCGCCAGCGCGAGACCTGCCACGAGCAGCACGGAGGCTGCCGCGGCGAGCAGGACGGCACGGTTATTCGGCAACGACATACTCAAAGCTCGCCCACGAAAGAATCGCAAATATCAGGTCGTAGAGAGCGAGGAAGCCGAGGTAGCGGCCGGGGTCGTCGACCACCGTCGCGCCCACTCCGCCGACGACCACCGGGATCACGAGCGGCAGGAAGAGGAGCGGCAGCAGGAGCTCGCGTGCGCGGCTCGCGGCGGCCATCGCGGCCAGCAGCGTCCCAACTGCGGCAAGCCCCAGGTCAGCCAGGACGACCGCAGCGACGAGCTCCCAGCCGACGGGCTCGAAGAAGAGGGCGTACGCCGGCAGCGCAACGGCTTCGGCGACTCCGAGAAAGACCAGCACGCCGAGGCTCTTGGCGAGCCAGATCGCGCTCCGGTCGCACGGGGCGAGGACGAGCCCGTCGAGGACGCGCTGCTCCCGCTCAGCGGTGAAGGCGCGGCCGAGCCCGAGGAGCGCCGTGAAGAGGAGTGCGATCCACAGAAGCCCGGTGGAGGCAGTCTCCGATGCTTCGGACGGCAGCGAGAAGTGGAAGACGACCAGTGCGGAGACGACGAAGAGGAGCATCGCCGGCAAGGTGTCGCGTGACCGGAGCTCGAGGAGAATGTCCTTACGGGTGAGCGCGGCGACGTCGGCGAAGTAGGTCATGCGAGGGACAGTGCCTGAGTTGCGAGTGGACGAATGTGCTCCGGCTCGTGACTGGCGACGACGAGAGTCCTCGCACCGGCCTCCTCGGCAAGCACGTCGTCGACGAGTGTGCGGGCCGAGGCGTCGAGGCCGGAGTAGGGCTCGTCCAGCAGGAGAAGCTCGGGCTCGTGGAGGAGGACGCGACAGAGCGCGAGCCGCTGTTGCATGCCGCGCGAGAAGGAGCCGACGCGCTGGTGGCGGGCTTCCCACAGGCCGAAGCGCTCGAGCAGGGCCCCGATCGTCTCCCGGCGCTCGGGCACGTGGTAGAGGCGTCCGTAGAGGTCGAGGTTCTCGAGCGCGGTCAGCTCCTTGTAGACCAGAGATTCGTGCGCGAGGTAACCGATCCGGCCGCGCGGAAGATCAACCTCGATCTCACCCTCCGTCGGCGCGAGCAGGCCGGCCATGAGCGCGAGGAGGGTCGACTTCCCCGAGCCGTTTGGCCCGGTGACGAGCAGTAGCTCACCGGAACGAACCTCGAGATCGAGGTCGCGGAGGACACGCTTCGCACCGAAGCGTCTGCCGAGGCGCCGCGCGGAGATCACACCAAAACGTCCAGGAGGACGAAGGCGAAGAAGGTCACGCTGATGACCCCGTTCATCGTGAAAAACGCCATGTCGAGCCGCTGCCAGTCGCGCGGCGAGACGAGCGAGTGCTCATACGCGAGCAGCCCGGCGACCGCGGCGACGCCTGTCCAGTAAAAAACACCCACGGGCAGGCCGAGTCCGGTGAGGACGAGGAGCGCGACAGTGGCGATGTGACAGGCGCGGGC